>CALCHY010000174.1 GCA_937907415.1 uncultured Trueperaceae bacterium
TCATCTACCGCCGCGACATCCAGAAGGCGCAAGACCCGGCCGCCACGCGCGCCGCCCGCATCGCGGAGTACAAGCGGCGCTTCGACAACCCGTACGCTGCCGCGGAACGCGGTTACATCGACGACGTCATCGACCCGAAGGACACGCGCCGCAGGCTCATCAGCAGCCTACGGATGCTAGAGGGCAAAGAAGTGCAGGTGCCCTACAGGAAGCACGGCAACATTCCGCTTTAGCGTCACGCTGGGCGGTCAGTCGACCTCGCGCAGGTCGCTCATGAGCTGCCAACCGACGTCTGCTGGGGTGGCGTTGAGGCGCTCCTCGAGCCGTTCGGCCATCTCGGGTAGCAGGTCAGCCGGGTCTTGGCCTGGCTGCACGATGGCCACCACCGTTAGCTGGTAAACGACCTGGGTAGCGCTGAGGGTGCCGTCCTCGAAGAAGGTGAACGGCGCTGCAGGCATGGCGTCTAGGAGCAAGTGGACGTCCGGCCCCAACTCCTCCGGGAGCAGCGCGGCCATGTCGTGCTGTTGCTCGCGTGGGTGCCACAGGTAGCCCTGGATCAGTTTGAAGGCGCGCGGTTCGGTGGCCTCTGGTTCCCAGAGGGCGCGGTCGTCGCCTAGGTGTTCGACGTACTGCGCGTCGTCCTTGCGGCCGCTCACGCGAGGCCTCGCGGTAGGGCTAGTGCGGGCAGCGTCGCGCGCCAGCGCGCCGCGAAACTCGGTAGGTCGTCGATGAGCAGGCCCGCGAAGCCGAGGGCGTTGCAGGCGGCGATGTTGGCGGCGTTGTCATCGATGAACACGATGGCTTCCGGCGGCAAGCCGAGCGCGTCGCAGAGGGCGTCGAACGCGGCTCGTTCCGGCTTGCGCACGCCTATCTCGTTGGAGAAGACGGGCGCTTGCACGCGCCGCATGCGTGGGTCGTCGCGCACGAGGTCACATAGCTCCGGCACGTTGTTGGAGAGCATGCCGATCTTGATGCCGTCTGGTAGCCCCGCCAGCAGCTCGTACATGGCCGGCCGCTCGCGCACGGCGCCCAGGAACGCGGTGCGGAACTCTGGGAGGCTTGACGAGGCACCGACTGCCGCTTGGAAGCGGCGGTGGAACTCCGCCATGTCGTACGCACCTACCTCGAACGCCTCCATGAGGTGCAGGTAGTGCGGCTCTACGGTGGTGGCGGGCAGGCCGTGAAGCTCGGCAAGGCGGGCGTGGGCGCTGGAGTCGAACGTGCCCTCGGTGAATACGCCTCCCCAGTCGAAGGCGATGGCGCGGAGCTTGCCTGGCAGGGGATTAGTTGCTGCGCTCACGACGGCTTATGTGTCCGCGGTTGAGGGCGCCAGCTTTGGCCCTTGTCCTCGCTCATGAACCACTGCAGGAACGTGACGATGAACGGGATGCCGAACGCGATGAGGCCAGCTACTTTCATGATGGCGCCGCTGATCTGCTGGTCCTCGAGGACCGACAGGCCGAAGGCGCGCACTGGCATGTTGGCGTACGCGGCGTAGAGCGGTTCGGGTGCGAAGGTGATGCCAGCGAAGATCGGGAGCTGAGCGACGGGCAGGAGGAAGAGGTACGCGATGCGCACGATGAACGCGGGACGCGGGAGTTCCTCGAGTGGGCTCATGATGGGCCACCAGACCATCAGGGATGCGAAGAGGATGACGATGTGAACGGCGTGGTGCAGGGAAGTGTTGGACAGCGCCAGGTCGTAGATGGCGGGTAGGTGGTAGACGGAGAGCACCAGCGTGAACACCACGAAAGCCATGAGCGGGCTGAGCAGTACTTTCGTTACCGGCAGCATGCGCGCGTTGGCGAGCGAGGCCTTGAGCAGCCACTTGGGTGTGCCTGCAAGGATGATCGGCGCGATGGCGTACGTGAGCGTCAGGTGCTGCAGCATGTGCGCCGAGAGCAAGTAGCGTTCGGCGAGGTCGTGTAGGGGCGAGCCTTCGTTTAGGAACAGCGCCAGGAGGCCGAGCCCGAAGACGATGGCGTGCCCGGTCGGGTACGGCTGCCCTGGTGCTATGCGCTTGCGCAGCGGGCCCACCGAGAGGTAGTACGCCACGGCTGCGGTGGCGATCATTCCGAGGAGCACGGGCTCCAACTGCCAGTCTAGGTAGAGCATCTCTTGAGGTCCTTCTCCCGCCGCCGCCCGATGCCTTCTAGGGACCAGCGGGGCGTGGTGCCATGCTAAACCCAAACCGAGCACGGCGGGTAACCGCAGTGCTCGGTTCGGGTTCAGTCTCGGGTCGCCGCATGGCGGCTTGCCGAGGTTAGGGCAGTAGTTACTGCAGGCCGATGGCCTCGCGGTGGGCGTGCACGTCGGCCGCGGTGAGGGCGTCAGGCCTGCGCGCTTCCACGTCGGCTGCCGTGAACGGCGTGAACCCTGCCGGCGCGGTACCCCACGCGGTGAGCACGTGGTTGAGGGCGTCGGCGATGTCGCCGTCTGGGAGGTGGTTCCAGGCAGGCATGACGCCGTTGTAAACCGCCCCGTTGACGTTGATCTGGCCTTGCAGGCCGAACAACACGGTGTCGAGGAGGTAGGTGCGGCCGCCGTCGAGCGTGTAGATGTCAGCCGCGTGACCAGCAAGCGGCGGGAATGCTCCCGGGATGCCCTGGCCGGTCGCCTGGTGGCAGGCCATGCAGTTGGAGTTGAAGACGGTGGCGCCGTGGGCGGCATCCCATTCGACAGGGGCTGCTGCGGCTGGCGTTTCAGCGGCTGGCGTGGCCGCTGCTGGTGCCTCGTCGGCGCCACCAGCCTGAGCTGGCGCCGCTTCAGGGGTGCCAGCTGCTGCCGGGGTGCCAGCTGCCGCGGTAGTTGGGGCGGTCACGCTGTAGGTGGACGCATCGTTGCTTGCGGTCGGGGGCGTTATCCCCACGCTGCGGTCCGCCACGCGGGGGGTGTCAGCGATCTGATCTGGCGTGCGTGACGCGCCGCCCGTCTCGACGTTCTCGAGCAAGGCTTCCGGAACCTCGGCGTGGGCGGCGTTGGCCGCTGCCACGTTCTCCGGCTTGGTGGAGGCCACGGCGCGCGGCAGGACGAACATGGCCGTCAAGCCGACGAACGTGGCTAGGGCTATGAACATGCCGCTAGAGAAGAAGCCGGTGTAGGTGCGGTCGTCGTCCTTGAGGTGCATGAAGAACATGACGACCATGATGAACTTGACGATCGAGAGGGCGATCAGCCAGACGAGGGTCCAGGTGCTACCGAGCCACGCTTGCGGGTACTCGACGAGCGCGAACTCGATGTAGGTGATGACGCCAAGGATGAGGGCGACGATCACGTAGCTGGTGACGGAGGAGTGCTTGCTTTCAGCCATTAGTCGAGAGCCCCGCTCACAAGAATTCCACGAGGTAGACGACCGTGAAGATCACGATCCACACGATGTCGACGAAGTGCCAGTAGAGGCCGGCGATCTCTAGGTAGACGGCGTCTTTCGCCTGCATGGGTCGCAGGTACGAGGTGATCAAGAGGCTGACTAGCCAGAGCACGCCTACCGTCACGTGGACCCCGTGGGTTCCGGTAAGGATGAAGAACGTCGTCCCGAAGAGGTTCTGGTGGATGCTCAGGCCCGCGTTCGCGAAGTGCGTGAACTCGTAGACCTGGAACCCGAGGAAGATGGAGCCGAACACGGCGACGCCAAGTGTCCACAGTCGGAACTTGCCAATGTCGCTCTCGCGCAGCGAGTGGAGCGCGAGCACCATGAGGAAGCTCGACATGAGCAGCACGAACGTGCTGACCGTGGTTAGCGGGATGTCGAAGAGGTCGCGCGGCATGGGGCCGACGAGACTGCGGTTGTGATAGGCGAGGTAGGTGCCGATCAGCGAGCCGAAGAACATGGTGTCTGACGCGAGGAACACCCACATCATCAACTTGACGTCTGGCAGCTTGCTGGAACGGTATGGCGCCGCCACGGCGCCCGTGGCGGCGGTGCTTGCTTCGGCGCTCATTGGCCTTCCTCCGCGAGGTCAAGGTGCAAGTGCGTGCCGCCTACGCCCTCGTAGGCCCATCCGAAGATGCAGAAGATGAACGCGAGGCCGCAGATGATGGCGAAGATGATGTTGTCGTACATGAGGCCGTAGCAGCCGATGGCGAGGGCCAGGGCAGCGACGAACGGGAACCACGACTGGCCAGGGATGTGGATGCCGTGGGCGTCGTACGCCTTGCCGCTCTCAGGGTCTGGTGCGGTTACGCCGCCCATGGCGCCTGGGTGCTTCTCGACCCAGAGCGGATCGAGGGAGTTGACGACCGGCTGAACGGGGAAGTCGTAGTACGCAGGCGGGGATGACGTGGTCCACTCGAGGGTGCGGGCGTCCCACGGGTCCTTGCCTGCTGGCTTGCCGCGCAAGAAGGCGTGGATGACGCCGGCGAGGATGAGGA
>CALCHY010000175.1 GCA_937907415.1 uncultured Trueperaceae bacterium
GTCACGCCAGTCAAGGTGCTGGCCGCCATGTCTGGTGGTGTCGACTCGTCCGTTGCTACCGCCATCCTCACGGAGCAGGGGTACGAGGTCGTTGGGAGCATGCTGCGCTTCTGGCCTGACGACAAACCGCAGGGCGCCTTCGACCTGTGCTGCAGTCCGGACGCCGCTTACGACGCTCGGCGCGTGGCAGACAACCTGGACGTACCGTTCTACCTACTCGATTTCCGCGAGACGTTCCAAGAGATCGTCATCGACCCGTTCGTGCCGACCTACCAAGCTGGCAGCACCCCGAACCCGTGCGTGTGGTGCAACCGCCACATCAAGTTCGGGGCGTTCGTGCAGCGCGCGCAGGCGCTCGGCTGCGAGTACATGGCATCCGGCCACTTCGTGCGCCGCATCGACGGGCCGCACGGGCCAGAGCTGCACCGCGGCGTAGACGACGACAAGGACCAGACCTACTTCCTGTGGGCCCTGCCACGCAGCATCTTGCGCTACCTGCTCTTCCCGTTGGGCGACCTCACCAAAGCGCAAGTGCGTGCCATGGCGGCCGAGCGCCACCTCCGCACCGCAGAGAAGAAGAGCTCGTCCGGCCTGTGCTTCGTGCCGACCACCGTCAAGGCGTACCTCGAGGAGGTCACGCGCGCGGTGCCAGGCAAGGTCGTTGACGCGTCGGACGGTTACCGCGAGGTAGGCGATCACAAGGGCGTGGCTTACTACACCATCGGTCAGAAGCGCGGCCTCGGACTGCGGCAGTCGCACCTCGAACGCTACGTCATCGAGTTGCGCTCCGAGACCAACGAAGTGGTGGTCGGCACGCGCGACATGTGCCACTGGCGCAACCTGGAGGCGACGCGCGGCAACTTCCTCGTCGAGGAGGAGCACCTACCGAAGCGCGTCGAGGCGCAAGTGCGCTACCGCCAGCGCCCGGAACCCGCCACCCTCACGCTGCTTGGCGCAGAGCGCTTCAGGCTCGAGTTCGACGACCCGCAGTTCGCCGTCGCAACGGGGCAGAGCGCGGTCATCTACAGCGGTGAGCGCCTCCTTGGCGGTGGGGTCATCTCCTCGCGCGAGGCCTGAACGGCAGCCGTGTTCGGCGCCGCTAAGCGCCTGCCACGCGGCTGGCCCGATGCACTAGGGCGCTTTCCGCTACAATCGCCGCAGGAGGTTCAACCATGGGAGGCCTCATAGTCCTCGTAATCCTGGTCGCGTTAGCTTTCTACGCGGTCTCGATATACAACCGCATAATCGCGTACGAGAAGCGCTACCAGAACGCCTGGAGCCAGATCGACGTGCAACTCAAGCGCAGGTCCGACCTCATCCCCAACCTCGTCGAGACGGTGAAGGGGTACGCCAGCCACGAGAGCACCGTGTTCGAGGAAGTCACGCGCGCCCGCGCAGGCCTCATGAACGCTCACTCCGTCAACGAGTCCGCTGACGCCGCCAATGTGTTGACCGCCGCCCTTGGCAAGCTGTTCGCCGTGGCCGAGGCCTACCCTGACCTCAAGGCCAACGAGAACTTCAAGATGCTGCAAGAGGAACTCTCCGGCGTCGAGAACAAGATCGCTTACGCGCGCCAGTTCTATAACGACGCGGTCATGCAGTACAACACCCTCATCGAGACCGTGCCAGCCGTGTTCCTCGCCGGTCCGATGGGCAAGAAGCCAGCCGTGTTCCTGCAGATCCCGGAGGGCGACAAGGCGGTTCCGCAAGTGTCGTTCGGCGCAACGCCAGGCGCCACGCCAGGCACTAACGCTTGAACCAGAACTCACAAGCGCTGCACGGCTCCGCCCCCAGACCGCCTTCGGGCGGAACTGGGGGCGCTGTCATTGACTTCGGCAAGGGCCACCCGTCGGCCGACCTGCTGCCGTTCGACGCCATGGCGGAAGCGGGCGCCGTAGTCATGGAACGCCACGACCCGACCACGCTGCAGTACGGCGCCGAGCGCGGCCCGCTCGGCCTGCGCGAGGAGATAGCGGCGTACGCCAACCGCAGGCAAGCGCATGGCGCCGCCCTGGCGCCGGACGGGCTGGTCGTCACGGGCGGCATCTCTCAAGCCCTCGACTTGCTGTGCACCCTCGTAACCAAGCCTGGCGACGTGATGCTAGTGGAGGAACCCACCTACCACCTCGCCAAGCTGGTCTTTCGCGACCACGGCCTGAGGCAAGTCGGCGTGGCAAGCGACGCCGGCGGCATGGTGCCAGAGGCGTTGGACGAGGCGCTCAGCCGCCACCCTGGAGCCTCCGTCTACCTCGTGCCAGCCTTCGGCAACCCGACCGGCGCCAGCCTCGACCCCGGACGCGCCAAGCGCATCGTCGAGGTAAGCGAGCGCCACGGCGCCTGGCTGTTGGCGGACGAGGTCTACCGTTACCTGAGCTTCTCCAACCAGCCGCAGGGCTCGCTGGCTGGTCACGGCGCCAGTCGCGTCGTTGCCCTCAACTCCTTCTCGAAGATCCTCGCACCCGGGCTGCGGCTCGGTTGGCTCGTCGCCGCGCCGGAGGTCCTCGCGCGCTTCGAGAACTCGGGGCTGCTGCAGAGCGGCGGCGGCATGAACCCTCTCGTTGGCGCCTTGGTCGAGCAAGCCTTGCGCAGCGGAGCAGCCGACGCGCACCTAACGAAGCTGAACGCCGCCTTCGAGCAGCGCGCGGCCGTGCTGAGCGCGGCGTTGCGCCACCACCTGCCAACGGCTGAGTTCATGGAGGCGCGTGGCGGGTACTTCATCTGGTTGCGGGTGCCCGGCGTGGCCGACACCGCGGGCGCCACGCTGCGACAGGCGGTGGCGAACGGCGTAAGATTCGCTCCTGGCGCGGCCTTCTCGACAAGCGACATGCAGCACGACCGCATGCGCCTCTCGTTCGCGCACTACGCGCCGGCCAACCTCGAGCTGGGGTCCGCGCGCCTCGCCGCGGCGTTGACAAGCGCAAGCGCGAGTAGCCAAGACCCCACCTAGTTGCCACTTGGCGGCCCCGCCGCCACCGGAGGTATCGATGAGCATCCGTTTACGTTCACTCCTCACCGTCGGTCTCGCCGCGCTGTTCGCGCTGGCTTCGTTGGCCGCTGCGCAGCCGCGCTCCCTCAAGATCGGCGTGTACGGCGGTTACTTCAAGGACAGTTTCGACGAGCATGTCTTCCCGCTCTTCACCGCCGACACCGGCATCGCGGTCGAGTCGGTCGCCGAACCAACCGGCGAGGCTTGGCTCGTGCAACTCGAGGCCGCCGCCCGCGCAGGGCAGACGCCAGCCGACGTGTCGATGATGGCTCTGGGACCACTGGCTCGCGGCATGGGCTCCGACTTGTGGGCGCCTCTCACCGAGGCCGACCTGCCGAACCTCACCTACATGCGCCCGCAACTCCTCAGCTACGACGGCCAGGGCCGCCTCGTCGGCGTCGGCGCCGTGTCTTGGTACATAACGCTCGTCACGAACAGCGACGTGTTCCCAAACGCGCCGACCTCGTGGTCTGAACTCTGGGGCGATCACCCCAACCAGGAAGGCCTGCTGGCGCTGCCCATCAACTCGTACCTGCTCGAGATCACGGCTACCACCTTCTTCGGCGGTACCGACATTCTGGACACCGAGGACGGCATCCTCCAAGTAGTAGACAAGCTCGCCGAACTAGCGCCGAACGTGCAGCTCTGGTACCGCGACGAGGGCCAGTTCCAGCAGGCGCTGCAGTCTGGCGAGATCCCGATGGGGGAGTACTACCACGACGTCACTGGGTTGGCGGCAGCCGAGGGCTTCCCGGTGCGCTCCACCTTCCCGGTCGAGGGCGGCGTGCTCGACTCCGGCGCCTGGGCCGTTAGCCGCGCCAGCGCGAAGCTGCCAGAGGCGCTCGAGTTCATCAACTGGTTCATGCAGCCGACCGTGCAGGACCTGGTCGCCCGCAAGCTGGGCACCGCCCCGACCGTCCAGCGCGAGTTCCTCACCCTCACGGACGAGGAGTTCGCTAGCGTCTCTTCCGACATCACCCCGATCATCCCGCGCTACGACATCTACCTGGAGCGCGGCGACTGGATCAACCAGGTGTGGTCGGAGCGGGTCACCCGCTGAACAAGGCGCGCCCTGGCACGCAGCGCCGACCCCAAGCCGCTGGCGAGGGGTCGGCGCGGGCGCTTGCGGTCAGGGGAGTGTCGAAGGCGTTCGGTGGCACCGTTGCGCTCGACGACGTCAACCTAGAACTGCCTGGCGGCAAGCTCATCTGTTTTCTTGGCCCGTCCGGCTGCGGCAAGACGACCCTCCTACGCACCATCGCCGGGTTAGAGACGCCGTCGAGCGGCAGCGTGTTCCTCGGCGACGAGGACCTCACGGCGTTACCTGCGCACCAGCGCAACATCGGCATGGTGTTCCAGTCCTTCGCGCTCTTCCCGCACCTGAACGTGGTGGAGAACGTGGCGTATGGGCTCCGCATTCGCGGGGTGCCGAAAGCCGAGCGCACGGCGCGCGCCCAGGAACTCCTCGAGCTCGTGCGCCTGCCTGACATGGGCGCCAGGGGCGTAAGCCAACTCTCTGGCGGTCAACGCCAGCGCGTTGCCATGGCCCGCGCCCTCGCCCTCGACCCGAGCCTGTTCCTGTTGGACGAGCCGTTGTCTGCGCTGGACGCCAAGCTGCGCAGCGCCATGCAGGTCGAGCTACGGCGCTTGCAGCGGGAGCTTGGGATAACGACGATCATCGTCACGCACGACCAGGAGGAGGCCCTAACGATGGCTGACCTGGTCGTCGTCATGGGCGCCGGGCGCGTGCAGCAGGTGGGTGCGCCGCTCGATATCTACCGCCAGCCCGTGAACCGCTTCGTGGCCGACTTCATCGGCACCAACAACCTGCTGCCAGCTACCGTCACCGGCCCCAGCGAGGTGAGCGTGCTCGGCGTGCGCCTGCCGGCCACCGTGCGGCCAGGCGCTGGCGGGAGCGTATGGTTGTCCATCCGCCCTGAGGACGTGGTCCTCCACCCGCAGGCGCCTGCGGGCGTGGCGCTTCAGGGCCGCGTGACGTTCGTGCGTGACCTTGGCCGCCTGGTCGAGAGTTACGTGCGCGTTGGCGACATGGAACTGACGGTGGTAACGGGCCACGGCGTCCGCGAGGGCGCGGAGGTGTGGCTCGAGTTGCCGCCTGGCAAAGCCGTGGTGTTAACGACATGACGCCTGACGGCGCCAGCAGCAGAAGGGGCGTTGGCCCTAACCTACTCCTTGCCTGGCCAGCGCTGGCGCTGTTCGTGCTGTTCGTCGGCCCGCTGGTCGTCATCCTCGCCGTTTCCTTGTTCCGTAGGGTGCAGTCCGCGTTCTTCGAACCCGCGGTCGTGCTCGACAACTACGCTCGGGCCCTCGAGCCCTTCTATCTGGAGCGGCTGTGGGTAACTGTCGCCATAGCCAGCGGCGCGGCGCTGGTGTGCCTCGTGATCGGGTTGCCTTTCACTTATCTGTTGGCCCGCCTGCCGCGCAGGCGGCAAGTCAAGTATCTCGTTCTCGTGCTTGCCTCGCTGTCGTTATCCGAGGTCATCGTGGCGTTCAGCTGGTCGTTGATGCTCTCGCGCACCTCCGGCGTGTCCAACGCCCTCGTGTGGCTTGGACTCTTGCCGTCACCGCAAGCGTGGAGCCCCGGCCTGGCGGCCGTGCTCCTCGCGCTAGTGTTCATCGCGTTGCCCCTCACGGTGCTCACGTTCTACCCGCCCGTCTCGCGCCTCAACCCGGAGCTCGTCGAGGCGGCCGCCACGTTGGGGGCGTCGCCGCTGCGCGCATTCATGACCGTGGTCGTGCCCGTGCTGCGCAGAGCCGTCGCTGGGGGGTTGGCGCTCGTCTTCATCTTCGTGCTGGGCGCGTACGTGATACCGCAGTCGTTGGGGCGCCCCGCGCAGTGGACGCTGCCCGTGCAGATCACGGACCAGGCCATCCTCAAGTCGAACCTGCCACTGGCTGCGGCGCTGGCCGTAGTGCTGTTGGCGGCGGGGGCGGCCGTCAGCATCGCCATTCTGGCTTTCGGCCTCAAGCGCCAGAGGAGTGAGGCGTGAGGGTCTGGTGGCGCCGCGCGTTCATGGGGCTCGTGGCGCTCTACTTGCTGCTACCCATCGTCGTCATCGCCGGCGTGTCGCTCAACGCCAAGAAGGTACTGTTCTTCCCGCCGCAGGGAGTGTCGTTGCGCTGGTACGAGGAGTTCTTCACCTCGTCTGACTGGTCGGCGCCTGCGGTGCGTAGCCTGATCGTGGCGGTGCTGGCTGGCCTGATCGCCGTGTCTATCGCCTTGCCGTTGGCTTACGCCGTGTGGCGGTGGGGCACGCGCTGGGCGCGCGCCGTCATGCTGTTGGGCCTCGCGCCGTTCGCGTTGCCGCCGGTGGTCACCGCCCTCGGTGCGTTGGTCCTTTGGATCGTGCTGCGGAGCTTCGGGCAGCCTTACTCCGTGGTGTTGTCGCACGGCGTGTTCCTCGTGACCCTCCCCCTCGCCACCATCACCCTTGGGTTCGCTAGCCTCAACCGCGAGGTCGTCGAGGCCGCCGTGACCATGGGCGCCACGCCCGGCACGGTGGCGCGCACCGTCGTGTGGCCTAACCTAAGACCTTACGTGCTTGCCGGTTACATCTTCGCGTTCGTGCTGTCCTTGAACGAGTACATCATCGCTTACATGACGGTTGGCTTCACGTTCGAGACCCTGCCCGTCAAGATCTTCAACAGCCTGCGTTACGGCTACAGCCCGGTGATGGCCGCCATCTCGCTGCTCTTCTTCCTGGTGGCAACGGCGCTGTTCGCGGTAGTCGGGCGCGTAGGCGACCTGCCGCGCTTGCTCGGCGCGGAGGCGCGCTCGGACTGACGCGGCACGGCACGCTAGGCGCTCTCTCGTTGTGCGTGCCGTAAAGTGGGCGCAATGCGGCCAATCGACTCGAACGCTGGCGGCCCGACGGTCAAGGGCGATGTTAAAGCCGACGCCGTTGCTGGCATCCGTTCTCTTGGCGATCAGTTCACCATCCCCGGTTCTGGCCGGCGCATCAACCTCATCGACTACCAGGCCTCCAACAAGCGCAGCACCTGGGTGCTCGCCTTGTTCACGGTCGCGTTGCTCGTTGCGGCCGCTTACTTGCTTTCGCGTGCGGTGGACCCTACGGCGGCGGTGTTCTTCATGGCCGTAGCGGTGCTGGTGGGTTTCGGGCAGGCGGTGGCTGGCTTCTGGTTCTCCGACCAGATAGCCTTGGCGGCGTCCGGGGCACGTGAGGCCACCGTCGAGGAGCACCGTTACCTAGTGAACGTGGCTGAGGCGGTCGCCATCGGCGCTGGCGTGCCGATGCCCAAGGTGTATGTCATCGATTCGCCAGCTCCAAACGCCTTCGCTACCGGCCGCGACCCGCAGCACGCCTCGATCGCGGTCACCTCCGGCCTGCTGCAACTCCTCGAGCGGCAGGAACTCGAGGGCGTGGTGGCACACGAGCTGGCGCACGTGCGCAACTACGACATCCGGTTCATGTCCATGCTGGTTGCCACCCTCGGCGCATTGCTTGTGCTGCGCGACCTCGTGCTGCGGTGGGGCATGTTCGGGGGCGTGGGTGGCGGGTCTTCGCGCCGCTCGGGCCGCTCCGGCGGTGGCAACTCGGGTGGCGGCATGGGCCAGGGTCTGGCGCTCGTCCTGTTGGTGGTGCTGCTCGTGCTTGGCCCGATCGTAGGCATGTTGTTGCGACTGGCAGTCAGCCGCAGGCGCGAGTTCTTGGCGGACGCCACGGGCGCGTACATCACTCGCAACCCGGAGGGTTTGGCGCGGGCGTTGGAGAGGCTCGGCAACTACTCTGGCCAGCGAATGCAGGTTAGCGAGGGTGTGCAGCACCTGTTCATCGTCAACCCCGCCATGCAGGCGAACCAGGCGAACGGTGGGGAGGGTGGGTTGTTCTCCACCCACCC
>CALCHY010000176.1 GCA_937907415.1 uncultured Trueperaceae bacterium
TTGAGGTACCGGCCGTGATGATAACCCGATGCGCTTGACCTCAGCCTACGGCCTTTCTTGGACTTTACCGAGCAGCACGACGTACGGATCCGCCTGTGGGTTGAGTTCGCCGCGGAACGCAATAAGACCGCAGAACGCGAGCCGGAAGCTCTCTATGTGGTTGTTGACGGTTTGCTGTCGGTCGGGGCTCTCGTAAGTCAGTTGTATGGCCGCAACTATAGCGGGAGCAGGAACCTCACTAGGACTCCGCGAACGGGTCAACGATACGCACGCCAGCGACTACCTGGCCGGCATTCAGGTCTTCGGTCCAGAGAGTAGTGCAGCCCATCTCCGACGCCGACCGTAGAATCATGGCGTCCCAGAAGGAGATTTGCGCAGAGTCGGCGAGGTCGATGGCCGCCAATATGTCACGGGTTTGCGGAACGTGCGTTGGCCACAAAGCAAACGCCTTCACGCGTCCACGAGCCGCAGCGGTTGTGAGTGGCTTGGCGATCTTGCGAACGGCATTTACGTAGAACTCCTGCAGTACCTGCACACTCAGTGCCCCCGACCGGGATCTCCCGAGCCGCATGACGAGTTGACGGGCAGCATCGTGGCGCCTACCTGCCGTGGTGTCGTACGCATAGAGAAGCACGTTCGTGTCGACGAACTCGAGATTCACCGTTCGTGTACGTCTGCGCGAGACCAGGTGATGGCGCCAACTTCGAGGCCGATGCCTTCGGTCATCAGCCGTTCCTCCGCAGCCCAGATGGCCTCGTAGTCAGCACCCTGCCCAGTTGCCTGATCGAGGAGCTGGGCGACGAGCGCCGAGACCGAGGTGTCCTGCTGGGCGGCCAGTATTCTCGCGCGGCGCACGACATCTTCGGGCAAGGAGAGCGTGATGTTCCGCGTTGCCATGTGAACCAGTGTAGCACGGGTTCACGGGGTGCTTTGGTCGTGCAACGGTGACGAGGGCGGCTTCAATCGGTCATCGCAACGGTGACAGCACAAGCCTGTGCGGGTGAACTCCAGGCAAGGGTTCTTCTTGGCCTGCGGTTGAGGCTCGCCTCGACCTCTTGCTGGCGGTCAGCGGCGGTGGTGGTAAAGTCGGTGCCGTGTAGCAAGTACTTGCGCAGGAGGCCGGTGGAGTTCTCGTTGCTGCCGCGCTGCTCTAGGGAGTGGAGATCGAAGAAGTAGACCTGCACGCCGGTATCGACCGTGAAGTCGATGTTGTGGCTCATCCAGTTGCCCTAATCCCATGTCAGCGGGTTCCGTAATGCTTGCGGCGACTCGGTGATGCGAGCGGCGAGCGCGTCACGCACGTGCGCCGCGCGCGCTCCTTCTGCGCTCCGAATTGGCGGTAGAGCAACTTCGGGGAGCAGTCGAGCTCGGCTGCGATCTCCACGTACGAACGCCCTTCGAGGATCCGCTGGTAAGCTAGGAGCCGCTCGGTCTCCGAGAAGCGGCGGCCCTCCCAACGACGGTTCGGTCCTGACATGCACGCCTCCAATGCGCCGCCGACGTTACGACGTCAGCAGGCAGGCGTTGCGTTGAGGGCTTGAAACCGCCAAGAGAATGGAACGCGCCTAATTGTCACTTCGCCAACTCTTCGAACAGGAGGGTTGTAGTAGGCGCTCAAGAGCTTCGACCACTTCTCGTCTTCCTGCTCGTCGGTGCCTCCTATGCCCAGTGACTGAATGTGTCCAGGTAGGAGGATCATCTCCGGCTCCTGCGGTCGGCCGTAAACGAACATCTCTGCGAAGCGAAGTGCAAACTCTTCGCTCTCACCCCGCCTTGCTTCCCCTTCGGCCTCAACGACAAACAACGCCAAGCAATTTGCTACGACTCGCCTGATGTCAGAGTTCTCCAAGACCGTCAGGACGAGTTCAATAAGGTTAGCCCCCGCAGTATCGAGTGGCCCGTTAATTCCACCTTCTTGAGTGGCGCGAGTGCGGGCACGCTTACAACTGAGTCGCTTGCGAGCATGGCTTGGCGTCGTGACATGGGGACTTCGATGACGGCCTGGACTACTATCCGGACACGCTTAGGCCTTGCTGGACGCTGAACCGGAGCTTCGTCTGGTTCGATTCCCTATTCTTGCAGGTTGGTGCTGACAAAGCGTTGTCCTCGCCGGTTGAGACCGCCCCTCAAAATACGCACGAAGCCTACTCCCCTACCACCCGCGATGCACCCCCGAGACCGAGGAGCCTGCGCCAGGCCAACTGCTCCGCCCGAACACGACCTGCCAACGTACTGAACCCTTACCCGGCGCGACTCACCGACATCGAGAACGAACACTGCCTCGCAGCCCTTACCGCCCGCTGCTGGCAATGGCTCGAAGCTGCTTGACACAAGCTGGAAGCATCCGACCCCCCCGAAACCTCGAAGCGGGGCCATCTTGGCGGCTTGTTGAATCTAGCTACAGCAGTGCCAGGTACATCGAGTTCCTCGGATTCGAGAAATCAAGGCTGGGGGCGAAGTCATCGACGAGAGCCTCCGGCCCTCGAAACACGGAGGAAACGATCTTCTGTTTCGAACTAAGCGCTCGGTTTGCTGCGGACTCAGAGAATCCCATCGACGTAACAATCCCACCGGACTCGGCTCCAATGTCCTCCATGAAGCCTACGAGCGAGTCGATCACAGTGACGTCGACGCTGCGGTTGAAGTACTTGCAGTCGAATACTCCGATGAGTTCCACCTCCGGCGCCTGGACTCTCACCAGCACATCTACTTGCCCGAGGACGTTGCTGTGCCTGCCCTCAAGCCTCTGGTCGTACAGGATTGCATGATTCGGATACTTCTTGTGGAACCACGAGAGTACTTCGCGCTCATTGTCTCTTCATCGCGACATTCTCGCCTCCGGCCGTGACAGTACCGCATTGCGGCGGGGGGATCAGTGCAGGAGGGTCACCCCGAGTCAGCGAAAGCGTCGGGCCGGGTGGCATTATCTGGGTCGAAGTGGGCCGGCGCGCGTAACGTCCAGCACCGCGAGGCGTGAGTGTGTGCCAAGTTGCCGGTCTGGTGTCCCTGGCAGCTAGTTCTGGTTCTAACTCTACGAGTACGTTGCCAAGCACAGCATTAGGGCCACAACCCCGATTTGCGGAGAGTTCTCTGGCGGCCAGATCCCCCTGGTGTGCCGGTGCCCTGTACCTCTGCGAGGGCGAGACTCCGATCGTGTTGTAGATACGAAGCCGGAGGGGGCGAGCACGAGCTACGTGAGCTCTGGTAGCCTTCCAGAGCATGAGAGTGTGAGTTGCGGGGGGATTTACCTATGCGTCGTCTTGAAGTGGTGATGAAGAACTGCCTCGGTATTGCTGAGCTGTCGCACACGTTTGATTTCCTACCAGACATTCCCCTCGGACGGGCGTTCGCGATTTATGCACCCAATGGAGTCATGAAGTCTTCGTTCGCGAAGACTCTAGACGGCCATTCACGCGGAGAAAAGCCGAGGGAGGAGAGATACGGACGAGAGGCAAGCCTGGAGGTTACGGTTGATGGTGTCGACATCTCCTCCAACGCAATATTTGTTCTAAAAGCCGACATTGACATTGCGCTGGAATCGAAGGCAACAGACGTCTTGGTTTCGCCGGAACATAAGGCACGCTACGACAAGCTCGTGTTGGACCTGGAAGACTTAAGGGCTCGTCTCGTCAAGGAACTCCAGACCGTCTCGGGAGTGAAGAAGAGTGACCTGGCGGTTCGAATAGTAGAAGATTGGGGCGTCCGCGACTTCGGTGAGTGCATTGTGCAGATTGTCGCGAAGGAAGGCGATAGCGACCTCGAGGGCCTCAAGTATTCAACTATTTTCGACCCGAAGAGCGTTGAGGTAATAGACAGTGCTGAGTTCCAGAAAAGTGCGCGAGATTTCAGCGAGAGATACCTAGCGCTATTTGAAAAGGAAGGCACGGTTTACAAGCGAGGCGGCTTCAACCCTCATGGGGCTGAAGCAGTGTTTGACTCGATGACGAAGAACCATTACTTTTCTGCAGGACACCGTGTCCAATTCGACGGGGACGAGGAACTTCTGGACAAGGTCGCGGTAGATGCGAGGCTTCGCGAACTGAACAGGACAGTTGAGGACGATCCCGCCCTCAAGAACCTAAGGGCCAGACTGACAAAGAACGCTCAGTCGCAGGCGCTCATAGGTTTGATGGAGCAGCTCTCGCCACACGAACTGGATGTCTTGATTGAGCGGCTGAAACCAGAGAGGCGAAGTGAGTTCCGCAGGGAACTATGGATCGGGCATGTCAAGGCGTGCAAGTCGGCAACGTCGTATGCGGAAATGTACTCGACGCACCGCTCCGAGATGGCCTCAATTGAGAGCGAGGCTGCCGAGTCTGTAGACCGCTGGCGTGCCGCAGTCGAGTTGTACAACGAGCGGTTCACGGGCCTGCCCTTCGAACTCGCGGTTGAGAACCAGGCAGCTGCGGTGCTCGGCCAAGAGCCCGCCCGCTTGAAGTTCGTCTTTAGAGATGGTCAAGATGCCGTTGAACACGCCGAGAACGAAATCGACACCCTCAGTCGGGGAGAAATGCGGGCGCTCTACTTGCTTGTTCTCATTTTCGAAGTAGAGCGTCGGAGAGGGTTGGACGAAGCCACGCTCTTTGTGATCGACGACTCAGCAGATTCATTCGACTACAAGAACAAGAATGCAATCTTGCAGTACCTTGAGGACCTGACGGCGGTGGAGAACTTCCGAAGCCTTATCCTGACCCACAACTTCGACCTCTTCAGGAGCATGACCCGATTCGTACGGTATGAGCATTGTCTGGCAGCCAATAGGGTGCGGGATTATGACAATGACACAACATCAATCCAACTAGCTAAGGTGCATGGCATAAAGGACTGCTTTGGAGGCGAAATCAAGGGTAAGGTCGAAGAATCAGATCGCTCGCTCTGCGCGGCCATCCCATTCGTGAGGAACCTACTGGAGTACACGCGCGGTAAAGAACATGAAGACTATGTTCTGCTGTGTGACATGTTGCATTGGCGTGACGGTACAGCCGGAAGGACGGTGGGCGAGTTCCTCCGGATCTTCAATAGTGTCTTCTACAAAGACCTTGATACTTCGAGAGTCGATTCAATCGTAGATGTCATCAGCCGTGAAGCAGATAGGGTATGCAAATCCGTGATTCAGGCCGGCTTCAACCTTGAGGACAAGTTGCTGCTATCGATAGCGATTCGGCTCGGAGCCGAGCGATACATTGTTGAAAAGTGCCCAGAGTGTGCGATAGTAGCAACGCGTACGGGTCGAGATGAAGTCAAGTTTGGCAAGATGGTCGCTAAGTTTCAAGAAACCGTGGGAGATGCTCCTACTACGCGCCTACTGCAGAAAGCGGCCTTGACGGTAAGCTCCAACATCCACATCAACGCGTTCATGTACGAGCCAATTGTTGATCTTGGCATAGAAGACCTGATTTCACTCTATCAAGGGGTCCGTGGGCTCTTAGTAGAAGGGCAATAGCTGTCACATCACGCTAGCCTTCACCAGGGTGGGAGCAACCACTAGTGGCTCATGGGCTGCCCATGTCCAAACGGCGCCTTGCCAACGCCCTCTCATACACCCCCATCAACATCCGATAGTTCACCTCAGCGGTGTACTTCTCCTCGTACTCGGCCCGAGCTGCCACTCGCATGGCTGCCAGCTCCCCAGGATGCTCCAACGCCCATTCGACCTGGGCCACCAGGTCGTCAGCGTTCCCGGCCTCGAAGTGCAGCCCCGTGCGGCCGTGCGTGACCAGCGATGACATCGTGCCGATGTCACTGGCCACTACCGGTGTGCCAGCGGCGAATGCTTCCACGATCGTCATCCCGAACGTCTCGTAACATACTGATGGGAAGACCAGCAGGATCGCTTCTTGCATAAGGGCGAGCACGGCATCGCGCGGCTTGCGGCCCAGCCACTCCACTCCAGACAACTGCGAGGCAGCGAGTTCGACCAGTGAGGCCTGCGGACCGTCACCGACCACCTTCAGGGGTAGGCGGCTGCCCAACCGCTCCCACGCTGCCAGCAAGGGGGCAATGCCCTTCTCCTGCGATAGTCGACCGACGAACAGCGCATAGCCGCCGGTCCCAGTGCCGGCACCAGGGTCTGAATCGACGAAGTTGGGCTTCACCGAGAGCTTTTCCTCAGGTAGGCCCATCTCGATATACTTCTGCCGCGAGAACTCGCTGAGAACGATGTACTGATCCACCTCGTGCGCGTAGGTGCCGCGGAGCTTGTGGTAACCCAGCATGCCAGCCACTACCGCGCTGGCAGCGCGGCTGCCGCGGTAGCAGCCGTGCACCACGCCGGGCCACGGTACCGCCTTGCCAAGGCAGTCCTCACACACGTGCCCGTCGCGGTAGAAGAGGCCGTTCACGCAGGAGTAGCGAAAGTTGTGTAGCGTCTGAACGACGGCAGCGCCCTCGGCGTGAGCGGCGTAGTAGACGGCGGGGGAGATGAGCGGCAGGGTGTTGTGGACGTGGACCACCTGCGGTCGCGCCCCACGGAAGAGAGCACGAAATTTGCGGTAGCTCTCGTCATTCCACAGCGTTTTGCGGGCCAGCTCTAGCCTCCCCAGCCCGGCCACCTCGTCGTTGTGTACGGTGTTCCGCACGACCTCGTGCCCGTGCGCTTCCAAGAGCGCTCCTTCGGCGGCGAATACCGCGTCCTCGCCGCCGGGTTGCTGGTAGAAGTTGTGGACGAGTACGACGCTCAATCGCGTTCTACCTCAACTCCTAGCGCCAAGCCGAGCCGCAGGGGCAAGTTCAATGTCGCTCTGCTTCGGCACGAGGCACTCGAGCGGTAGTGAGAGATATACCTGCCCACTACTCTTCGCTCGGACGCACCGTCGTGAACGGGACGGTGGCAGCCGTCTACCCTCGGCAAGGACAAACTGATCTTCGCCGCCGCGTTGTGGGCAATTGCGCAGAATACGGCTATACATTTTCGCTGCTTGGCTGGAGCCACCTACTCTCAAGTAGTGCGCTGAGCACGGCAAGATAGAGAAAATCACCTCGTAGCGCAAGTGAGCCTTCTGAGAAGGAACGTACGACCAAGAAAGTTAAGACCGTGGCAGCAAAAACCACCTCAATCGTGCGCCCATCGCGGCGCCACATTCGAAAGACGAAGAACGCACATACGAGTATGAACCAAACATGCAACGCGAGCCCAACAAGTCCCTGCTCAAGCAGGACAGTCAGATAGGAGTTGTGTGCGTGGACAATTCGGTTTACATTCCAATCGAGACCGGTGGAGCGTGATGCAATGACGTCGGGAAACGTCGCGAATCCGAAGCCAAGAATAGGTCTATCTCTTGACAATCGCACTGTTTCCTCCCACAATGCCACTCTTCCTGATAGTGACATTGCTCGGTCTTGGTTGGCAAAGTATTGGAATAGATTATCAATTACGAAGTTGCCTGCAAGAGCCCAAAGCCCAAATGCCGCAGCCAAGATGAGGAAGCTGCGAGTGAGCCTCTCTCTGTAACTGGATAGGAGCAACCAAATCGCTACCGCAAACAGCGTAGCTACTATGGACGTCTTGCTAAAGCTTAGAACGAGGGCGATGGGGAAGAACAACAGGCTAAGTGCCCGAGTAGGGAGGTTCAGATGCCTGCCGATAGTTAGTGCGACAATTAGACCTATGCCTGCCAAAGCGCCTACGGTGTTGGGGTGTAGAACCTCAACATCTCCAAATCGAGCACTACCGAGCCCGCCACTGATAAGCAACAAGACCAGGGTCAAAGTGACGCCAGCCGTAAGTCCTGTTGCTAAACCTCGGAGAAGCGCGATAGTTCCACGTTGAACATGGAATATCCCGAGGACGAAAACCACTTGGCAAGAAAGCGAGATATATGAGCCCCAAGCGGCAAGAATTCGATCACCCAATACTAGCGGTGTTGTTGCTAAGCTCAAAGCCGCAACTAGAAGTATAAGAAAGGCGCTTACCAGTGCTAATGATTGTCGACGGCGGGACTTACGGTTGTGATTTCGAAGCGCGAGGAGAGCAAGCAACAAACCCAAGAACGCTACGGAAGTAGCTACCGAAAATACGCTCCACAAGTACAGGTTTGGTCTCGCGAGGAGAGCGATTCCAGGATTCGCAGCGGTGATGAACCAGAAGCCTACCCAGAGTTTCCCTAGAAGGCCGTTAGAACGGATGCTGACGGTCCCACTATGACCCCGACTAAGGTACTGCGCTAGGCCAGCGCTGAAAAGCCCAACCCCTGCTGCTAAGCTCCAGAGTGGTGCATATAACATGCTGATTGCCACCAACACAACTAGTAGACCAAGACCACCAAGCAGTCTCGCCCTCTGTCTGTCTGTGCGAGGCTTATCTAGCGTCATATCTGCACCAATCGGTAGGCAATTGCCACACTGCTTGTGCCACCTGCCTGGCATGATAGGCGGTAGAAGAAGGCATTCTTAGGCGCGGGGACTCGACAATCGTTCGATGGGCCCCGTCGCCGCGACGTAGTGGGCGTTCAGCCTGTCACCCTGACGAGTCCAACTGAACTCTTCGTGTACCCGCTGCCGACCCGCCTCGCCCATACGCTGCCGCAAGCCGTCATCTTCGGCGAGCCGCCGCATCGCGTCAGCCATGTCGCTCACCACCTGCGCCGGGTGTCGAGCGGCGATCTTGATGCCCGTTTCCGGCGTCACCTGAACTGCTGGCCCGCCAAGATCGAGGCAGATGACGGGCTTGCCCGCCGCCATCGCCTCAAGGCAGACGAAGCCACCAGAGTCGTGCAGGCTGGGGTGGACGAGGGCACTGCACTTCACCAGCTTGCGCAACGCATCCTGGCGCGAGAGCTGACCCCAGAAGGTAATACAATCGGCAATTCCAAGTGAGCGGGCCAGGGATTCCAGACTCAAGCGCTCGGGTCCGTCGCCAATCACCCAGTATTCGGCATCCTGCAGCCCCGCTTCGGCGAAGGCACGCAGCCCAAGATGAAAACCCTTCCAGTGGAGGAGGTTGCCCACGCTGACGAAGCGGGCAATGGGGCCGCCACTCGCTGAAAGCCGGTCCATCCCCGTCAACTCCTGTCGGCGGAACCCCACTTGAGAAAGTGTATGCACCTCCCGCACGCCCATGACCCGTAAACGCTCGGCGGTGTCCTCCGTCGTCGCCAGGGCCACACGACTGCGACGGGCAGTGAGGCGCACGACGGGGTCGTGCTCCCCCAGCCAGCGCGCCCAGTCGCGCAATCGCTCATACTGCTTACCTTGCGCGCTGAAGTCCTGGCAGAATGCCTTCGGCGCCGACTCGCCGCCCCCTACCGGCCCCCACACGAAGGGAACAGGCAACAGCGAAACGAAGCTGGGTGCCCAGTACTTCACGAAGGTGACGTGATGCACCAGGTTGAAGCCGATCTCCTGGTGGAGCCGCCGCGCGACGATGTAGGCGCCCAGTTGCCACAGGTAGTAGTAGAGTTGGACGCCGCGCCCGCCCTTCTTCCACCACCTCGCCCAGCGGGGCAGATCGTAGTAGGCGAAGCGCAAGCCGGGCACCAGGGTGCCAGCCAGTTCGTCTTCGATGGCCGAACGGTTGTTCTCGCGGGTCAGCACACAGACGTCGTGGTGCCTCGCCATTTCCCGCACCACGTTCCAGCCCACGCCTGGCTCGGAACCCTTGCCGGGCTCGCAGGCGTAGGCGGAGATCAATACCTTGAGCCGCTTCACCAATAACACCCAGATAGCGTCTTTAATCCAATGCGAAGCGCTTTTGCGGCGACCTTCTTGGCGTTGCGGAGCATCTTTGGCTCATTTGCCATGTACCGACGCCGAATAGTCGAATCCTCTCGGTTGCTCTTTGCACGAAGGCGCTGGTTCTTCTGTTCTGGGTACAGACGCATTCTCGACCAAGGCCGCCGCACATGATGCAGCCTGGTTAGGTCGGCAAAGCGTATCCACAAGTCAGCATCCATCGCAAGATCAAAGCTCGAATCTAGTCCTCCAACTACTTCATATAACTCCCGCCGCCAAAAGGTAGAAGGTTGAGGAATAAAGTTGTAATCATAGAACCAAATGAAGCGATGAAATGGGTGCTCCTTCTTGGACTTGATAGCCCTTCCTTCCCGATCAATCCAGGTGGCATCTCCATAAACTGCCTGTGCCTCCCGATTTTTGATAAAGAAGTCAGCCACTTCATAAAGGGTAGAAGGTTCAAAAACGTCGTCCGAGTTGAGCCAGCAAAGTATCTCCCCAGTGGCTCGGGAAAACCCCTTAATCAGAGCATCCGTTTGGCCTTCGTCTGGTTCGCTTACCCAATAATGAAGATGCTCGGAATACTTCTCCAATATGCTAACACTATTGTCGTGTGAACCTCCGTCAATTACAATATGCTCCAAGTTTGGGTAATTTTGCTCGTGGACGCTCCTAAGCGTCGCCTCCAAGAACTCGCCTTGGTTATACGAAGGGGTAATTACCGAAATCTTCGGGTACTTCATGACAAGTTCTCCGTCAACTCGTGAATCCGATATCCGCACCAATCGCTCACTTTGTCGTTGCCCTTCTGAGGTACGCTTCTCCGTGCGCTTTGATAGAACAGCGAAACGTCCATAAGGTACGCGAGGTAATGGAGGTGGAGCGGGCTAGGACGCCCAAACCATCGACTTCGGCCATTGGCTGCTCTAGCTTGACGGTGAGATATGGCTCTCCCTATATTCATGTAATGAAGTGAATCGTAAGTAGATGGGTAGCCCATTTCAGCGAACTCCCAGTCGAACACGAACAGCGTTCCATCACTCGCTAGCCGAGTGTTCCAGGGCGTGAAGTCCCTATGCGCCAAGGTCAAAGAAACGGTCGTCTCACCCAAGTCGCGCTCGAGCAGCGCCAACGCACGTTCGTAGCGGTCGCACCATTGACGCGAAAGCGATGGACCCAACTCCGTATAAAGTCGGTTCATGCTCCGCCAGATCCCAGACGTGGAAAACGGTCGCTGCTCCTGAAAGGCCTCATTTAGCGACCTTAAGAAGTCTTGATGTGCCGCTGTAAGTCGCTGCGAACCGGGTTTGTCGGGGCCTGCCGTCAGCAGCAATGCGGCTGCCCCGTTTTGGCGCTGCCACATTAGCACCTGCGGGACCTGGAGGCGGAGGGTTGGTACTGTCGCCAGCCTCTCGAGAGTTCGCTGCTCATTGTCCAGGGCGGATACTGCCAGTGGGTGGCTCGCCAGCTTGGCATATGCCAGCACCTCTCCTCGCGGATTCATCACCCGTGCTGTTACCTTCTGGTATGCACCGGGTGTTCCTACCAAGAATGCCAGGCAAACGTTGCAACCTAGCGCGCCAGCAAACAATTCCGCCAAACGACCTGCCTCAGGGACGGCCACGGGCTCGCCTTGCAAGATTCCTCGCGCAAGGAGTTGCTTGCGAAAATGCCCTCCGAGCCTCTGCGGTACGTAGAGTTGGAGGCTCGAGCGACGCAAGCATTTTTCCGTCGGCAAAATCCACCTCGGACGCAGCCTACTCGGATAGGCGAGGAAATCTCCGCGACTCGCTGGCTCGGCCAGCGTAATCGGCAGAACGCTATTCTCGGTGACCATCAAACTTCATCCAGTCCCAACCGCCGCGCCGTTCGCGTCGCAATGTAACGCAATACGATAGCTTCCGCCTCAGCCACTACCTCTTCCAAGGGGCGCGCTGCGTCCACCACGTGTGCATTCGGCAGCGTGCGCGCTAGGTCCAGATAGGCTTGGCGCTGGCGAGCGGTTTCCTCTGGCAAGACCTCCTGTTTGCGGGCCTGCGGCACCTCGGGCGGCGCGTCGAGAAACACTGCTAGGTCGAGCCGCGGCACGGCTCTTGAAAGCAGGCGGGCGAATGCCCGTGATCCGCCGTACCGGTAGCGCTTTGGATCAACAAGTACGTCATGGAAATAGCGGTCGTAGATTTGGAGCGTTGCATTTCGCTTGCGCCGCATTAATCGATCCCACCAGTAGGCAACGAGCCAAAGGATGAGTTGAATGTGAGATTTGACTTTGCCCTTCTCCGGCTGCCCGTGAGGGTCAACGACCGGCGCTAGGTCTGGTGCTAACCGCTCCAAACCGGGTAGTCTCGGGCGTAGGTGGCGCACCTGGATGATCTTGCTGCAATGCGATAATCGGGGTTGCAGTGCCTCTATAACTGAACTCTTGCCTGTCCCGTCTGGCCCGAAGAACGCAGCCGTGCAGATGTTAGTGCCGCTGAAATGCACTCGGAGTTCTGCGAAGTAGTGCTCCAACAACCGGAGCACGGTTCCTATGGGTTGTCGAGCAAGGGCCCTGCTCAAGAGAGAGCGGCGTACGGGCCAAAGCTCCCGAAGAGCCGCCGCCTCGTTCCCGCGGCCGACCTCAAGAACTACACGCCGGAGCAGGGCCGATGAAATGCGGTCACCAATACGAGCTTCAACAGCCGTGGGGTCGCTATGGAAGATGGGTGAGTATTGCGGCGCATATCTACTCTTAATGAAGCCACCAACAAGGTAACTTGAGAAGAAGGAAACTATAGCCTCGTCGGTTACATCAGGAACGAGTATCCATTCACAGCGCTCGTGCGGAACTGCGCGATCGAGAACGTCGGCTACGGACAGAATGGTTGCACCGAGCCAGCTGAGTGAGCTAACCAAGTCTACTTGAAGGCAGGCGCGATCGACACTGTGGATGAAGACGCTAGTCACGTAGGGTCGGCTAGCAAGGTCAGTTACCGACAGGCCTGGAAGTGACGCAAGTAAGTGTATGGCTCGCTCCAAGTCCTTGTCTTGGACAAGCAGGTCGATGTCCGAACCGACGTTTGTATCGGGCAGCCCTGAGTGGTTCCTTAGGACGCAGAACTTGATTTCCTCGGCATGAAGGCGACCGAAGAAGTCCTGCAAGAAGTGTCGCAGATTCACCGGTGACCGCCGTCTTCGGAAGTCAGTGCAGCCTGGTAATTGTCCACAAGCGCTTCGGAGACGGCTGACCAGGAGAACCGGGCCGCAACCATCTTTCTGGCGTTCTGTCGCAGTTCCATTGCCATCCCTTCTGCCAACCAGGCAGCGGCTTGCTTTAGGCCCTTGGCGATGCCTGGTGGGGTGTTGTCATCGAGCACGACACCAGCTTTGTGTTCACTGACCGAATCGCCGAGGTTGGTTTCGCGGCTGATCAGGAGGGGCAAGCCAAGAGCTGCCGCTTCCAGCACGGCGGTGGGGATCCCGTCCCACCGCGACGTATGCACGAATACGTCGGCGGCGCATAACAGGCCCAGCTTCTCGGTTCCGAAACGTGCCCCGTAGAACGTTACTGAGGGACCCAGCCCGCGCTCTTCTACGGTGCTCTCAAGCTCTACTCTGTCGGGTCCATCGCCAATGAGCCAAAGGCTTCCTTCGCCGCCTGCTGTTAGGTACTCGTGGAAGCCCTGGAGCAAGAGGTCCAGCCCCTTGTGCCGCATGGCAAGGCGGCCGCAGAACGCAAAGACGGGCCGAACTGCCGCGTGCGCTGCACCCTGGTTCTCTTCGACATCAATCGAATGCTGTCCGTTCGGCACTAGTGCCACATTTGCTGATGGCACAAGCTGCCTTATGTCGCTTACCTCTGTGGCCCCAATGGCGTGAATCAGACTTGCGCGCCGTAGCACGGCCATATCTACCGTTGTCAAGTAGAGCATCTTTTTCAGTCGGCCTCTTGCAATGACGTGTTTGGAATAACCACCATGGGGCGTGACGCCAAACCTAAGTCCGCTCGCTCGTATCCGTCTGGCGATATGCCAGTATTCCGGGATGAACACGGAGTGCAGCTGGACCCAGTTCCCGGGTTGCAGAGAACGCAGGTGTGAATCTAGGCTGGCGGACGCCAAGAACCGTACTCTAGTTACGGGAATCAAATGTAGCTCGTAGTTGTACTCACGGTCAGGGTGCCGTTGCGCTTGATTAGTGAGGCCCCACACCTCTACTGCATGGCCAGCCCGCACCTGTTCGGTGGCTAAGTGGTGAACTACTTTGTTCACCCCGTTCATGCTCTCGGGGTTCGCTTTACCGAGCAGGATGTGAACGATTCTCACACTCCACCTGCAGTCGCAGGGTCGGGCGCTGCCCGGACAGCCAGGCTTCGACGAAGGAGCACAAGCGCAACTGCGGCTGTGACTATGGAGGCAAGTACCATACTAATTGCTGCCCCGACGGCCCCAAAGAGCAAGACCAATGCAAGACCGCCAGAGATCGATACGATGGCAGAAGCAAGATATGCCCAGAAGATAGCGCGAGGTCGCTCTAAGGCCCTTAGCGCGCCACCGAAAACGGACGTTGCTGCGGCCGTAAGTGGGAGCAATGCCAATACCATCGTAATGGGTGTTAGTCCCTGGAAATTGTCACCGTATGCAAATGCCGTCAAGGTTTCAACGAAAGGCAAGAGCACCAAGCCGTACCCTAGTGCCAGGACCGAG
This sequence comes from uncultured Trueperaceae bacterium, assembly GCA_937907415.1. The sequence continues at coordinate 14,355 of CALCHY010000176.1, forward strand.
TAGAGAGCCCAGGCCGCGAGGGCGGTTCTCCTTAAGGTACCGGCCTTGCGCGCGCGCACGAGCGCTGGCAACATCACGCTTCCTAGCGCTGAGAATACCTGCAACACGGGCATGACGAAGTTGAAGGCTGCGCGCAACGTGGCAACGGCTTCTAGGCCGTAACGAGTAGGCAAGGCGAGGTTTGGGACGTTTCCTGCAGCCCAGCCGAGACCAGCAGCGCCCACCGCCCACCGACCGTACTGCCAATGGGTTTCGAGCGCATCCTTGACGAGCGCGTGGTCAGCTTCGTGCCGCCCACGTATCGCGAGCTTCTTGACCAGCCACAGAGCAGAGACCAGACTCGCCACGGCCATCAACCCCAAGGCCGTGGCCGGGCCTAGCCACTGCTGATAATTGAGCGCCAGCGCGCCAGCGCCCACAACCACCATGTAGATGGCGCCGGCGATCGCAGCGAGTCTAGGCTGCAGGTTAACGTAGCAGGCGCGCCGCATTAGCCACTGGAACAGGACGAAAGGGCTTGCAATGGCGAGCCCGAACAGAGCCGGAGTAAGCGGACTGTCACCAAGCACTAAGAAGCCAATGCCAGCAACTGTGAACAAAGCACCGGTAGCAGCACCGAAAAGCCAGTGGCCACGTAGCAACACCGAAAGGTAGGCCGTGAGCCTGCCGCTGTACTTGCCAGGGCCGAAGACGAGCATCGGTTCCGTTAGAACCGCCGTGTGAAACGTGCCAAGCAAGAGAAAGATGGTGTAGGCCACAGAGAAGGCTCCGTAATCGATAGGAGCAAGCCATCTTGCCAGCAAGACGTTCAAACCGAAATTCGATACTGCGAACAGACCCTGATCTGCAATGGCCCAGAAGCCCGTGCCTGCCCACCTGCCTACCAAGGCTCGTGCGCGCCTAGCGCCCGTATTTGCCACCTGTGAATCCGTGCTCACTTCGTATTCAGTCCGCTACTTGGGCCGTAGGGGTTTGAAGCACACGCCCGAAGTATTCGACGGTCCGTTGGAGCCCCGGCCTGAGCTGTACCTCCGGCTGCCAGCCAAACTCCGCCTCCGCCTTCCGGATGTCAGGCTGTCGCTGCCGCGGATCGTCTTGGGGCAGTGCCTCAAATACGATTTCGGAGCGAGAATCGGCCAGTTCCCTGACACACTCTGCTAGCTCCAACATGGTGAACTCTACCGGGTTGCCGAGGTTGATCGGGCCAGTTACCTCATCCGGCGTATCCATCAACCTCACTAACCCCTCCACCAGGTCATCCACGTAACAGAAGGAGCGTGTTTGCAGCCCATCGCCATAGATGGTTATCGGCTCGCCCTTCAACGCCTGAACGATGAAGTTGGACACCACCCGGCCGTCGTTGGGCTGCATGCGCGGCCCGTAGGTGTTGAAGATGCGGGCCACCTTGATCTTCAGGCCGTGCTGCCGGTGGTAGTCGAAGAAGAGCGTTTCCGCGGCCCGCTTGCCTTCGTCGTAGCAGCTTCGCACCCCGATAGGGTTCACGTGCCCCCAGTAGTCCTCGGTCTGCGGGTGCACTTGTGGGTCGCCGTAGACTTCGCTGGTGCTCGCCTGCAAGATCTTCGCCTTGGTGCGCTTCGCCAACCCCAGCATGTTGATGGCCCCATGCACCGACGTCTTGATCGTCTGCACCGGGTCGCGCTGGTAGTGGATGGGGCTGGCTGGGCACGCCAGGTTGTAGATCTCGTCCACCTCCACGTACAGCGGGAACGTGACGTCGTGCCGCATTAGCTCGAAATGCGGATGTTCCAGCAGGTGAACGATGTTGTCCTTCTGTCCGGTGTAGAAGTTGTCAACACACAGGACTTCGTGACCCTTGGCCAACAAGACTTCGCATAGGTGTGAGCCCAAAAAGCCGGCCCCACCGGTAACTAGCACGCGTTTTCGCATCTGCTTCCCCCATATCCACCACTAACTCGCCGGAGTGTAACAATTGCGGTCTGCCGTCGGGGTCTCGCCAGCCGCCGAGCGCAGCGGCCGTTAGGGGGGCTTGATGGGTAGATCTGATGTGGGTAGGCCCGGTGGCGCGGCCGGGACGCCGACTCGCACTGTTCTCGGGATGCGCGTTGACGGCGGCACGTACGAGAGCTCGGTCGAGAGGATAGTTGGCTGGGCCGCTCAGCACCGCCCGCGTTACGTCTGCGTGGCCAACGTCCACATGACCATGGTGGCCCACGACGCGCCGGACTTCATGGCAACCGTGAACAGTGCCGACATGGTCACATCCGACGGCATGCCGCTGGTGTTCATGCTCAAGCGCCTCGGCCTACCCGAGGCCGAGCGGGTTTACGGGCCTACCCTCACCCTTCACGTGTGCGAAGCTGCCGCGGCCCAAGGCGTGCCGGTTGGCTTCTACGGCGGCACGCCCGAAGCGGTCGCGGGGCTAAGAGCAGAGCTTGCGCGGCGTTTCCCAGGGTTAGACGTCCGCTATTCCTACTCGCCCCCGTTCCGCGAGCTAACAGCCGAAGAAGATAACCAGGTGGTAGAAGGCATAGTGGCGTCGGGCGTCAGGATCTTGTTCGTCGGCTTGGGCTGCCCGAAACAGGAGCGCTGGATGGCTGCGCACAAGGACCGGCTGCCGCTCGTACAGCTGGGTGTGGGGGCGGCCTTCGCATTCCACGCTGGCCAGGTCAAGCAGGCGCCCGCCTGGATGCAGGCGCGCGGGCTCGAGTGGCTCTTCCGCCTAGCTGTCGAGCCTCGGCGCTTGTGGAAGCGGTACCTTTACAACAACCCGCGCTTCCTGGTTCTGGCCGCAATGCAACTGGTCGGGTTGCGCAGGTTCTAGCAGTCTGATGACACCGGAGCCCGGCAATTCGGCTCCTCGAAGGGTGGGTTTGGGGATAAATGAAACGCGCGCTAGTCACTGGAATCACGGGCCAAGACGGCTCGTACCTCACGGAACTTCTGCTGAACAAGGGCTACGAAGTCCACGGCATCATCCGCCGCTCGAGCACCTTCAACACCGACCGTATCGACCACCTCTACGAGGACCCTCACACGCACGACGCTAGGCTCTTCCTGCACTATGGCGACCTGGCCGATGGCCCCGGTCTCCGCCGCATTGTCGAGGAAGTGCAACCCATTGAGGTCTACAACCTGGGCGCCCAATCGCACGTGGCCGTGAGCTTCATGCAGCCCGAGTACACGGCAGACGCCGATGGCCTCGGTGCCCTGCGCCTCCTGGAGGCCATGCGCGACTACCAGGAGCGCACTGGCCTGAGGCCCCGTTACTACCAGGCCGGGACCAGCGAGATGTTCGGCGGCAGCCCACCGCCGCAGTCCGAGTCCACGCCCTTCTACCCGAAGAGCCCGTACGCGGCCGCCAAGGTGATGGCGCACCACCTGGTCGTCAACTACCGCGAGTCGTACTCCCTGCATGCAAGCAACGGTATCTTGTTCAACCACGAAAGCGAGCGCCGCGGCGAAACCTTCGTGACGCGCAAGATCACGCGGGCCGCCACGCGCATCAAGCTCGGACTGCAGGACAACCTCTACCTGGGGAACCTTGACGCTCGGCGCGACTGGGGCCACGCTCAGGACTACGTGGAGGCCATGTGGCTCATCCTCCAGCAGGACCAGCCCGACGACTACGTGATAGCCACCGGCCACAGCCACTCCGTGCGTGAGTTCGTGGAGATGGTCTTCGGTTACCTGGGCCTTGACTGGCAGGAGCACGTGCAGATCGACCCGCGCTACTACCGGCCCGCCGAGGTTGAGCACCTGCGCGGCGACGCCGCTAAGGCCCGCGCCGTGCTCGGCTGGGAACCCAAGGTCACCATCGACCAGCTCGTGACCCGCATGGTGGAGCACGACCTGGAACTGGCCCGGCAGGAGTTGACCCTCAAGCGCGCCGGTCACAAGGTAGCGCCACGCGGGTTAGCGGGTGCCTGACGTGGGGCAGGTGCTGAGCCCCGGCACACGCATCTACGTTGCCGGCCACCGCGGTCTGGTGGGCAGCGCCATCGTGCGGCGCCTGCGGCAGGCTGGGTTCGACAACCTCGTGCTGCGTACCTCGGCCGAGCTCGACCTGCGCGACCAGGCCGCCGTCGAGGCGTTCTTCCGGACCGAGCGCCCCGAGGTCGTCGTGTTGGCGGCCGCCAAGGTGGGCGGCATCCTCGCCAACTCCACCTACCCGGCGGACTTCCTGTACGACAACCTGGCCATAGCCACCAACGTCATCGGCTCCGCCCACCGGCACGGCGTGCGCAAGCTCCTCAACCTGGGCTCGAGTTGCATCTACCCCAAGCTGGCGCCGCAGCCGCTGCGCGAGGAGTACCTGCTCACAGGCCCGCTCGAGGAGACGAACCGCGCCTACGCCGTGGCCAAAATCGCCGCAATCGAGTTGTGCGACGCCTACCGGCTGCAGCACGGTGACGACTTCATCAGCGCCATGCCCACCAACCTGTACGGGCCGCACGACAACTTCGACCTGAGCAGCAGCCACGTGCTGCCAGCGCTTATCCGCAAGGTGCACGAGGCCAAGGCGTCGGGCGCACCCAGCGTGACCCTATGGGGCAGCGGCACGCCCAAGCGCGAGTTCCTGCACACCAACGACCTGGCAGACGCCTGCCTGTTCCTGCTCGAGAACGTGTCGGAGCAGGGGCCGATAAACGTGGGGACGGGCGAGGACGTGACCATCACTGAACTCGCGGAGCTGATCGCGGACGTGGTGGGCTACGAGGGCGCCTTCGAGTACGACCGCAGCAAGCCAGACGGCACGCCCCGCAAGCTGATGGACGTGAGCAAGTTGGTCGCGTTGGGGTGGACGGCGAAGATCGGGCTGCGGGAGGGTATTGAGCAGACGTATGGATGGTTCAAGGAGAACGTCGGGGTGGCGCGAGGGGTGGGGGCAGTGGGGCAAGGCCCGAATAAGACGGAATAGGACACGAATAAGACGGAATAAGACATGCGAAGAGACAATGCGTCCTGGACGAGCCGCAACGCTGTGGAAGAGGCAAGGCTACGGGGAATAGGACATGCATTGAATCCAATAGCCCACCGGCCGAAGCGGATGAGGCTTCCTTTAGCCTGCAGCTCAACTAGCGCCCCTTTCCCGGTTCAAGTACCAGCGCGACCCAACACCACGTCCATGTTGACCAACGAGGCCGATGGAGCGAAGTTCGGTCAACGCCTCGCGGGTGCGACGCGACTCGAGGGCCTTATCTTCAGAGCGAAACTCTTCTGGCAAGAGCCTAAGGATCTCAGCTGGCGATAGTCGGCCGCCTTGGGCAAGAGCTTCCAGAATCGCTCGCTGCCTCTCGTTGAGGTCGTGTGGCACTCGCGTTGGCGCCACGTATCCTCCAGCCATGAACTTGACGGTTACGGCTCCGCCTCCTGCTGATATCTCCGGGACCGGCAAACCAGCCCGCTCCATTAGCCCCACGATCTTCTGGATTCCGCGACCCCACTGCTCGAACAACCCCCGTAAGTAGAAGACCCGGGCAATGAGCGGATTCCATGGCAACGATTCATGAGGCATGAGCAGGTCTTCTATTGTCAGCCCAAAGTGAAGTCCACCAATAGACGAAACTTCGGTCCTATCGTCGTAGATGGCCACGCCGACTGACCCGCCGCCAATCGCATAGTTTCGATGACAGAAGGCATTCACAAGCGCTTCGCGCAGGGCCTCTGGTGGATAGATGGGGTCGTCGATCCGCTCGAAGATGCCAGGCGTCACTCGCGCGGCCACTGGAAGATTCTCGACGAGGAAGGTTTGCGCGGCCTGGAGCAAACGGAAGGCGTTCCCATGCAGGTCCTTGCTGTCCAAGAACTCATCGCGGTCTACCCCGCGAAACCTCGCAAGCCGCAAGCGGAATTGGGGGAAGTCGGGTAGCAGACGGTTCCGCTTGCCGAACAGCGCAACTGCTGCCTGAAGCACTTGCCCTTCGCGCGACAGCAGCCCAAGCCGACGTAGGATTTCCTGTGGGTCAGTGGTTCCAGGCTCTTCAAGCCTGCCTCTCCGAACGGCCTCTTTGACGGTCTTAAGGATTTCGTCCTCATCGAGGTCACCCACTTGCCAGCCAGAGGCTGGCTGGTTTTCCCAGCGAGAAGTGCCATGCATGCGCTCGAGAAGCATCAAATCCTTCTCGTGGGCTCCCATTTTCACAGTGGTATTGCCGACCCTCTTGTACGCATCACCAGCGTACTCGTAGGGCTTCAATTGGCCCCTATCGACCGAGACCGAGATGACCGCCTTGCCGTTGGGCAAGTCGATGCGCTCGACAACAGGTAGGACGGTGGGCTCGATTCGAGAGAGAAAGGTGGAAAGCTGCTCGAGGGTCTGGTCGGACACGTCTTGCCCTGTAATGACGCCCTCGGGAGTCACGCCGAACAAAACCCTGCCGCCAGATCCGTTTAGCATGGCCGTTACCGACTTGCAGGCGTCGGAACGTTGGCCAGTCGTGGCCTTGAACTCGAGCAATGCATGCTCGCGTTCGCCTACTATTCGCTCGAGATCGCTTCTCGTCACCTAGCCTCCAGGTTCGGTCATCGTCGCATAAATCTCGCCCGAAAGCGGCCGGGCCACGCTCATCACCACCCATAACCCCCCAGCAACCCCCGCCAACGTGAGCACCGGATCGAACACGGACTGAGCCATTAGCGCCGCCAGCGTGGCGGCCGCAGCCAGGGCCCCTTGCCGCCTGGCGAGCGCCGCGCGCGAGAGGCTTGCCAGCAACCCACCCAGTAGTACTAGCAACGCGCCCAGCAGCACTACCCCGCCCTCGAGCAGTACCTTCACGTACAGCGAGTGGAAGTGGTCGAGCGGGGTGGCAATGCGACTCGTGGCGAAGGTGTCGGCCAACTCCACTTCCGACCCCGGACCGTAACCAAGCACTGGCCGCGCCTGCGCCAGGTCCACGCCCAGCAGCCACATGGCCAGGCGCCCGCCCGAGGCGCCGGTTGGGTCGTTGGCGAAGACCTCGAGGCGCCTGACGGCCGGTTGGGCCCACCCGAACAGTCCCGGGCCTTGGCCGGGCACGTAGCCCTCATCCACCGCACTCCGGGTGGCGCCTCGGGCTACGTCCACGAACTCGACGGGCCCGTCGGTGTTCGTGGCGGCGGCCGAGCGCATCAGTTGCAGCGAATCGATCCAGCCGAACGGTGCGGTGCCCTGACCGCTTGGTAGCAGCGTCACCGTCAGGCCGGTTGCACCCTCGGGCACGGGCGGCAGTTGAGCCTCGACCCGCGACCACCCGGCTTCGGGCGGCGGCAGCTTCGGGCGGCCGCCGGGCACGGCCTGGGCAGCCGGGGCCCAACCGTCGACCCCGAGCCGCGCGAAGGTGGCTCTGTCGTCGTCGACTGCGTCGATGGCCACTACGACGCCGATACGTTCCTCCACCTCGGGCGCCGGCTCGCTTGGGTGCAGACCGATGCTGAACCGCATGACCTCTCCGGGCCCTACCTGCACGGTCGGTGCGTAGGTCAGCAGGACGTTGGCGGTCGTTGCGCCGCGGCTGAGCAGTACCGCTGGACTGCCATCTACGACCTCGCGCTTGCCTGCGCTCTGCAACGACCACGGTGTAAGGCCCTGCTCGAACCCCGAGTTGGTGAGCATGTTCGGGCTGGCCGCTCCACGCGCCAAACGGTCACCTAGGAGGGCTCCGGCGCCGATTACCCCGACCACCGCGGCGGCCACGAGCAGGGGCCGCAAGCGCAAGCGCGGCAGGACCAACAGCAGCCACCAAACAGCTCCCACCGCGAGCCCGACCATGCCGGAGCGGCTCCCCGTAATGACGAGCGCGACCAGCGCAGCACTCAACCCGACCAGGAGTGCAAGCCGGCCGAACAGACCCCGGCGCCAGAGCGGCCGCCACCCGACGGCTACGCCGCCAAGCGCAACCAACGCTGCCGCGGCAGCCAAGTTCGGGTGGTAAGTGAAGCCGACCGACTGCGTCTGCCCCAGCCACGCCACCTGGTAGAGGCCAACGCCGGCGTTGGCGATCGCGGCGGCCACCGATCCGAGGCCAACGGCGGTGGCGTGCCTTGCGTCGAGGCGTTCGAGAGCGATGGCCAGCAGGGCCGCCACTCCGAGCCACCAGGCCCAATCGACCAGGCCCTGTCCGGCGTCGTGGCCAGCGCCAGCCAGCGCCGGCAGCGGCTGCAGCCACGCCACCAGCAGGGTCGCTCCGCCAGCGGCGAGGAAGCCGATGATCGGGTACCAAGCGCGCGGCGGCAACCGCCTGACGCGCGGCGCCACCAGCGCGAGCGCCAGTATCAGGGCGCCCGCAGCGTAGGGTTCGATGGTCGAGGCGAGCGGTAACGCCGCAGCCACGGCGTAAGCGAAGGCCGCCCTGATGCTGGGCGCGGGTCGGACTGGCTCCCCGGCCTCGCTGCGTGTCATGGCGCTCCCGTGGGTCGCAGGGTTATGTCCGTAAGCCGCAGGTTCCGGTCGGCGGGTGGTTCGTGCCGGTCGTTCACGAACGCGAGCACGACCCAACCGGCCCCCGGCACTTGCAGACTTAGTGAGCGGTCGCCGTCGATGGCTTCGTCGTACAAGGTCGTGCCCTGCCAAGCCACGACCAGGCGCGCCCCTACGCCTTCCACGGTCGAACCCGTCGCCTGAACCGTAAGGCCAGCCGGTCCGCACGCGAGGACGCGCAGGAACACGTTCGAGTAGAGGGTCACGCTGGCGGGTAGCGGGGTGGTGGCACCGTTGGCATCGATCAGGGCGGGCGCCTCGAGGTCGCACCCTTGCGCGGCGGGCACCGCCACTGCCAAGGCCGCGACCGTGCCTGGTGCGCCGGAGGAGCGGAGCGCGAGGAGGACGGCACCCAGCAGCAACGCGCTGCCGAGGGCGAGCTCACGCAAGTACTTGGCGGCGGGGCGTCCGGCGTGGCGGGCGGTCAGCGCTTGTGCCGCCGCGCTCGTGTCCGAGTGCACTTTCTGGTCGTCATGATCGTCTCGCTGACTCATGGGGCGACCTCGGCTGAGGGTGCCGGTAGCAGCTTGACGGGTGCGCTCCAGTTAGCCACGACGGCGGCGTACGGGGTGGAGCGCTCGAAGATCTTCACCCGGATGCTGGTGTCGTGCGCGTTAAGGGCCTCCTCGCCGAAGCTCACGGTGCCGAGCCCGCCCCAGTTCTCCTGTGGGCCGTCGATCGTGCGCCAGGTCAGGCGGCGGCAGGCGTCGGCCTCGCACGCGTAAGCGCCGAGCTCGTACTTGCCGGCGGGCACCGAGAACCCACCGTAGAGCGCCGCGCGTTCACCGACGTACAAGGTCGTCGGGTAGGCCAGCGCCAACAGTTCGGGAGCCTCCGCACGCGGCACGCTGCGCCCGAAGGCCGTCAGGGCGGCGAACAGGGCAGCCGAGACGACCACAAGCGCGAGCAGGTAACGCATGGGGAGAGCGTAACAGGCGGGCTTCATGGACTGGCTCGCGGACCTGGTCAATGAGAGCCCGGAAGCCATGAGCGCCGAGCGAGAAGAGACCGTCAGGCTACAACTGGCCCGTGCACTGAAGGCAGCCCGGACGGCCGCTGGCGTGCCTCAGGACTCGATCCGCCGCGAGATCGGACGCCAGTTCCAGGACATGCGCAGTTGGATTCGGGCCTCGCCTAGCTCTGTCGACTCGTACCCGTCAATGCAGCACTACTTCACCGAGCGTGGCGAGCTTCGGACCGAGGGCGTACAAGAGAGTTGAGTTGTCTGGCCGTTGAGTTGGAAGGTTCCCCGGGAACCTGCGTCACTCTCTGACGCCGAAGGACAGTAGGGTATCGGTGACGAAGGAAGCTAGCCCTTGGGTTCCGTTGATGTTTGCAGCTGACGGCATTATTGGGAGGGGAAATGGACGAGATCGATCCGGATCGAGCTTGGTTGCGTGACTTGGCGCAGTCGTCCGTACCGGCAGGGAAAATCGCGACTGGCGTAACTACGCCGCCCTCCACGTCCGAGGTGTACTCCCGAGTGCGCCACTTGTACGTTAATCCAGACGGCACCCCATGGTACGTGAGCTCCAGCAAACAGGTGCGCTCAGGCCGTAAAGGTCAAAAAAAAGGGAAACGCGGGAAGCAAAAGAGACAAGCTCGCGGCGGCCAAGCGCGGAAATCGAATCAGCAAGCCAATAACTCTAAATCGAGTCGGACCCAGCCGGCAGTGAGCGGGAGGAATCGGGCCACTTACTGGGCCGATGACCCGAAGCTCCGTATCGACCTTGCCAAGTTAGCAAGTCTTCTGAAGGAATGAGCGGGAAGTGGGCTCCCCAGCGTGTCAACTCCCCGGAATCCACACGGCACAACACTTGGCGGTCATTGCTCTCATGTGGCAGTATTCCAAACGCTGAAGTCAAGCTCATTCTTGCCTGTAAACCCTCCAAACCTTGACTCTACTAGGCGGCAAAGTCGTAGGTCGAAGCCGTGCTTCGCGGTTCGGAAAGATTCAAGTAACAAACGCGTTCGGCGCTTGCGTGCCAGGTCGAGGCGCTCCTGGCCGCTAGTGGACCGGATGCGCAGCTGGTAACTCGGGCTGCGCCGCCCGTTCGCGGGCGCGGGCGAACCCAACCCGAACTGCTCGAGCACTCCCCGTCAGTACCCCCCACCACGCTCGTCACCACCGGTGACGATGGATGTGCCCGCGCTGGTCCCTACCAGCTCAGCGCCGGCAGCCAGCAACTCGACGACCTGCTCGTAAGTGCGGATGCCACCAGATGCCTTCACGTGCGTGGTCGGCTTCACGGTCTCCCGCAGGAACCGGACGTTCTCTGTCGAAGCAGGTTCCGACCCCGGCCCGACGCCGCTCGAGTTCTTGATCCATGGCACGCCCGCCTCCTCCAGCAACCGTACGGCGGTCTTTCGCTCTGCGAGTTCCTTGAGGTAACCGAGCTCCAGCATCGCTTTGAGCGGCCGGCCCTCTGCCGCCTCGACCAACCTGGCGGCCTCGTGCTTGAACTCCTCGTGCATCCCAGAAACGAAGAAGCTCATGTTCGGCTCGTAATCGATCTCGTCGGCACCTAGCGCCCAACATTCGCGCACCAATGCGATCTTCCCGTGCACGCTCTCGTTGCCCATGCCGATGCAGATGAACGTAGCGACCCTGACGCCGGTCCCCGCAAGGATTTCCTTGGTAAGCGGTACCCAACACATGGGGATCATCGCTGCGTGGAACCTGTGCTCCGCGCAGGTCTCGACGTGCTGCACCACCTGATCGCGCGTAGCGTTCGCGGCGATCAGGGTGTTCTGGATATGGCGTGCGACGTCGGTCCTGCTGGGCTGGGTCTTGCTCGTTGCGGCCATGCTCTCTCTTTCCTGCCGACCCGGTCGGCTCTCCCACATTCGTACTGTCGGTCAGTGCAGTGACTGGGAAGCTTCGATCACTGCTTCATCTTGCGAGCGTAGTACTCCGGCGCGATCGTGCCCTCCTTGGAGAACCATTTGGGGGCGTCTACCCCTGAGTAGAGCAGGATGTTGCCCCACGGGTCGTAGGCTCCGGTCCGTACGATGACCTTGGCCTGGCGGGCAGCCGAGCCGAGGATCTCCTCATGCGGCAGCGTTCCGAAGTCGGCGCCCGCGAAGACCTCCTGCACCTTTTCAAGCAGCCGAGGGTTGTTGGCTCCCATTTCGGCTGCGTAAACCACCCTCTCAACGATGAAATCCTGCGCTATGGCCTTCAGCACGGTTGCTAGGTCCGGAACGTCCTGCACCAACGCCAGGTCTACGCGTGGAACATCCGAGGGGATCGGGAAACCGGCGTCGCAGACGATCATCAGGTCGGTGTGGCCCATTCCAGCGATGGCTTGTGACAGCCCGAGGTTCAAGATTCCGTTGCGTTTCATTGCATCCTCCCGTATTTGAAATACTCCTCGTACAGACGATCCACGTCCGGCCGCCGCGCCAGCGATGGGATGACCCCAAGTTGCGTACAGGACAGCGCGCCGCAACAGACGGCGAAGCGAACGGCGTCTAAGAGGTCTCTGCCTTCGGAGAGTGCCGTCGCGAGCCCGGCATTGAAGGCGTCCCCGGCGCCCGTCGAATCGACCACCGTGACCGGCACCGAAGGGACCTCGTGGGTCTCAGCGCCCGTCAGGATCAGAGCCCCCTCGCTGCCCATGGTGACGACGACCGTGCCCACCCCGAAGCTCATGAGACGCTGCGCCAGTTCGCGCGTCGGGCTGGGATCGTCTGGCGGAAGGCCGAGCAAAATGCGAAGTTCAGACTCGTTGGGGGTAAGCACGTCCACGAACTGAAAGATCTCCGGAGCCAGTCGTTGAGCAGGAGCCGGGTTGAGAATCGTGGTCACGTGGTGCTGGCGTCCCAGCTCCATGGCCCGCGCGGCTGCAGCCACAGGGATCTCGAGGACCGCCATGACTACCTTGCTGTTACTGATTTGCTGCTGGGCGCGGTCGACGAACTTCGCGTCCATCAGGGCGTTGGCGCCCATGTCGAGGATGATGGCGTTATCCCCCGCGTCGCTCAAGATGATGAACCCGGCGCCGGTGGCCCGCTCAGTCGTGCGTTCGAGATGGGTCGTGCTTACCCCCTCGTCGCGGTACAGGGCAAGCGCTATGTCAGCCAGCTTGTCGTCTCCGACGATGCCGACGAAGCTCGCTCGTCCGCCGAGGCGCGCCACGGCGACAGCCTGGTTGGAGCCCTTTCCACCCGGGCCCATGTCGAAGTCCCGCCCCAATAGGGTCTCGCCGAACACCGGCATGCGTCCCGTGCGCAGCGTCATCCCGACTGCGAAGCTCCCAACGACTGTGATTCCTTGTGCGCTCACGTACTTGCTCCTCCGGTGGAAAGGTGGGTGGCTTGACCCGTGGCGCAAGCCAATATCAGCTCCTCGGTCGCGTCTTCCTGCGTGAACTCGCCAGTTATCCTGCCGTCGTGCATGGCCAATATGCGGTCGCACTGTCCGATTAGCTCGGGCATCTCAGAGGAGACGACGACTGCAGCCCGGCCCTTGCGTGCGATGTCTTGGAGGATGCCGTAGATCTCGGCCTTGGCTCCAACGTCAATCCCGCGCGTAGGCTCATGAAGTAGCAGCACGTCTGGTTCGGTAGCAAGTCCGCGGGCAAGGATCACCTTCTGTTGGTTCCCGCCGGACAGGGTTCCCATCCTCTGTTTCGGGCCCGATGCCCGGACGTCGAGCCGTGTCATGTAGTCACGGGCCATACGCCCCACGGCCGTGCGCTGAAGGAAGCCGTAGCGGCTCACGCGGTCAAGGCAGGCCGCCACGATGTTCTGACGGATGTCCATCACCATCAAGCCGCCGGCGCCACGGCGGTCGGCTGGAATGAGCGCCAAGCCGTTGTCGATAGCCTGCTTGGGGGTCGTGATCTTGACCAACTCACCGTTCACCCGTACCTCGCCCGTATGCGCCCGCAACCCGAACAAGCAGTCGACGAGTTCGTCCTTGCCGCAACCGGGCAGCCCAGCGATGCCTAGCACTTCTCCCTTGTTGACGGTGAAGGCCACCGAATCTAGAAGCCCGGGGTCCGAGAGGTTGTCGACCCTTAGGGCAGGGACCGTCTGGGCGGAACCAGCTCCTTGTCGCCTGTACAGACTTCCGATCTCCCGTCCGACCATAAGACCGATTAGTTGTTCGACCGTCGCGCCTTCGGCCGGGATGGTGGTCACGACCTGACCGTCACGCATGACGGTGATGGTGTCAGCCAGCTCGAGGACCTCCTCGAGGCGGTGCGAGACGTAAAGAACGGCTACGCCACGCGCGCGAAGATCTCGCACCACGTCGAAGAGTTGCTTACTCTCCTCGTAGGTCAGCGCTGAGTTCGGTTCGTCGAGGATCAGCAGCCGAGCGTCGAGCGTGATTGCTTTCGCTATCTCCACCAGCTGTTGTTCGGCGATAGATAGGCGGCTCACGGGGGTGGAGAGCCGGACATGCTCCGCTCCGAGTTGTGCTAGGACCTTACGAGCCGTCTCGTCGGCGCCGCGCCGATCCATGGGCGTTAGCGCGAAGCGCCGAGCGATCTCGCGCATGCCGATGTTCTCCGCCACGCTCAAGTTGGGGCAAAGGGCTAGTTCCTGGTGGACCACGCTAATGCCCTGTTGTTGCGAAGCGTGCGGGTCTACTAGGGTCTCCGCCTTCCCCTGAACCAGGATCGTGCCGGAGTCTGGCTGGATCTCGCCTGCCAGGATGTTGATGAGGGTGCTCTTGCCAGCGCCGTTCTCACCGACGACCGCGTGCACCTCACCTCGCTGGAACGCCACGGAGATATGGCCAAGGGCGACGGTCCCCCCGAACCGCTTGGTGATGCCCTGTAGCTCGAAAGTCGCTGGCATGAGAGATGGTCTGGCCGAAGAGGATCAGGCGCTTCGGCCAGAGCTGGACCTCAGTTCCCGGTAGCGTCCAGGTACTCTTGGATGTTGTCGGGGTTGTAGACCTTCACGCCGGTGTCTACGTCGGTGACCGCCTTGCCGTGTAGGGCGTCAACCAGCATGCGGACCGCCTCGAAACCCTGTTGTTCCGGGTTCTGGTCGATGGTGGCAGCGACGATGCCCTCTTGTACAAGCGCCACCGTCGCGGGGAGCAGGTCGAAGCCCACGACCTTGACCTGGGCACCGAGGTTGTTCCGCTTCACGTACTCACCCGCGGCAGGTGTGGAGCAGCACTCCAGGGAGAGGATGCCGTTGACATCGGGGTTCGCTAGCATGGCGTTCTCGATGGTGGCGTAGATCTGCTGGGGTTCCGTTCCAGTGTTTATGGTTGAAACCACTTTGATGTCCGGATAGTTCGCCAACGCCTCGCGTGCACCCGACTCGCGGTCCAGCGACCACTGCGCGGCCGCGTCGAGTGTCGTGATGAGAACGTTACCTTTGCCGCCAAGCACCTGGGCCATCAACTCGCCGGCTTCTCGACCGGACTGGACCAGGTCCTGCCCCGCGAAGGCAAGTCGGTCGGAGGATGGGTTGTCCGTGTTGTAGGTGACTACCGGGATGCCCATGGCGATGGCGCGGTTGATGACGGGCGCTAGGGCGTCAGTGCTAGAAGAGGAGACCGCGAGCCCGTCGACGCCAGCTTGAATGAGGTTCTCAAGCTCGGCCACTTGCTGGTCCGCGGCGGCTCCGACCGGCCCCACCATGACGGCGTCTACGTTAAGTTCCTTGGCGGCCCGTTCGACCCCCGCCTTGATGAACGGGGCGAACTCGTTGCTTACGTCGTGGTACGAGACGCGGATGACTGGCTTCTCTCCGGCCGCCATCCGGTCCTTTATCCGCTGACTCAACTGGAAGCCAGCGACTTGCGCAAGGGACAGGCCTACGATGAGCGCCAGGATGGTCAGCGCGAGCGATCTCACCTTGTTCTGCATGTGATTCCTCCTCGGAGTGTGTGACGGCTTGAAGAGCATGGGTTGCAGGATGCCTGGAGCACGTGTCGCGGTCTTGATCACCTCCCTGTAAGGGCGAAAAAGTTCATGCGGCGGGGCTGCGCCTCGTCCACTTGTCTATGCCAACGGCGAGGATGATTACGGCACCGATGATCGTCGTCTGCCAGAAGGGCGAGATGCCCAGTAGCACTAAGCCGTTGCGAAGGACCCCGATTATCAGTACGCCGAGCACCGTCCCGAGGATGGTGCCTTCGCCGCCCGAAAGTGAAGCGCCGCCGACGATGGCTGCCGCGATAACGTCAAGTTCGAGGCCCACGCCGGTCCGACCAGCCTGTCCGCTGGGGAGGAAAGCCAGGCTGAGTATGCCGGCGACGGCGCTGAGTGCCCCCATGATTACGAAGGCCCAGATCTTGGTCCCGAACACCTGGATGCCCGAGAGCCGAGCCGCCTTGTCGCTGCCGCCTACTGCGTACACCCGGAAGCCGAAGGTTGAGTGCGAGAGGACGAGCCAGAACAAGACCGCGAATATTACGAAGAAGACGAGCTGCATCGGGATGCCGAGCAGTTGGCCCTGGCCCAGGAAGTAGAACCCCTTCACAACGGCTGGAGCGGCGCCCTGGCTCTCGTTGACCGTGACCGGCTGCCCGTTGGTCATCAGTAGCGCACCGCCGCGAGCAACACTGAGCATGCCGAGGGTGGAGATGAACGAGGGGAGACGGCCGAAGGTGGAGAGCCAGCCGTTCACGAACCCGATACCCGCGCCCGCCACGAGGCCTACGGCGAGCGAGGGCAGCAGCGGCCAGCCCGATACGATGAGCATCCCGGTGGCCAACCCGGCGACTGCGTAGATGGATCCGACCGACAAGTCGACTTCCCGCGTGATCAAGACGAACGTCATCCCGATCGCCATGATCCCGAGAAGGGACACCTGCCGCCCAACGTTCAAGAGGTTGCGAACTGTCAGGAAGTTCGGATTGCTGAGCGCGAGAATGACGCAGAGGACAATCAGCGCGAGCAGCACCCCGGTCTCGCGCGCCGACGCGATAGCCTTCAAACGCGACCAGACCTTCGCCATCCCCGACACGGGTTGCGCTGCCAGGTTAGCCATTCTTCACGAGGATTTCGCGCAGGTTGCCCGTTAGGCGCATGCGCTTGACTTGAGCGGAGAGTCGGAACTGGTCACCGCGGAACCACAGGTCGGAGAGCTCGATGGGCGAACTGCCTTTCAGGTAGGACAACTGCTGGACGTACATGACTGGCGCACCTGATGGAACCTCCAGGAGTTCGGCAGCCTCTGAGGAGGCTGCGGTCGCTTCGAAGGTCCGTTGGCCCCAGTCGATGGTCAAGCCGTAGTCCTTCTCCAGCACGTCGAACAAGCGCGCCTCTTCGAAATTCGTTCGCTCGATGCCCTCGCACTGCGAGTACACGACGTGGTTGTTCAGGATGACCACCGGCTGCCCGTTGACGTAGCGAACCCGCTCAAGGTGAAAAACCTCAGTTCCTACGGTCAACCCGAGGAGCGACGCAACGCGGGTGTCGGCGCGGGTCACGCGGGCGCCGCGGACCTTGGTTTGGTAGGGGATGTTGCGTTCCAACAGGCTCTCGGAGAAGGTGATGAGCGAATCGGCTAACGGCTGCTCGAGCCGTGAGGGGGTGACGAAGGTCCCTTTTCCATGTACGCGCGACAACAGCCCCTCGCTGATCAGCGCCGTGATGGCCTTACGAAGTGTCCCACGGTTCACGGCCAACTGCTCAGCCAGGCGGTCCTCCGCCGGAATCTGGGAGTGCTCGGGCCAATTTCCTAGCAAGATGTGCTGCCGCATCCAGCTTTCGATCTGCTGGTAGAGCGGTAGGGGACCGGCCCGGTCGAGCTCGAACTCCATATGTCCTCCGCGGCTAGGGCTTGCCTAGAGAGTGCTGCGCTTGCATGTATACCTCTGTAGACGTCTGTCTGTGCAGAAAGATTATGGGCGCTTGCGCGTTTTGTCAAGAGCCCCAGCCTCAGTACTGAAAACTGATTGGTTGACTCGTGGCCGGGTGGAATGCAGGCCAAGGAGCCACGGTCTCGTAAGAGACATGAATTAGGACTCAATCAAGAAGTGAATGCTATGGACTGAGGCACGAGGGAACCGGGGGAAGGCGGGCCGACTGTTGTCATACGAAGCCCGCCGCCCAGAATCTGGGGTGCGTTTTCCTCGCAACACGAGGTTGTTGCACACGATCGGGTAGTGAAACGCGTGCCGTCCTGTCGGCCTGTTCCAAAGCCGCGCCGCTGCTGGGACTATCTTCGCTATTTGGCGCGAGATCCCGCTCGACTCTGTGGCTGTTTGCCTAACCTAGTCCCAATCTGCAGCCACGTTTCGTAGGCGGACAAGGTCACCATCCCGAAACTTGATAACTAACGAGCAAGCTGTTTGAGTTCTGTTTGTGTTGGGACGTTGTCTAGAAATTGGAGGTTCCATTCCTGCAGGGAGAGGAACCTCCGCTCATGAGATTACGGCGTCTACCTAAGGATTTCCACTTCATCGCTAGCAGCGCTCTGCCTGAGATGCCAGAATCGGCGCGCGTCAAGCTCGCCACCTCTACCGCTTGCGCGCGCTCCTCGAGCGCGGCCCAGCCGCCCTAAGCTGCGGCCGCGCCAGCAACCGGCGCCAGCGCGAGAGGCGCTCCGGCCCACTAAAGAGGCGGAGCGGGAGCGGCTGCGGCTGGGCAAAGCGAGCCTGTCAAGTTGTTTGTGTTTGGGGTTGGGTCGACCTATTTGGAGGTGCGAGTTGATTCTCTCGCTCGGACTAAGGCTTCCGCGGGCCGAGAGGCATCAAGTGGGGTAGGCGAGGGCTTGCTTCCAGTTGGTGTTGGTGGTGCCATATTTTAGTTTGCTGGCTGGGTGGCTTCAGGGTGCTCCTTCGGGCCTCTTGCGCCTCTCATGCTCGCCCTCCCTAGCGCGCTTGTCCCCGATGTTGCAGATCGCCAGCCACAATAGATTGTTCGGCGGCCTGGCCGTTGGGGAAGTGTCCGCGGTTTCTGATGATCCTGTGCAGTTGATAGTTGAGGGACTCGATGGCCTTGGTGGGTAGATGACCTTCCTGAGTGGAATACAAGAGGAAGATCCACTCCGACCCACCCAAAACACAAACTATCTGTCACCCTCCCATGACGGAAGTGGGTGACACCTTGCAGCGCCGCAGCCCCTACCTCCCCTGCTTAAGCCACACCAACGCCGCCGCCCTATCGGGAAGGAACGCCACCTGCTTACCCTGGTTGCTTTCGGTGATGAACGCCCGCAGGCTCGGGCTAGTCGTCGCCAAGTCGCCGATCACCGCCAGGCGCACCCGGTAGTTGCTGAATTTCTGTAGGACGTCGCCCGCCAGTTGGCTAGAGAGGTCGAAGAACTCCGGCGCCAACTGCTCGGCGCGCAACAGAACGCCGTCGACCTCCTGGAAGGCGGCGTTCCCCACTATGTCAACAGCCGCCAGCTCACTGCTCAATACGAACCCGGCGCCATTCACTTCGGCGACGCGCAGCCCGCCAAGGTCGCTCACGGTCAGTGTGGGTTCTGGCATGCCCAACTGTACGTCCTCACAGAGCGATCTCTCATGACCGATGCAGGATGACTTACCCGTCAGCGAGTCGTATGCTGCGTCCAAGACAACTCGGCAGGTAGGTTCGCAAGTGTCCGTAGGCAAGTCGGCACCGGACGTGTCTGCTTGTAAGAGCTAGTGGCAGTGTGGCTGCTGGCTTTTGTGCAGGGGGGAACAATGGCTAGTGAAACGCGGTTCAGGGCTGTTCCATTTGGGGCGGAACGGGCCTCCAAGCAAGTTGAGGCGGGAGCCGGTCGTAACCAGCGCCCAAGCCTGTGGCTCACGCGAGGCCTGCTGCTGGCCACCGACGCCACTGCGCTCATGCTCTCGGTGGTGGCTGGTGCCGCCATCTGGCATGCCGTCCAACCCCTAGCCGGGCTGGCTGCGGCCGTTCCCTTGGTGTTCGCAGTCCCGGTGCTCCTTGCGGGCTTCATGTTCATGTCCCTCTACCCGGCCGCTGGTCTCAGCGTCGTTCAGGAGCTGCGCCGCACCACTTTGTTCGTCTCCGCCATCATGGGCACCGCGGTTGTCGTGCTGTTCCTCCTGGGCCGCGCCGGCAGCGCCTCGCGGGGCGCCTGGTTGCTCACTTGGTTCTTCATGGTGTGCAGTGTCCCGCTGGCGCGCGCGTTGGTCAGGCACCTCCTCGCCCGTAAGCCTTGGTGGGGCGTACCGACCGTCATCTTGGGCGCGGGTAAGACCGCCGAGCTCCTGGTGGAGCGCACGAAGCGGTTGCCGGGTATAGGCTTCAAGGTCATCGCCTGCTTCGATGATGACCCCGCCAAGCACGGTACTGCCATCCACGGTGTGCCGGTGGTCGGCACGTTGGCCGACGCTGCCGACATGCAGGCCAGTTGGCACGCCTCGTACGCCATGGTGGCCATGCCAGGCATCGGGCCGCAGCGGCTCTCGCAGCTCATGCAGCAGTACGGCAGGGTCTACCCGCACGTGCTGGTCGTGCCGAACACTTTCGGTCTCTCGAGCGCCGGCGTGGGCGCGCGCGACGTCGGTGGCGTCGTGGCGATCTACAACAAGCAGAACCTCCTCATGCGCCACAACCGCATTGCCAAGCGCCTGATTGACATCCTGATCCTCGTGCCAGCCGGCATCGTGGGAGCGCTGTTGGTCGGCCTTGGAGCGCTCGGCGTGCTGCTTGTTGACCGCGGCAACCCCTTCTACTACCAAGTGCGTGAGGGACTCGACGGCAAGTCCATCAGGGTGTGGAAGATCCGCACCATGCGCAAAGACGCGGACGCGTACTTGCAGCGCTACCTCGCCACGCACCCGGAGGCGCAAGCCGAATGGCTTAGGCATTTCAAGCTGAGCAACGACCCGCGCATCCTCCCGGTGGTCGGCAAACTGCTGCGGCGCACTAGCCTTGACGAGTTGCCGCAACTTTGGAACATCTTCCTTGGTCAGATGAGCTTCGTTGGCCCCAGGCCGTTCCCGTACTACCACCTCGAGGGTTTCGCCCCCGAGTTCCGTGACCTTAGGACCTCGGTCCCTCCCGGACTTACGGGTTACTGGCAGGTGACGTCGCGCAGCACCGCCGACCTCGACCTGCAGGAGTCGCTCGACACCTACTACGTACGCAACTGGTCAATCTGGCTAGATATCTACATCCTGGCGCGTACGCCGGGGGCCGTGCTGTTCGGGAAGGGCGCCTACTGACCAGGCCCGCTACCAGCTAGGTTCTAGCCCGCCTCGGGCTTCCTAGCTAGCGGACGCCTGGCGGCGAGGTGGCGCTTATTGGTGTCGGTCTTCTCGATCGGCCCGTAACCGTAGCCATAACCGTAGCCGTAGCCGTAGCCCCGCGTGCCGCCCAACGAGCGTTTGGGCTCGACGTTGGTGATGACCGTGCCCAGAATGCGCACCCCTATGCGGTCCAGCAAGTCAAGTGTGGCCCTTACCGCGCGGCGGTCGGCGGTTGGCAGGCTGACCGCTAGAATCACGCCGGTGACGTGTGATGCGAGCGTCATGGCGTCGGCCACCGGCAGGGTTGGGGGAGAGTCGATGATGATGGCGTCGTACTGCCCCTTGAACCTGTGCAGCACAGAGGCGAACGAGCGCGAGATGAGCTCGGTAGGGGCCGGGGCGGGCTCGAAGCTAGGGATCAAGTCGAAGCGCGCGCCGTCCACGTCCACATGCACCGGTTCTTCCGTGCGCAACGGGTCCTCGAGGAAGGCCCTCAGCGTGGGCGAGAAGCCGGTGTTGGCGGGGGTGAGGTTGAGGCGCGTTGACGCCAGGGGCTTGCGCATGTCTGCGTCTATCAGCAGCGTCCGGTAGTCGTTACGCGCGAAGCTCTCCGCCAACCCCACCGCCACCGTGGTCTTGCCCTCGGTGGGGTGCGCGCTCGTCACCAGGATGATCTTGGGCAGGTCCTGCGCGGTGGCGAACATGACGTTGGTGCGCAGGTAGCCCGTGGCCTCATGCGGCAGCGTCGTGGTGGCGGGCGGCAATCGTGGGAACTCGCCCAGTACCGGGTACTCCGTGGACCGCAGCACGTCGTCGGCGCCGCGGAAGCGCGTGTCGAGCGCGTCACGCAGGAGTATGAGGCCGTACACGAGGAAGATGCCAAGCACGAACGCTAGCGCCGCGTTGCGCGCTGGCTGGGGCCGCGAGGGAGTGAGTGCTGGACGTGCAGGCTCGAGCACCTCGAGGAGGCCAACCGCCGAAGCGCTTAGGGCCTTCACGGCGTTGAGCTGCATGGTGCGTTCGGCGCGCAGCGACCTCAACCCCTCCACCTGACTGGCGGCCGTCGGGCTGCCATCTGGCTGGCTCAGGAGGGAGGCGATCTCAGAGTCGAACGCAACCACCTGTGACTCGAGGGTGTTGATGACCACCTGCAGGTTCTGCTTGGCGCGCGCCTCGTCCCAGCTCAGCAGCGCGGCACCCAGTGCGTTGGCGGCGCGGGCCGCTAAGTCCGGATCGGCGTCTCGCACCGTTATGCGCAGTAGGCTCGACTGCTGCGCCGTCTCCACCTTCACACCGATCAGCTTGGCGAAGTCGGCGACCGTCTTGGCCGACGGATCGTGCTCGCCCAACAGCTCGAGTGCGTGCGTGAGCACCGGGTAGCTCTTGGCGGCGGCCTGGTATGCGCTGGTGTCGATCACAGGGGCCGTGACCAACGACACCCCGAAGTTGGCCTGCGGGTTGCTGTTCGGCCGGCTGGCCAGCACGGTGGTGGTGGAGTCGTACTCGGGGGTGATGCGCTTGCTCAGAAGATAGGTGAGGCCACCGGCGCCCACGGCCACCGCGAGGGCGAACAACAGTCCGCGCCGCAGCAACTGGAAGAGATCGTTGAGGTTCGGTTCTGTCTGATTTTCCATCTTCGGTTTGGCTTTCGCTCGCTGCCAACGAACGACGGCCCCTAACCCCCTAGCGATAGCTCTCCCCGCAGTTGTCCCGTCAGACAGGCAGGTGCTGGCCAAGCATAACCCGGTGAGCCGACCGCCCTGCTCCCCGCCTGGACCGCCAAGCCGTTCTCCAACCTGGCCACGATGACGCCGTTCAAGGTGGAACCTGTCACTAGTGAGTACTGGCGCGGCCCGCTAAGATGACCTCC
>CALCHY010000177.1 GCA_937907415.1 uncultured Trueperaceae bacterium
CTACTTCTAGGACCTCGCGGGCGGACGCCGCGTGCTAGTAGCCCGCGCCCGGTATTAGTTCGGCGCCAGGGTTAGCCGCGGCGCGTTGCCGCTGCAACGCCTCCAACGCCGTGAGGCTCAATCGCAGTAAGTCTGACACCCGCGTCTCAGCCAAGATGTCAGGCACCCGCCAGTAGTCGAACCCGGCGCCCTCCGTAAGCGTCAGGCGCTCTAGCGGCTCATCGATGGCCGCGAGGTAGATGTGGAAGCGTCCGCGCCAGCCGTCGAACACGAGCAGGGGACGGTAGTGGCGCACCGTGAAGCCGATCTCTTCAGCCACCTCGCGCAGCATGCCCGCCTCCGGCGACTCGCCTGCGTCCATGCCACCGCCGAACAGCGACCACTGGTCAGGGGCATCTATTCCCGGTTTATCGTCCCGCAGCTGCAGGAGGACGCGCCCGTCGGGGTGGAGTAGCACTGCTCCGGCCAAGGCGCGACGCCCGTCAGGCAGCCGGTGTTCGGGCTCGGGAAACGCGCTCACAAGGCTTCTAGGTATGTGTAGCCGACGAGCTCGCGGTCGTACATCTCGAGGAACTCCTTGACTTCCTCTGCCGAGATGGCCCCCGCTGCCCTCAACTCCTCAGCTTGGCGCTGCACCGCCGCGTGAAGTTCCGGCGTCTCGTAACCCATGTTGTGGATCACGCGCCTTGCCTTCTGCCCCTCGATGTAAAGCTCGAGTTCGGCGCCGTCTGAACCGAGACGCACGTGTGCCTCGTTGACGCGCCCGAAGAGGTTGTGGGCGTTCGCCAGCACGTCCTGATAGGCGCCGGTTAGGAAGACACCGAGGTAGTACGGCTCACCCTGCCGCAGATCGTGCACCGGCAGCGTGGAGCGCACGTCGCGCAAGTCGATGAACCTCTCGATCTTGCCGTCCGAGTCGCACGTTATGTCTACGAGCGTAGCGTTGCGCGTCGGCCGCTCGGCGAGGCGCTGCAACGGCACGATCGGGAAGAGCGTCTTGATGGCCCAGTGGTCGGGCAGGCTCTGGAACAGCGAGAAGTTGACGACGTACTTGTCGGCCAGCA
>CALCHY010000178.1 GCA_937907415.1 uncultured Trueperaceae bacterium
GCTCGGCGTTCGTCTCGGTGTTCCTCAGCACGAAGGTGTTGCCGGTGCGTGTGAGAGTGACGACGACGCCTCGAGCGGACGCAGCAGTGGCACCCTGCCATACGGTCTGTTGGATGGACTGGATGGCGGCCTTGTCCTCTTGGCCTGTCAGGATGCTACGCAGGCTCGGGATGGCGATGGCGGCGACGATGCCGATGATGGCCATGACGATGATCAACTCGACGATGGTCAGCCCCTGCAGGCGTCGCCTGGCCGAAGCCGGCAACAATGTTCGGCTCTCGATACACTTGAGGCTCATGAGTAGATTGTGCGTCTTGTGGTGTGCTTTTACATCCCCCGGTCGGAGGGGGACGTGATTCGGTTCGAGTTCGCTAGATGCCGGGCATTTTGGGACCCCGGCGAAGCTCGCATCGTGAAAGATGCCCGCGTTGGAGATGCCAACGCCATTCTAGTTGACTTTGGCCTCCTTGGGGTGCCGCGTGAATCGGGTCCGTGGCTCGTCGTGCCGTCCACGAGGTGACAGCGGTAGAAGTCGTGGCGTGGCAGCTTGAGCGCGTGCTCGACCACGACCCGCACGAACTGCAGGCAAAGTCCCAGCCGTATCGGCACGGCCGCAGCGGTGGACCCCGGAATCTAGGCAGGCCCCTTAGGTGGGAAGCGGTACGCTTCCCGAAAGGGGTTTGGCATGAAGAGGAAGCGTCGGAATCACTCGCCGGAGTTCAAGGCCAAGGTCGCCTTGGAGGCGGCGCGCGAGGAGAAGACCATCGCGGAGTTGTCGCGCGAGTACGGGGTGCACGCCAACCAGATCGGAGCCTGGAAGCGGCAGCTCTTGGAGGGCGCCTCGGGCTTGTTCACGCCGGCGGCGGAGCGTAACCGCGACAGCGAGGCTGACGCCAAGGAGCTCTTGGCGAAGATCGGGGAGCTCACCATGGAGCGCGATTTTTTGTCCAGAGCGCTGAAGCGCTGAGCCCACAGGAACGAAGAGCCTTGATCGACAAAGAGAGCGGGTTGCCAGTCACGAGGCAGTGCGAGCTGCTGAAGGTCAACCGCGCAAGCGTCTACCACCAGCCGGCGCCGGTGCCGACCGAGGACCTAAAGATCATGCGGGCCATGGACGAGATCCACCTGCTCAGGCCGTTCCTGGGTAGCCGCCGGTTGGTTGACGAGCTGCAGGCGAAGGGCTTTACGGTCAACCGCAAGCGCGCGCTGCGCCTCATGCGCGTGATGAACTTGAGCCCCATCTACCCGAAGCCTAAGACCAGCAAACCAGGGCGCGGGGCGGGCCACAGGGTCTACCCCTACCTGCTGGACGGGCTCGATATCGACCGCCCGAACCAGGTGTGGGCCGCGGACATCACCTACATCCCCATGGCCCGGGGGTTCTGTTACCTGGTGGGCGTCATCGACGTGTACAGCCGCCGGCTGCTCGCCTGGCGGTTATCGAACAGAATGGACGCGCGCTTCTGCCTGGACGCCCTACAGGAGGCTCTGCAGCGTTATGGGCGGCCGGAGATCATGAACACCGACCAGGGCAGCCAGTTCACGTCGCACGCCTTCACGAGCGTCCTGGAGGCCAACCACGTGAAGATCAGCATGGACGGCAAGGGCGCGTGGCGCGACAACGTCTTCATCGAGCGCTTCTGGTGGAGCCTGAAATACGAGCACGTCTACCTGCACGCCTACGACGACCTGCGCGTCGCCCGGCAGGGCATCGGGACCTACATCGAGTACTACAACCACGAACGGCAGCACACGAGCCTCGCCAAGCTCACGCCCGTTCAGGCCTACGAGCAGAACCTGCCGGTTGCCGCATTATCGGCTCCGCCCCCTGCTGGCTTGGCCTCTGGCCCTGCACCGTTGGAGGCGTGGTAACACTTAGGAACCAAGGGAAGCCTGTCTAAGAACAGGGTCCAGGGCTCGCCACCTTCGCGGCCACAGCCCCAGCTTCACGATCCCACAATCAACCAACTCAAACGGACATCCTTAAAAAGGGGTGCCCCCGCCCAGTGGGCGGGGAGGAACGGCATACTCGTGAGTTCCGGGTAAGTTGCGAAATGGCTGAACTGACTAGGCTCTAAGGTCCCTCAGAGACAGAAACGCGCCGGAACCATTTCGCGGATCTTTTGCGGATGGGTCTGGCGGTCAAAGAACTACCTCACCGGCTCGTTCTTGCAGCCTTCCCGTCGGGCTACAAGAAGGTACTCGAGTGCGCCGTCCTACTTCATACCGACCATGTAAGCCAAATCGGCGTTAACCCGCCAGAATTGCATATGTTGGCGGTAATGCCGCGTAACTGAAGGTTCGTGCCCGGTGGCAATCTGCCGTGATAGGTATAGGAAGCCTGGAGTGTGAAAGCCCCGCCCTGCGGGGCGGTAAGGGTGCAAAGAAAAGCCCCGCCGGGAGGCGGGGCTAACCATCTAAGTTGTCACGTCAAAGAGAAGGCCGCCCCGAAAGGCGGCCGATTCTTGAGTACAACTGTAATCCGTTAATTTATTCCGTCTTGAGTCACTACGACGTCTCGAGAGCCACTCGGGTGCCTAACAGTCGCCGCATAGGCGCTCTGGCCAGTAGCGGAGCCTGCGCTAAGCGTAAGTCCGTCGCAGGTGTTCGTGCCTTGAAGGTTAGCGATTGAGCCCGTGACAGTGCCAGCCGGGACCGCTAGGTAATCGAGTCCATCAATGACACGAATCTCTTGTCCCGTGGCAATAGCCTTGGCGCAGCTTTGCGCAGCAGTGTCGAACGCACGCTGGCGGGCCGACAGCAGGTTCGGGATGAGTACGGCGGCGAGGATGCCGATGATCGCGATTACGATCAGCAGCTCGATCAGGGTGAAGCCTTGCGTCTTACGGTTGCGCATGATGCGCTCCTTCCGAATCGGCTTCCGGGATGAAG
>CALCHY010000179.1 GCA_937907415.1 uncultured Trueperaceae bacterium
AGCGGCACCTCCTCGTCTGGCTCGTGTAGCTGGTAGAGGTCGACGTGATCCATGGCTAGGCGCTGGAGGCTGGCCTCGAGCGCGCTGCGGACGTACTCGGGGCGAGCACCGCCCGTGACGCTGGCTCCCTTGGCGGTCATGCCGAACTTGGTGGCCAGTACGACCTCGTTGCGGCGCCCCTGCAGCACGCGGCCGAGGAAGACCTCGCTATCGGTGCCGCCATAGGTGTCGGCGGTGTCTAGGAAGTTCACGCCCGCCGCGATGGCAGCGTCAACGACGTTCTTGGTAGCGGACTGGTCTAGCCGACGCCCGAAGTTGTTGCAGCCGAGGCCGATGACGGAAACGGCGAGTGAGCCGACTTTGCGGGAATCCATGCTGCAAGTGTGGCATGAACAGCGGGACCCACCCCCACGCCGGTAGGGAGCTCGTCCCCATGGCTCTTGTGATGGCCGAAGGGGAGCGCCGGGACGAGGTCATCGAACCGCTACGGAGGAGCCTGCGCGCTCAACCCCCGTCAGCCTGCCGAGCCGTTCAGCGTAATCCTGGATGGCCTCACGGACCACCGCCGTCCTGGGTTTGCCTAGGAACACCGCAGTGAGGCGCAAGCGCTTAGCTTCTTTGCTACCCTAGTTTCACCATGTGCAACATGCGTAGGGCCTTCTCGTTGATGCTGCTGGTGGCGCTACTGACGGCCTGCCCCGGGCCCGTGCCCCGGAAACTGCACTTCGACACGGACCCGGGCGTACTGCGCGGGTCGTACGTCGGGACCGTCGACACGCGCGTCTGGCCTAATGCGGAAGCCATCGCCGGCGACGGTTCTGTGGTGGCCCTGTCCTTCGTCGAGAGCAGCGATCTGGTGGAGCTGTGGAGCGTTAACGGTTACGAAGTCGAGTTCGTCACCGGAGTAGGGGCGCGCGCAGAGGGGCAGTGGGGCCCGAACGCCGTGGCGTTGAGTGGCGACGGTGGCCGCCTTGCCACCGCGTATGCCGGTGCGGTGCAGTTGTGGAGCACGCACGACATGGCGCTCGAGCGCGCCATTACGGCAAGTGACGCGTTCGGCGCGTGCGCAGGGTGCGCGCTGGCGGCCGTGGACCTCGACGCGGCCGGCGCCCTTTTGGCCGCTGGCGGGTTGGGACCGGAAGTCGTCATCGTCGACGTGGCCAGTGGCGCCGTGCGCCAGCGCTTCGCTGCGCCGAGTGCTGCTGCCGGTGCCGAACACGTCGCCTTCAGTGCAGACGGCGCCCTGCTCGCTGGCTCGTTCGGGCACGGCGGCGACGGCTACTCGCTAAGGGTCTGGGACGTTGCCATTGGTAGCGTCCTGTTCGCCCACGACTACGAACTTCCCAACTTCCCTACGCCGCCGCTGGCTTTCAGCGCCGACGGTCGCCTGATCGCCACCGTCGCCGAGCGGCGCGAGGCGCCGGCCCAGTCGACCGTGCGGGTCGTGGAGGTGGCCACCGGACGTACGGTGTTCCAGTTGGAGGGGGAGCGCGCGCTGCAGCCAGCCGCGCTGGACCCAAGCGGCACGCGCTTGGCGGTCGCGGAGTGGCGTTACGACCCCTTCGAGTCGGGGCCGATCAAGCTCGTCATCTACGACGTTGCCACGGGCGAGGAACTGGCGGCCCTGCAGGAAGTCTCCCGTGCGAGCTGGAGCGCAGACGGCAGCCACCTGCTGGCGGGCCCTAAGGTGGTTGACGCCCACAGCTTGCTGGTAGTGGCGGACCTCGTGAGGGGCCACCTGCATGAGTTGACGTTGGAGGCCGTGCCGATCTACCGCGACTATCAGAGCTACGACGTGAGCGGCACGCTCTCTCTAGACGGCGGCGCGCCGATCATGTTCGCGGGCAGCGTGGAGGGCAACGAGGCGCAGCGCTACCTCCAACCGCTCTCGCGAGCGCCCGAGCCGGCCAGGTTCGTGCTGGAACTCAGCGGCCACCCGTGGCGCCTGTTCGGCCGTCAACCCAGCCTGTGGCCTGATGGATACATCGCTTATGACCCCACGGCCTGGGTTGGCGAGGCGTTAGACGAGGGCGACGGCGCAGCGGGCAGCGGACCGTTCCGCTTCTGGCGTCCACCCTGAGGTAGGGCCGGTCGGTGGCGGCGCGAACTTGCCAGTCGTCCGCCACCTGCGCCGTCGAGCGCCTACTTGAGCGCCGCCGGCAGCAACTCCTGCGGGAAGTTCTGGTACGCCACGAGACGCGTGAAGCGCTCGATGGCGTGTGTGCCCACCGAAGTGCTGCGGCCGTCTGAAG
>CALCHY010000180.1 GCA_937907415.1 uncultured Trueperaceae bacterium
AGAGCCTGCACAACATCGCCAACCTCATCAGCTACTGCTGGCGCACCGGCGGCGCTAACGAGATGATCCAAGCCGTCATCGACTACTACCTACCGATCATGGACCGCCTCTACGACGACCCCGAACAACGCCGCCGCGACCTCACCGCCTTCCAAGAGATCGCCGGCCAATACCAAGACCTCAGCCTCCTCGTCAGCGACCTCATGCTCGACAGCAACCCCGACGACCAAACCGTCACTGAAGCCGTCACGCTCTCGACGATTCACGCAGCCAAGGGCCTCGAGTATTCGGCTGTCACAATAATCGGCGCGAACGACAGCAGCCTCCCGCACTACCGCGCCGTCAACGAAGGTGGCCCCGAAGGCCTCAACGAAGAACGCCGCCTCGCCTACGTCGCCATCACGCGAGCTCGCGAAACACTCCTCATCACCTACCCCACCGCACCCGCGCCCGGCCAAGAAGACGAGCAGGAAATCAGCCGCTTCATCGAACACCTCGCCCCCGTAAGGAGTAGGAAGAGGGCCGCCTAGCAGCAAGGCAAAGCACCGCGCCCGGTTCATACGGCGCGGCGCTCTCACTTCACCCCCCGGAAGGGGAACTAAGCGTCTGCCATTCCCAAGAGCCACCGCTCGAGCTTGAGGGGAGAGGGTGTAGCTCGCAGGGGGTGTTGCGAGCCACACCAGCCCTAACCTAACAATGCGCTCAACTGCCGCACTGCACGATGTTCCTCACCCAACTCCACAACGATCTTCGCGCGCAACTCCAGTAACGGCACACCACAAGATGCCGGCGCCCCCCCCGGCAAGCACTCCAACAGTTCCGCCAACTCCTCCAGTTCATCGGGCAACAACCAGCCGATGATCCAGTGCGCGATCAGCATCTCCTCAAGCGACATGCCAGCAACCATAGGGGAGAACGCGAGCTCAACAACTAGGGAGTCGGCAGGAGCCTAGGCACTCTAGGCAACCACCATGACGCGAGCAGTTGGCTCGGGGAGGGAAGAGGGCCGTATCGGTTTGACGAATGATGCATACGTCGGTATGTTGAAGATATCAGCGCTCCGAGAGGGGCGCGTTCTTCGTTAAGCACCCACCCACAACCGAGCTGCTGACAGAGGGCGCCCACTAAAGCGGGGCGAGCGCTTTCGCGTCCGCCCCTATCCCAAATCAGCAAAGTCCATGGGGGAACCTTGCAAAGCCAGACTACCAAACGGGCCCGTCAGTACGAAGTCAACGTGCCGCGACTTGATGCGGCCACGAGCCGATGCCCGCTCGCTCTTCGACAAGCCGCGCTTAGCCACGATGACGTCCTCGAGTCGCACCTTGCCGAACACATCAGCGTCCGGCGCGGCCTCACGCAGCACGCGCAAGAAGCGCGCCTCAGCCTCCGAGAACAACCCGGAGCGCCGCACGTACGGGAACGACACCGCCCGCGACCCGCCACCACCGCTGCCCAGGCGCGCCTTCAGCGCGGCTAAGCCCACGACCGCGAGCACCGCGAAGATGAGGAAAGGCATTAGCTGTCGCAACGCCGTGCCAAAAATGTCTTCGATCATGACTTACCCCCAAGGGAACCGGCTTAGTAATCAGTCACAAGATACAATGCAGAGAAGTGCCTAACTACAGAGTACACGACGCCATCAACCTCACAGCACTCGGAATGAGTTTCGTGACGTATAGCATGCTCGCGAACACCAACGTCATCCCCAGCGTGAGTGGCGCCGCCATGATCGGGTACACCCTCTCATACCTCGCAGGCACATTCCTCGTCACCCCCGACCTCGACCTGCACGGCAGCAAACCCAAGAAACGCTGGGGCATCTTCCGCTTCCTATGGCGCCCCTACGCCACCCTCGTACCCCACCGCAGCAGCTTCAGCCACGGCTGGATCATCGGACCCCTAACCAGACTCCTATACCTAGCCCTCCTCACCCTCCCACTCCTCATCCTCACCAACACCGTCCAAGCCAGCCGCGAGCTCGCCCAGCAGTACATCGGCTGGGACGCCCTCACGGCGATTGTGGTCGGCTACTACCTTTCACAGTGGATGCACCTAATCGCCGACCGCGCCCCACTACGCCCATGAACCAGCAACCCCAAGCCACAAGAGAGAAAGCGCAAGGCGCAAACGCCACGCAAAAAGGAAGCACAGGAGGCAACGCCTTGAACTCCCACCACCAACTTAGGCCCCCCGCACCACCCAGCCGCATAACCGCACTCGCACGCGCACACGGCGTCCAACCCCTCGTCGCGCACCTTATGCACCACGCCGGCATCACCCCCACAGACACACTCACCCCCAAACTCGAGCTCGCGCCCCTACCCAACCTGCGCGAAGCAGCGCAACGAGTCGTGGCCGCCATCAAAGCCCAGCAGGTGATTCTGCTGCACGGCGATTACGACGCCGACGGCATCACCGGCGCCGCCATCCTCCAAGTCGGCCTCGAAGAACTCGGCGCCCGCATCAAGACGCACATCCCCAACCGCCTCACCGACGGCTACGGCCTCAGCATGAGCAGCGTGCCGGAACTCGCCAGCGGCACCGACCTCCTCATCACCATCGACTGCGGCATCACCGCCGTGAACGAAACCCACGCCTACCAAGAACAAGGCGTCGAAGTCATCATCACCGACCACCACCAACCCAAAGACCAACTACCCCAGGCGCTCATCGTTCACCCCACCGCCCTCGGAGTGAACGAAACCGACCCCATGGAACTAACCGGCGCCGGCGTCGCCTACCACCTCCTCTGGGCCACCAGACTCGAACTCGGGCACCAAGAACCACCCCTCGACCTCGCCCCACTCGCCGCATCGGCACCATCGCCGACATCGCGCCCCACACCCGCCATAACCGCGCGCTGATCCAAGAAGGCCTAGCCCGCATCAAAACCACCACCAACCACGGCACCCGCGCGCTCGCCACCGAACTCCGCACCAACATCAGCACCACCGACATCGGCTTCAAAGTCGCGCCCCGCATCAACGCCGCCGGACGCCTCGGAGAAGCCGACACCGCCCTCGAACTCCTCACCACCAGGAGCGAGCACCGCGCCGGCAGCCTCGCCACGTACCTCGCGGCCCTCAACGAGCACCGCCGCACCCTCCAAGACGCCGTCACGGAAAGCGCCCTAGCCGCCGCCGACCGCACCAAAGCCGCCATCGTGCTCGAGAACCCCGACTGGCACCCCGGCGTCATCGGCATCGCCGCCGCCAAACTCGTTGACGCCCTCGGCAAACCCGCCTTCCTCAGCGCCGGCGGCAAAGGCAGCGTCCGCGTACCAACAGGCACCAGCGCCCTCGCCCACCTCAACCACGCCAGCGGCGCCCTAGCCGCCTACGGCGGGCACGAAGCCGCCGCCGGATACACCCTCGACCCCAACCGCTTCGACGAGTTCCAGGCGCTCATCAACGAATACGCCACCAACAATCCCGCGCAGGCGCCCACCCACCTCATAGACCTCGTCCTGCACCCCAACGACATCAACGAAACCCTACTGGACGAACTGCACGCCCTCGAACCGCACGGGCCCGGCAACCCCCACCCGCGCTTCGCGCTCATCGCGCCCCTCCACAGCACCCGCATCATCGGCAAAGACAAGACCCACCTGCAGATCCGCTTCGCGCACCAAGGCCCAGCCAGCCGCGGCGTCGCCTGGGGCAAAGCCGAACTCCACGGCAACCTCACCCCCGGCCACACCGCCCTCGCCATCGCCAACCTCAACATCAACGAATGGAACGGCGAACGAAACATCGAGTTCACCGCCCAACACCTCCAAGCGCACCAGCCGCTCGACGCCATCAACCTCCCACCCGCCGGACCACGCGTAACCCGCACCACCGACACCACCACCCCAGCCGGCCACACCATCAGCAACGAAACAACCAGCCACCAAACAGGGGAGACCACCATCGTCACCTGGCTCCCCAACGACCCCCACGCCGCCATCACCCTCCTCGAACGCGTACACGCCAACAGCAAACACATCCACTACGCCCTCGACCCCAACACCCTCGACCAACTCGAGAAGACCACCAACGCCCTCCTCACGCGCGACACGCTCCGCAAGCACATGACCGCCCTCGTCCGCACCGGCCGAACCCCCAACCACCCAGCCAGCGAGCGCTGCCAACAGATCCTCCACGAGCTCGAGCTCCTCGACGACCGCGGCCGCCTCAAGCGCGAACAACGCAACCCCTACACCAGCCCCACCCTCACCCGCGAGCTCACCGCCCGCTACGTGATCCACTCCTTCGCCCAGGCATACCGCTACGGCAACAACCAAGTGTTCGAGCAGGCAGCCAACACGCTCCTGCTCGACACAACGCAAGCCACCGCGGCAGCCGCCTAAGACAAGAACAGGAACCCACGCAAGACATAGATCGGAAGAGCGTCGTGTAGGGAAAGAG
>CALCHY010000181.1 GCA_937907415.1 uncultured Trueperaceae bacterium
GATCGAGCTGCTGATCGTAATCGCGATCATCGGCATCCTCGCCGCCGTACTCATACCGAACCTCATGAGCGCCCGCCGCACCGCCGCCACCCGCGCCGCCGACAGTTACGTTCGTAACGTCTACACGGCTGCGCAGGCCTACCTAGCGGAGAATGTCGCTGCTGACCCGGCGACCGACCCTCTTGTAAATGCGAGCTGCGACGGCTCTTACACCGCTGGCTCCTACGGCGCCACGGGCGGGGCGGCAAACCTCCTTGGTACTTGCCTGGTTGACGGCACCTCGGGCGACATTGTGGTTACGTGGGTATATGGATCTGGCACTACGCTGGCTACCACGGCTGGTACTTTCCCGGCTCCGTAACGTTCTAAATTTGCATGGTTGGCCGCCTTTCGGGGCGGCCTTTCTCTTAACGTGACAACTTGACCGTCTAGCTCCGCCCCACTCGGCGGGGCTGTTTCGTGCCAATTACTGCCCCGCTACGCGCGGGGCGTTCTCGTTTCAGGAGGTGGTGATCGTGGAGTGAGTCAAGCCTTTCGAGAAGCCTTGAAGCGCGTACTGGCGCTACGGGCAGGTTGCTCAGACCACCCGTCTGACCCCGGTGCCGCAACGATTTTCGGCGTGACGCAAGGCACTTACGACTGTTGGCGCGCCGCTAAACGCCTAGCAGTGCAGTCGGTAAAGTTCACCAACACCACCATGATTGAGGCCATCCCCTGGCAACGGTAATGGCTGGCGGCGGGTTGCGACCAACTCGAGATTCCCTTGGCGTTCGTGGGCGGCGAGCTTCTTACCCTGATCCCAGGTGAGGTTGCGCCTGAGTGCACCGGGCAGGGTCAGCACGGGCGGGCTCAGGGCAGCAGCCACCACCCGCTCGGCGGTGCGCCGCTCAGGCAGCGCCAAGAGTATCACGAGGGTTCTTGCGCTCCACCAGCGCGCCGATCTGCTAGTACTGCTTTGCGCCGAAGCTGAGGTCGCCCTCCTTATGCGTTTAGTGGAAAGCGCCAGGGCTGTCAAAGGGCTCCCGTTACCCCTGGGGCACTCGGTATGGCTGAAGTTCCCGGCCGAGTCGACGGCTCAGTGGGAATGGCCGCCGGATGCCAGCTTGATTGCTTAACCGCTGATTGAGAATCGCGACTTTCATCGCCGCCTAAGGACGTGCCGGCATGGTCATCGACAAGGGTAGACGTGAGAAAGGAGAGAACCATGCCGCCACTCTGGGTAGGAATCGGTGCGGGGGAAGAGATAGCACCACCTCGTGGCGCTCAAAGCTGAAGCTAAGGTGCTACTCAGCCAGTCGGTCAATAACGACTAAGCTGCCCTGGTCGAACTCATCGGCGCCATATCCACGCTGCCCTCTGGGGTGCCCGTGGGGTGGGCGATGGACCAATACGCCCGCGGGCTGGCGCTCCTGGTCGGATTACTCGCCGCCCACGGCCAAGGCCTTGTGCACATCCCCGGCCACGTCACTCATCACGCTGCAGCCACCTACCGTGGGGACAAGAATACCCAACGACAAGCTACTCAGCGCCCAGCGAAGCTACGTCAGGAGCCGGAGTGTTGCCCTCGCCGGTTGAAAGTACCGTTCTTGGATCGAGTCATCGCTCACTCCGCTCCAGCATTGTTCGTACTTCTTATTCTGCAGGAGCCATGCCCAGCGTCCGTGACGTTGGTTTCGATAGGTATCGGAGTTGTTTAGTCAGCGGGTTCCAGGCCTCAGTATAGCGGTTCTTCTGGACCAAGAGTTACCTTGCAGCCCGCACCGGCCAGCGTTGAACCCTCCTATCGGTCGGCCACATAATTCCGCAACATACCCTCAGGTGCCCGGTTGTGGACTTCGTGTCAGTTTAGGAGATGAACCGCCCCTCTTTGGGGGTAGCGGAGAACGTCAGCCACCACTACGCTGAAACCTGTGATTGCATGTGACTAGGCTTAGCGACGGGTTTACAATCATCGAGCTTGTTGTGGTCGTCGCCATTCTCGGAATTGTAGCGGCCATCGGCTTCGTGAGATTGCCGAGCGATCGACTTGCGGTTAATCAAGCCGCAGATGGCTTGGCTGCAGATGTGAAGCTGGCTCGCTTTCAGGCAATCAGCAGGAACACGTACGTCGAGATTCGAATTTCTCCCGGCACAAACTCGTACGCAGTTTTGGAACGAGACAGCGGAGATCAAATCAAGGGCGTGACACTCGGTTCTGACGGGCGCTCGCCAAGCGTGCGAATCTCGTCTGTGGATACGCCAGCGAACAATATAGTGTTCGACCCTCGCGGTATCGGTATTGGAGCTGGCCCTCAGAATGTCGAGTTCTCCAGCCAGCGATCGGACTTCTCGAGGACAGTGGAAATCAGTCAGCAGGGGAGAGTGGCTGTCAAATGAGGTGGGCTAGCGTCAGCTCCTTGCGTTCTCTAGGTCTTTCATTGGTAGAGGTCCTGGTGGCTTTAGTGCTCGTAGCTATTGCAGTTACTGCGTTGACGATGAGTCAAGCCACTAGCCTGAGGGTATCGCGGGCTTCGGTGCTGGCATCGGACGCGACACAGATTGCAAACGAGTCCTTAGAAGTTCTAACGCAGAGAGTATTGGAGGACTTTGGTGCATACCAGCTTTGTCCTGGAACCTCCATCTGTTCGGGCTCAACTGACCGGGGTCAGTTTGTTGTTGATTTCCGCATATCTCGTGGCGTTGGTTACGAGTTCGAAGGGTTAATTGAAATTGATGTGGTCGTTGACGGCCCTTCAAGCGCGGAGTTGGAGCATTACGTTTCGTGCATGGACGTAAGCC
This sequence comes from uncultured Trueperaceae bacterium, assembly GCA_937907415.1. The sequence goes on from CALCHY010000181.1 coordinate 2,779, forward strand.
CCCCACCCACGGTAACCAATCCTGGAGTGTGCATTTAGCATGACTCGGCCATCTCGTGTATCGGGCGTCACCATCGTCGAGTTGTTGCTTGCATTGGCTATTTCAGGGCTGATTCTTGGCGCGTTGGTGGCCTTCTTCCGTCTTCAAACGCAGGTATCTGGTGATCTTCAAAGCCGAAATGAAGTTGAAGGCACGCTAAGAAGTGTAGGCGAAGTCCTTATGCAGGATTTGCAGCTGGCGGGTTCGCGAGCCATTTTTAATGGAACTAACGTGACCTACCTAGAGCTCAGGCAAACGCCAGAACCGGCAGATACATCTAGTGCTGAGTGGGAGACGTGGAGATCTGAGCAGTGTTCTGGAGCCTACCGGGACGGGTGTGTCGCCTTGGACCAGGGCTCCGCAGACGTAACGATTTATTACGCCACTTCTTTGGACCGAGGTGCTAGTAGTGCCTGCCGGCGAATCGAGTACATGCTAGACGAGGACGGAGTTCTCTATAGGAAGGACGTGGACTGTGACGATACTAGTTCGGGCTTCGTCGGCTATAGCTTTGCTTCTGGCATTGATGCCATAGTCCTGGAGTTCATCTGCCATAACCCAGACACCGTCGTAGACGATATTTCGATCTGTTACAGCGCGACGACGTATCCGCGCCAGGCGACGCTGACCATTACTGGACATGCAGAGAGGGCTAGTCAGCCAACGTCAGCAACCGTGACGTTTGCAACCTCGTTGCCGAACCTCCGGCCACCGGTCGATTACCTCGACCTCTAGGAGCCACACATGAAACGCAATGAAGGATTCGCACTCGTCATCTCACTCGTCGTAATCGTGGCCGTCGCCATAGTGGTTCTCGGTGGTGCGTTCACGACATTGATTGACCGACAGATTTCGAGTAACCAGCAGGGCGCGAACGCTTCCTACTACGTCGCTCAAGCGGGGCTGGCCCAATACAAGACGCTAATCTTCAAGAACCTCGTGGACTATTACAGTCAAGAGGGGCAAGGTTGGTGCGCATCACCGGTTGCTCCGGGAATTCGGGACGGATTCGGTCAGATTATCCTCGCCGACGGGGCGACCAGTAGCCCAGCGGCTTTTGGTCCAGGGACGTATCAGGTGACTTTTCAGGTTCGTGATACCTACATGATTCTTACGTCCGTGGGGCGCGTGGGTAAGTCCCAGACTGCACTACAACTGGTTGCTACCGCAGGTGGTGGTCCCGCTGGCGCTTGGGACAACGCGATTCTCGCAGCGGGCACGACTCCAGGTTCAAAGGCCATTAACGGGAATGTCTCGGTCTACGGCTCCGTGCACATAGTGCGGGGCGACTTGACTGTAGATAATTCTGGACTCGCACTCGGCGGGGGGGCGGGAATTTACAATACCTACCTTGGCGACGGTACTGGCAAGAGCGATGCTAGTGCTGCGATGGCCGGCATTACAGGTGATGGCAATGTGGATCTATGCGCTCGCTTGAAGGTGAAGAGTGGGAGTGTCTACCTGGAAAGCGGCGCGTCAGTCCTTGGAAGTAGCGTACCTAATGGCGAGCTGTATAGTGTGCATCTAGGGAACGGCCGTGTTTACAACGGTAAGCCGACCTCGAACCCAACTGAGATCACGGATCACGCAGATAGTTCGCTGGTCAATTTGCGGTATCCTGTCTCCGGCATGAACAGTGGCTACGACGGTTATGACATTGAGTTGCCGGTTCTAAGCGGAAGTTACCCGAACGACGTTCCCTCCTTCACGGTCACGGCCGCTGACTGTCCGTGGCTTGTATCGGGCGCCGTTATTAGGTTGCCACCTTCAGCGGTGGGCACTTGTGGGGACGCAAATGGTTCTATCGCCTGGAACTCAGGTGGTTACCTAGAAATATCCGGATCGATTAACACAGGCCCGTTGGACGTAACAGTCATAGGCGATATTGAGTACTCCGGGAAAGGCAGTATCCGCGTTGGATCGGGCGCGGCCGACGCATCCGCATTGTTTAGTGTTTATAAAAGTAGTATCACGCCACGCGGTGGAGGTTACCCGACGGTGAACGCACTTGCGGTGGTGAGCAGTGGTGACGTAGAATTCTCGGCTAGCGGTACTGGTGGGTTCAGTCCAATTGCCGCTATGATTTACGCAGCTGACAAGGCGACGTTCGAGAAACAAGTGTTAATTGCTGGATCAATCATCGCTAATACGTTCGACATGGGTAAAAACGTGCCGAAGATTGCATATCATCCCGATATCCGGAACGTTGCCGAAGAGTTGTGCCTAGTAGGGTCCTTCTGTTACGGAGGGGAAATCCCGCCTAACCCAGGCATCCTCAGCGACATCTCTGTCGAACGTAGGGATACTGCTGCTATAGACTGAGGCTTGAGGAGCAAGCGGCGATTGTCAGGCTATGGACACAACCATTCTCGGTGCGGAGATGTGAATCGACAATCAGAGCTTTTTGCACGAACGCAAGAGCGCGACCACGTGCTCTAGCAAAGGCGCATTTGCAACTTGCGCCTGGCAAGCTGGGGTACAGTCTCGTGATGGGTGCTCCTCCGGGAGTGCGCGCCGTGAGCTAGCCTCGTCGTGGCCTACTGATACGTCCTACGTGTACTGATACGTCCTAGGTGTCCGGCAGCTCGGCGAAAACGACCGTGCTTAGCCACGCCGATAGTCACGCTGGCCAGGCACGGCTGATGCTTGCCCGGCCCCAAATGTAACCGAGTCTCTTCTTGCGCTAGTATCGGGCTGCCTCGAGTATCAATCGGCGACCGTGGCCCAAGTAGGGCGGCGTCGTCGGCCGCATTTCCGGAGGGGAATTCGACACGATGCGTGCATTTAGCATCTGCCTCGGCCGTTCAAAGTTGGGGTCAGCCCTGGACCCCGGTTTCTGGCTCTCCCGCACTTTGCGTGCTGCTTCATGCTGCCAGAAGTACGCGTTGGCGGAGCAAGTCGAAGTTGGCGCGGCCGTACATCTGGCGTTTCAGGAACTTCACGCGCGTGACGTGCCCCTCGCACTGGGCGTTGCTCCACGGCAGTTCCAGCGCAGCCCTGACCGCGGCGTAGTCGGCGTGGAGGCCGCGGGCGAAGGTGCGCAGGGCGCGGGTCGTGCTGCTAGTGGTCTCTTCCAGCCAGGCGTCGAAGCCGGAACTGGTCTTGGTCCTGACGAAAGTGATGAAGGCCGTGATTGCGTCGTGGACGGTGGTGAGTTCGTAATCTTGCCGCACGCGCGCTACGGTCGCGCGCTCGGCCGCGTCTAGTTCGGTGTCCCTCTTGCACAGGAGCCAGGCCAAGAGCTTGGGGCCAGGCAGCGGCCTGCTGGCGGGGCAGGTTGTTTCCACTGCGGTGAGCGACCTGTCGTCGGCGCCGGCCTGCTGCGGGGCGTGTTTAGACGGCGTGCGACGGCGGGTGCTTCCACAAGCGCAGCACCTGCTTCTTGGTGCCGGTGTAGCCGCGTTCTTGGATCTCGCGCCAGAGCTGCGAGGCGTTTTCGCGCCCCGCCTGCCACTGGGCGTGCAGGTAGGGCAGGAAGGGGTCGAGCTGGCTTTTGCGAACTGCCTGGCGGCCGCGTTCGGGGAAGGAGTGGGCGTAAACGTACTTCCTTACGGTCTGGCGGTTGAGCTTCAGCTTCCGCGCGATGGTGGCGATGCCTAGGCCCTGGCGCCTTAACTCCTTGACGCGCTCGTAGACTTGTCGGCGCTCCTCGCGGGCTTTCTGACCGATCATGGCCTCGCTGCGCGTGCGCGGGAAGGCGTGCTGCCGCGCCCAGGCTGGCGCTGCGGAAGCTGGCGGCTCCGGCAGCTCGCGCAGGTGAGCGTGCACACCAGGCAAATAGCGCTCCAGGAGCTGCCGGGCGCTCTGCAGCAGGTGCCAGCGATCGGCGACCTGAACCGCTGCCGGCGCGCCCTGGCTGGCGCCCTTGGCGTACTCGGTGCTGCGGTCTCGCGCGATCACCTCCACGCCCGGATGCTCCACGAGCCACGCCGAGAGCGAGGCCGAGGTCCTGTCAGGAAGCAGGTCAACGACGGCGTGTCGCTCCAGATCGACGAGGATGGTGCCGTAGGTGCGGCCCTTGCGCAGCGCCCAGTCATCCACGCCC
>CALCHY010000182.1 GCA_937907415.1 uncultured Trueperaceae bacterium
AGATCGGCCTCGATCATGGTCCTGAGTGGATGCACGCGAAGCTGACCGACCTCGTTACGACGTTCTCGTGAGCCGCGTCATTTGCCGCGCCTACGGGGCGGGCGTCTGGAACGGCGTCGAGTTCCGTGAGGTTGAGGTCGATGGCCTCATGGTTGGGGTGGCGGAGGTGGAGGGTGAGGCGTTGGACTGGTTCCGCGCCCGCCCGCACGCCTTCACGGTCATCGAACCGGACGTCGAGCCTCAACCTGAGTCGCCGGAGGGCGACGAGCCCGAGGCTCCCGATGAGGGTGCAGGTGCTGCGCAGGAACCTGCCTTGGACAGTCAGGTAGAAGACGAGCCGGAAGCGCCCAAAGAGCTCGAAGTGCCCGAAGAGGCCACCGATGAGCCGAAGGGCAAGAAGCGAAAGTGAGGTAAGCCATGGCGCGGACCTACGACCCTCAACTCCTAACCGCGCCTGACGTGGCGAGCCTCGCGTGGGCGCGCGCCTGGGTGCGCATGACGTTGCGTGACGCGCCCAACGAGGCGGGCGCCTACCCCCCGAATAGCCTCTTGGATGAGGAGATCGACGGGGCGTTGACGCTCAACTGCGTGACTGGCGACGGTGACCCGCCACCGGTTCTGTACGCCCCGCACGTGGCGGCGGCGCAACTGGTGGAGGGCGACCCCAGGCGGGTCCTATCCTTCGCCGTGGGTGGCCTCAGCGAGGCGCTGCCCGACGCCAAGCAGATTGCTGCGGCCATCCGCAAGAACGGCGCGGGCATCGAAGCGCTCATCATTGCTGCTGGCGGCACGCCGCCTAGCATGCCGGGCCGCAGCATCCGCCGAGACTCGGTCTTCTGATGGTGCGCGAGTCTCGCTTGACCTTGGTGGTCGAGCGGGCCACTACCACCGAGAACGCCCTAGGCGAGGCCGTGCAGGCGTGGGCGGCTGACGGCACCGTGACGGTGACCGTCGCGCCCGCCAGCGCAAGCGTGCGGTCTCAAGCCGCGTTGCGCGGCGTCACCGTGAGCCACACGCTCCTAGCCCCCGCCGGGTTCCAGGCGGACCCGCTCGACACGCGCCTCGTCGGCGGCGGCATGACCTACCGCCCGCACGGCGTCACCATCACCCCTGCGGGGGTCATCGTGGAAGTCGAGGCGACTCGTGCCTGACGTTCCCCAAGCCATCCTCGACAAGCTGCACAAGCAGGCGGAGCGCGTGCTGCGCGTCCGCAGCAACGGCCTGCGCGCCGAGATCTACGGCGTGCTTGAAGAAGCGCGCGTCGGGCGCGGGCAGGCGTACATCATGCGCGGCCTGCGGCCCGGCGAGAAGTACAACCCCGACACCGACAGCATGGGCGTCAGCCCACTCGGTCACCTGTTCCCAACCAGGAAGCGCGACAAGCCGCACTTCGCATCAGCGCCCGGCGACCCGCCCGCGCGAGATACTGGACGCCTAATGGAGAGCGTGAAAGTCGTCAGCCTGGACGAGCAGAACCTCACAGCGTTGGTCGGGCCGGACCCCGCAGCCTTCCAGGACCGAGATTACTACCCGCTGCGCCTTGAGTTCGGCACGCGCGCCATGGCACCTAGGCCGTTCATGCGGCCCGCCCTGGAGCGCTTCAAGCAAGCCATCCACAGCGGCGAAGGGAGACCAACGTGACGCTCCTAGAGGTGCTGGCGGCCGTCAGAACCGCCTTGAAGGACGTGGCTCCGGCGTTCATTCGTGACGCCGTGCCGCGCGTGGGTGGCGTACCGCAGTTGCCGGATCGGTGCATCATCATCGACCTCATCACCGACTCGACCGTGCGGGACTTCACGAGCGTTTACAACTCGATTCTCGTGCAGGTCGGGTGTTGGGCGCCGAGCATCGCGCAAGCCCTCGACGACCTCGAAGCCGCCAGAGTCACCCTTGAAGCGCACGAGTTGAAGTTCGACCTGGTGCGCGTCAACGCCATGCAAACCGACGAGCAGTACCGCGGCGTGACCGCGGACTTCACCACCCTCTACTAAAACCCCGCCCCCTAGTTCAGTTTGGCCCCGCCAGCGCGCGGGGCACTTTCGTTTGGAGGAACCCATAGTGAGTGTCCAGAAGCTCATCCGCCGCAGCGGCGTCAAGCTCAGCGTCGCACCCGAAAGCGTCACGCCCGGCACGCCCGGCACCGCCATCAGCGTCGGCCGCCCAAAGCAAGCCATCAACATCAACGATTCGCGCGGCGTGCAGCAGATCACCGACTTCGACACGGCCGCGTCCGCCATCGCCGACCAGATAACGGAAGGCCGCACCGTCACCGTCTCCTGGACCAGCAACCTGGTCACGGACGACGTTGGCCTGGTCGCGCTTGAGACCGCCTACAACGCGGACGACCTCGTGTACTTGAAGATCGAGGCGACGGCCATCGACGGCACCACCACGAAGACGTGGGGTTACGTCGGGTTCGTCAGCCAACTCAACATCACCCTGAACGAGTCGGGCGTGGCTGAGGCGAGCGTCAGCTTCGCCGCGTCTGGCCTGCACACCTGGGCGTGATATTGGCGGTCACGCTGCGCGGCAGTCGAGGCAGGCCGCGAAGCAAGAGGCCGGACATCCTCGGCTTCGCCGCTTCGGTAGAGGAGGGGCGCCTGCGGGCGCCCCTCCTCATCGTCACGCGCGCCACGCGCGCTAAGAAGCTCTCAGCAGCGCTGGTGGATGCCGACGGCGTGCATACACCCATCACGGTGCGGTGGCCAGCCCTAGCGGTCGGCGCGCACAAGAACCAGACCCTGGAGGTCACATGAGCAAGATCCCCGTGGAACTACCGGCCCGTGGCGTCGTCAAAGTCCTCGGCCGCAGCATCCCCGTCCTGGACAGCGGCACGGTCGGGGAGGTCATCGAGCTGGAGCAGCTCCTAGCCACCCCGCCGACTAGCGGCTTGCGTCAGAACCTGGAGGCGCTCGCCATCCTCATCAGGCATCGGCTGGGTGAGGCGGTGACGGCGGACGACCTCCTTGGAGCACCCATGGGTGATTTGGCGGAGTTCGAGGAGGCCGTGAATACCCTCTTGGCCCCTTTCACGAAGGCGTTCCTGGCGGCGACGATGAGGCGCAGGGAACGCATGCTGATTGCGGCAGCGGAGGCGATGGCGAAGCTCGAGACCCGGTTGACTGGGGAGCCGTCCAAGCCACTGTCCTGAGCACATTCCCCGGCTTCACGCCGGGTACTTTCATGCGCACCAGTGTGCGCGTCGTCCTCGACCTGTTGAAGCGGGCGCGCGAGGTTGAGTTCCGGAAGGCGTGGCCGCACGCGCAGACCGCGTTCATGGTCGCTCGCACAATGGGCGGGTACGACGGCACCGTGGAGGAGTTCATCCCACCATGGGCGCGCGTAGACGCAGCACCCCGCAAGGCGCTCGTGAGTACGGCTGTGGATGCGAGCATCCGCACCGCCTTGCGGCTCGGGTTGGTAAGCCAGGACGCGCTAGACGCCCTCGTGCTCGCCGGATTCGACGCCTAATCGGTCGTCAGTGCGCCTGTATAGCACCCTTGTGCTTCTAATGCGCCCTTCAATCCCTGAATCGGCAAGACGTAATCAACGTCGCCATCGAATGCGGCGATACGGACAACGAGCTCTTCACCTGCCGCCAGCGCGTTCAACACGCGACGGACAGAGCCTTCCGGAAGAAACACCGCTTCGCCGTCAACGGAGGCACCCCACGGGTTCGTATTTGGGCGGTCCTTATCGACGCGGTAAGTGACCAGATAGTAGTCCTCGTAACCCAAGTAGCGATCGGCGTCGAAGTACACACTCACTCCGCTGGCAGAGAGTACGTCACAGCGAACCACCATCGCACCTTTCGCATAGGGCGGATGCATGGTCGCGACGGCGTAGACGATCGAGCGATCTAGGTCCGAAATGCGATCTACCTGCGGCGAGTAAGTCCAGTAACCGAAGTGTTGTGGTGGGCCAGCTTGGGCGAGTGCGGCCGCCGACAGAAGCGTAATCAGCGTCACCCCCAGCATTCTTTTCATTCGTCGAGCATAGCGGCTCGACCTCACAAGAACCTCACAAGGGAGGGCAGACATGGCAACCGTGCTCGAGGAGCTCTTAATCGCCCTTCGCGTTGACGACGGCAAGCTGAAGGCTGAACTCGCGCGCATCGTCGATCAGACCCGAAAGGCGGGCTCCGAAGGCGAGAAGGCCCTCAAGCCGTTCGAGTCTGGCCTATCGCGCATGGCCGCCGAGGCACGCGCGGGCCTCAGGCCACTATCTGACCTCAGGGCGGAACTCAAGAAGCAAGAGGCTGACCTCAAGAGCCTCGCTGCAGCGCAGGACAAGAACAGCGGCGAGTACCGCAAGACCGTCGAGCAACTCACGAGTGTGAAGCGGGAACTCGCGAGCGTCACCACCGAACTGAAGACGCAAGAATCGCTATTCGACCGGCTTGGCGGAACCATGACCCGCGTCGGTGGCGTGCTATCGCTCGGAATCACAGCGCCGCTCACTATCCTCGGCGCTACCGGCGTGAAGAGCGCTCAGCAACTCGAAGTCTTCCAGCGGTCCCTTGAGACCCTGACGGGCAACGCCGAAGCCGCACGCGACGTATTCGAGGAACTCTACGAGTTCGACACCAGCACCACCTTCACGTGGCCGAGCCTCACGAAGGCAACCACCCTTCTGGCCGCCTTCAACGTGGAAAGCCAGGACCTAATTCCGACCCTCAGCCGCCTGGGTGACATCAGCGCGGCCGTGAACATGAACATCGACGAGCTGGCCGAGATCTACGGCAAAGCCAAGGTGCAAGGCCGCCTATTCATGGAGGACATCAACCAACTCAGTGGGCGCGGCATTCCCATAGTTCAGGAGTTGGCGGCGCAGTTTGGGGTGGCGGAGAGCGAAATTCGCGGCATGGTCTCCGAAGGCCGCGTTGGCTTCGCGGATATAGAACAGGCGTTCACGACCATGACTAGCGAGGGCGGTCGGTTCTTCGAGATGATGAAGACCCAGACCGACACGAGCGAAGGCCGAATGATGGCGCTCCGCAAGGAGTTCGAGCAGGTCACGGACTTGATTGGTGACGCGTTCATACCAACTGTAGATCGCCTAGTTGCTGGCGCTAGGACTGCAGTGCAGTGGTTCGTTGACCTGGACGAGAGCACGCAGCAGTTGATCATCAACATCGGGTTGTTCGCGGCTGCACTTGGGCCGCTGCTGATTGGGTTGGGGCAAGCCGTGCGAGTCGCGGGGCAGTTGCGGACGGCGTTCGTGGCGTTGCGCGCTGCTGGCCTGCTGATGGCCGGTCCAACCGGGTGGGTAGTCCTTGGCATCGCCGCCATCGGCGGCTTGGCTCTCGCATTGTCTGGCCGCGGAGACAGCCTCGACGCGAAGCTCGAGAAGGTTCGCGCTGAGTTCGATAACGTGAAGACCGCCCTCGGTGAGAACGATTCGACAGGCGTCCGCAGCGCGCTGAAGGAACTCGCTACGCATCTGGATGGCCCGGCCAAGGACGCAATCCAGCGGCTGATTGACAAGCTCGGGAAGGTCAGCGAAGTCACTGAGGCGATGCTCCTTGACGTGCGCATGGCCGTGCTGCAGGCGGAGGCCATTGCGGAGCGCAGCGCAGTTGAGATTCGCCTGAAGGCCGTCGTCGAGCGCAATGCCGCGCTGATGCCTGAGGAGTTCGATGCGGCCGACACGATCATCCGGTCCGTTGAGGGCCGCGGCGGTCGTGCGAACGTGAGCCCGCACGAGCAGGCGCAGTTCGACCGCGCGCAGCGCGTCATGAGCGGCACGGCTACGGCTGATGATTGGTTCGTTCGTAAGCAGCGTGAGCAGGACGAGCTTTGGGGCCGTGTAGAGTTCTTGACGACTCAGATTGATTCCTACGAGTCTGCGGTGCAGCGGTTGCTCAACGCACCCGAGGAGGGCGGCAATGCGGGCAAGGCGCCGCCACCAGGCGAGAACGACCCAGACGCCGTTCAGAAACGTGTTGCCGCCCTCCGCGCAGAACTTGCAGCGATGCAGCGCGAGGTCGACGTAGGGCTCGCCGACGCGGCCACGCTCGCCGAACGCAGCGCGCAGGCGGTAGACGGCGCCCTCCGCGACCTCATCCGCTTGGGGGCGGACGACGATGTGCTGGACGCCCTCCTGGGTGACAAGTCCACCTTCGAGTCTGCCGTCAGAGACCGAACGAAGCTGCTCGCCCCCATCATCCGAGCAGAGATGCTGGATGAACGACTCCGCATCGAACAAGAGCAGACCGACCAGGTGATTCGAGACGCCCAGCAGGCCATCCGCGTTGCGGAGCAGAGGGCGGAAAGCGAGCGCCTCGGTGCCGTGGCTCGCGCTCCCTTGATCCGCGCCGCTGAATGGGATGCGGCCTGGTTCGCTGAACGCGACGCGGAGGAAACCCAAGCCCGAAGGACTAGTGCCGAGTCGACCATTGCTCAGAACCGCAAATCTAGAGACCAGCAAGCAGCGGTCGCGCGCGCACCGTTGATTCGCGCCGAGGAGTGGGACCTCGCTTGGTTCGCTGAGCAGGCCGAGATCGCTTCGTTGATTGCAGAGAACGGAACCCGAGCGGTAATCAAGGCGAATAACGACGCCCTCGCAGAGAGGCTCGCTGCCGCGGCTGAAGAGGTGCAGCGGCGCGGTGCAGAGAGCGCGAACACGCAAACCCTCCTGCGGTTCGGGCAAGACGCCCGCTGGTCTTCGCCTGGTGCGTCTGAGGCGTTCACGAATCAGGCGGCGCGGCAGGGTGGAGGCGCTGTACCGATTGCCATGCCTAGCGTCTTCGCGGGCCTTGACCTCGAGCAGACGGCGTTCGTTGAGAAGGTACGTGGTGATTTGAGTGCCGCCATGGACCTCGCCGCCTCGAAGGCCGCCGCGTTGGGTGAGGCATACGACCTGCCGAAGGAACAGATGAGCCTCCTCCGCGCCGCCGTCATGGACCTCATCGAGGGCGGCCTGGACCCCGCCTCGCCAGCGGTACAGGAGTTCGTCGAGAAGTTCGGGGAGCTTGGAGAGGCGGTCGAGGAAGCCGCCGCGCAGGACGCGCGCCTGAAGGCGTTCGATGAGGCCGTGGTGTTCGCTAAGGACGCCCTGGGTGAGATGCCCGGCCCGCTAGAACAGAACATTGACACGCTCCGCGCATACCGCGACTCCCTCGACCTAAGCGAAGAAGGCGCGCAAGCCCTCGCGGTTGAACTCGACCGCCTCATCGCTGCCCTACAGCGCCTGCAGGGTATCGAGAACAGTGGCCTCAGGCAGTTCGCGGGTGACGTGAACGCCCTCGCCGCCAGCCTTCCCGGCCTCGGCGGCACCTTCGCGCGCAGCACCGGCCTCGTAGCCGAGGGCCTCCACAAGATCGCGGAGACGGACAACAAGCTCGAAGGCACCGCGCTCGTCATCCGCGGCGTGACCACCGCCATTGAAGGCATCACCGCCGCAGCCAGTGACGGGGGTCTCAACGGCAACCAGATCATGGAACTCATTGGAGGCATAGCTAGCGTGGCCGCCGAGGCCATCGGCTCCCTCACTGGCATTCCTGGCCTCGGTCAGGTGGCCTCCGCAGCCTTCCAACTCATCACCCTTGCAGTTGGTGACTTGTCGGACGGCCTCGCGGAGATCCAAGAACAGGTTGACCAGACCGCCAAGAGCATGCCGCTGCTTGCTCGCGGGACGCTTGACGCGTTCGCGAGCGAGTACACGCGTCAAGTGAGCGCTGGCGGTTCGTTCGGCCGCACGAAAGCCGAGCTGGACAAGGAAGCGTACGACGCCGCCGTCGAGTTGGCGGGGTCCTTCGCGAACGTCTTCGCCACCTCACTGGCCAGCGCGGACTTCGCGGGAAGCCTCGACCTGGGCTTCGACAAGATGATCAGAGACCAACTCATCGAGGCGTTCATCCTCTCCCCGGAGGTCCAAGCGCAGATCAAGGCATTGGTGGAGTTCTGGCAGAAAGCGTGGGCGGACGGCACTCTCGATGACGCGGAGCGTGACCGCTGGGAGCGCTTGAAGCAGGGGCTCATCGAGAGCGGGCAGGCGACGCGTGAGCAACTCCGCGAACTCGGGTTGCTTGAGGACGAGCAGGCGAAGAAGACGCGGACTGGCGGGGCGCGCATCACTGACCTCACCGGCCCAGCCAGAGATCACTTCGCTGACCTGCTCGCGCCGCTGCGGAACCTGGGGGCGCAACTGACGGCCTTGCAGGACATCCGAAACATCCTGGATGCACGCCTGCCTAAGGTCGGAGTGTGGAACGGCGGCGCCACCGTGACGGCGGGCGGCCCGACCATCCACATCGACACCGTGAAAGTCGACCACGTGAAGGACGCCCGCAGCTTGTTCGATGAGCTGAGTCGCATCGCTTCGCGCGTGGAGAGGGGGAGGTGAGGTCATGCCGCAGGTGCTGAAGAACGCCGCCGGAGCGACCATGACTCTGCCTAGGCACGTGTTCGTGACGGGCTTCGACCGCCCGCAAGCTCTGCAAGTGGTTCAGGGCGGGTTGGGGGCAGTGCTCACGCGCCGCACGCACCTACCGATGCGCGGGAGCATCCAGGGCCGCTACAGGGGCGCCGATTACGCGGCGGCTCAAGCCCAGCTGGACGCCCTACTGGCGTTCTTGCACTATCAACCCATCGAGCTGCGTTTGTTCGGCGCGACCGGCCGGTACTTGCGCGTCGTGACCGAGGGCCTGTCAGACATCGATACGCGGCAGGGTCGCCTGGCGGAATTCCGCGTGCCGCTCATGGCCCTCGACCCCCTATGGTTGGGTGCGGCTGGTAGCGATGGGCCGCGCAGCGTTACGGGCACGAGCACCTTTAACGTCACAAATGCGGGGAACGCGCCAGCGCCGGTGCTGTTAACAATGACCGCAACGAGTGCGAACCGCCCGAAGGTTGAGAACCTCACCACCGGCCAGGAAGCCGAGTTGCTCCTGACCGTCACCACAGGCAACACGTGGGTGATGGATGGGCAGTTGCACAGCGTCCAGCGCAACATGGTTGCGTCTAACGACGCGGCTGGGAACGCCTTCCTGGTTGGTGGGTTCGAGCTCGCGCCGGGCGTGAACGAGATTCGCGCCACGCGGCAGTCTGGCTCGTTCAGTCTCTCCTTGGGTTGGGTGACGCGGTGGTACTGACCACCCGCATCCTCGACCGTTCCCGGGCGGTACTGGTCGTGCTTCCGAAGGCGTTCGACGTCCGGTACTCGCGCCGGCCATTGTCGGCCACAGAGGTCTTGGTGAGCGTCCCGCGCGACAGCCCTGGCCTGGAACACGCCGTGAGAGGAAGCCTCCTGGAGGTGTGGCGGGGGAACAACCTAGAGGCGTCCGGACGGCTCGAGCTGCGCGACGTTAGCGGCGGCGTGGTCACCCTAACGGCGTACACGGAAGAGATCCTCCTTAAGGACGTTCGCCTCCCGGCGAGTTACGGCGCGGTCTTCAGCGGCATGGACGCCGCAGACGTAATCCGCAGTTGCTTGGACGGGTGGGCAGTCAAGCGAATAAAGGCTGCGGCAGAGTGGGCCGCCCCGACCGGGAGTAGCAAGGTGACGGCGGTCGATGCTGGCGGCGGCACCCTCTGGCTCACCCGCGACGGCGCTGGGAAGTACGAACGCAACGGTTACGCCTACTACCGATTCAACTCGTCTGAGTTCCCCGGTTTCAAGAGCTGGGATCGCATCAGGTGGGCTAGTGACTACCCGCCCGACGGGCTCGTGTACACGACGGTGCAGTACCGGTTCGGAACGAGCGGCACTTGGCTCCCGAGCGTCACGTGGCCAAGCGAAGGCGACCCCAGTCAGACCCTCACCGGCGAACGCGGCGTGCTGACTGATGAGCTGGGGTTGAGCCTCGGCGCAGCCACTAACAGCATCCTTGAGGTGCGCTGCAACCTGTTCAGCGACGATCAGGACAGCCAGGAGGAAGGCGAGGTGGGCACGAGCGGTACCAGCCCGCGCTTCTACGCGCTGGAGGTCGTGGCGCGCACAACTGGCAGCCTGACGGTCGGGAGCATCCCCGCCAGCACGGGCGTGACGATGCAGGCCGTGAATGCGGACGCCGCTACCGCCTTCGACGTCATTCGAGACGCCTGTGAGCAAGCCAGGCTCGACTTTCAAGTCGTGCAAGGCCAGTTGGTGATGGCAGAAGCGTTCGGGCTGAGCCTCACCAGCAGCGTGAACCTCGTCACGAGCGAGGGCCGAGCCGCCCTGACCGCCCCCAGCACTATCGAGGTGCTCACGCTCGCTGGTGAACCCATCACCTTCGAATCCGAGTTCATCACCGTGGAGGTGCCCCTATGATCGCCGCCGAACTGGTGACGTTGACTGACGGCGCAGACGGCTTCGCGACGAGCATCACGGCCCGCGGGCCAGGCACCGGCATCAACCGCATGCAGGTGACCGTCAGGAACGAAACCGCCATCACTAAGTACGGGTTGCGGGAGGCGGTGGAGGACTTCCCGGACGCCGTCGACGCCGCCGACCTGCTTGCGAAGGCGAATGCGCGCCTGGCTGAGGTGAGTGACCCGGCGAAGTTTCAGCAACTCACGGTGCGCGTCTCCGGGCACACGGAGCCGTTCGCGCTCGGGCAGCGCGTCCGCGTTAGCGACGGCGAACTTGGGTTGGCCACGACCGCGAGGATCACTGGTGTTGACGTAACGGAGGACACCGCCACCATCACCCTCGGCGATGCACCCTCCAGCCTCCTTGACGTGTTGAACGCCCGCGACGCTGAAGAGCGCCGCGAGGTCGCCCTGGGATTACCCGCCCCCATCAGCGTGCAGTTGGTGCCCGCCCCGACCGGCGTGATTGTGCTCGTGCAGCTCGGGGCGAACAGTCGCGCCGTCGGCGTCGAGGTTCACTGCTCGCCAGTGAATGGCTTCGCGCCAGACGTGAGCACGCTAGTGGCGCGCGGGCCTGGCGCGCGCTTTGAGGTGAACGGCCTGCCGACGGCCATCCGACAGTTCTTCCGCGTCCGCGCCTACGACGACCGCGGGAACTTCAGCCCATTCACCGACCAAATCAGCACCTCCGCCAGGGGTGTCGGCACCGCCGAGTTAGTGGTTGGTCAGATTGACATCACGAACGCCGAAAGGTCAGATGCTGCGCTCTCGGTCAAGACGAGCAGCGCGGCAGAGGTGCTGCGACTCGGAAACATCACTGGAAAGCCGGGCGTGCCGGCCGGAACGCAATTTGGGCTGTGGGGCGCTCTCGGTACCGGTATCTTCATCGAGAACGTTCCTCGAATTGTCTATGCCGATTCGGCAACTCTCGTGGTCGAGACACTCATCACAAGTTTGGCAGCAGGCGCCAATGCGGGATTCTCAACTAGCACGGTCTTGAAGGCCTTCCCCGTCGTTGAAGCGTTGCCTGGCCAGAAGGTGACGGTGAACGTCGCCGTCCGCCAGGTCGGTGCGCGCTGGTACAAGGACCCGGCTCCCGGGGAAAGCCCAGCGGTGGTGTTCAACGATTACGCCTTCAACACCTGGATTCGTCACTCACCATCTGGCGTGTATATCACCGCACCGTTCACGGCTGGCGTGAACCCGTACTTGTTTGATGGGATTCGAATAAACCTGAGCGGCACCATGCTTGCCATTACCGCGTTGACGAAAGGAAGTTTGAAAGCGGTGGTCCAGTTCGACTACCTTGTCGTGGTAACGGGCTAAACGCGGCGTCCGCCGCGGCGCGTGAACCAGAGTTCTGGCTCACACCCCAAGGAACGGTGTTGTTGATGTTCGTCCCGCGAAACATATGAAGTCTCGCCGCCCACTCTTAAGATCGAGATTGGAGAACACGATATGCCAGAGCTCGTTAACACCGGCAACGTCCACGCCACTGCCGCTGGCGGCGGCGTGCGCCTGGACTCCGTTATCGCCGCGCTGGGCCCTGAACTGGTGGCCGACACAGCCTTCATTGATAGCCTGATAACCAGTCTCATTGGGCCCGTGTCAAGCAACGCGAACGGTTCTTTCGTTCGCCTCGCGAATGGCCTGCAAGTCTGCTGGAATCCCACAGTCTCCCTGGCTTACGTGAACTCGACCACGCTTCGCGCGGTCTGGACGTTCCCGGCCGCTTTCAACGCACTACCCGCGGTCGCACCCAACCTTCGCGGGTGGAGCACCTTCGTAGTGGGCACGCCAATCGCCCTCACGGCGGTCGACACGGCAACGCTGGAATACCGCGCCACCGGCTTCACCTCCGGTAACACCGTGACATTCAGCGCACTCGCCATCGGCACGTGGTTGTAAGGATTGTCGCTACTTCCACCGGCCAATCGAAATGTAACCGGGCACGAACTCTTGCTGGTTGTTGACCCCATATCCACGCAGACTGCATCCGGTAGTTGACACCGCAACAACAACGACGCTCAACGCGAAGTTGGAGGGTCCGCTCCGGCCGGACGGAACGATCACCGGCGTCGCCACAAATGAGGTCGGGAACGTGAGCGCGACGGTGGAGCTATTCCAGTACGGCGCAACGGTTTGGGTGTTCGTTGGGGTGGGCGTGCCGGATTGATACCAGGCGACTTGCAGGCCATTCGCGAGGCGAACGAAAGAACCGTTGGCATTACTCTCGACTGGCCCAATAAGACTGGTTATCAGGCGACCGGTTGGATACTTCACGCCTAATTTCCGCGGGCCAATGGTACCCTCACGAGACACTCACGTTTTGGAGGGGAATACATGAGACGCACCGCAACATTCCTGGCAATGGTCGCCGCGCTAGCACTCGCCGCTTGCGCTCCAGTGGCAACCATTACGCCGACAGAGCAGATTTCCAACCTGTCGTTCGACGAGGCGTTTCGCAAAACGGTCACGGCCATCAATAGCCAGCCTTACCCGGCAGACACAGGCGGTTGGGTAATCACGACCAGCGACCAAGTAGGAGGATTCATTAGCGCCGAGCTAAACGGTCGCGCGTTTGTCTTCTTCCAAGGCAACGTCCCCTACCGGGCCCTCGTGTCCGTGAGTCTCGTTTCGAGAACGGAGACGACCACCTCGGTAAATGTCTCGGGTAACAACGAAAAGGAAGCGGGGTTGCTAATGGCAAACATCCGCTCGGCTCTTGGTCTGAACTAGAAAGCTCGACGCACGCCTAGCAAGAGCAACGCGCCTGTCGCAGATCCTCGCCTTACAAGTTCCAGCCCCGCCGGTAGGCGGGGCCTATTCACTGGAGGAGTCCGTTACCCGGCATCAACAAGGCGACCCACCAGGTAGCTGGGGCCATCACGTTGGGCTCTGGTGTTTACGCGCTAGGAGGCCTTACGAGTCCACGCTCTCAAGGGTGGCGGCATGGAAAGTCCCAACCTTGTTCTCGCCTGTAGCATCGAACCATGCCGTTTGCACATAGTCCGGGTCAGGCGGGGAGGCAGCCATTCCCGAAGCACGTACTGTGACTGGCTTGCCGAAAGCGGTAACGGTCATGAGCGGACCGCCGGACTTTAGCCGAACGATATCCCCAATATTCATGTTTGCCCCGCCGTAGATTACACACAAACCCTTACAAGCTTCTGACGCCTCGCTTCGCGCGGGGCCTTTCTTTTGGATCGGAGGAGATGTGGAGCGCCTGAACGACAAGCTGTTGACGAGCCTATTACGTGCGATGGCGGGCCAGGCTCGGGAGGTGCCGACGGAACCGCGCCTGTGCCTCGCCTTTGTTCGCGCCGTGATTGACGACGCCTTGGACGGTCCCCGGAGCGTCGCGTACGACCGATACTTGGTGGCCGGCACCACCCAGCGCGGTAATGACGCGGCCGCGAACTTGCGCGAAGCCCAGCGCGACCCGTGGGCCGCCGACTTCGAGTACCACGTCCGCACCGACAGCCTCTGGCCCGACAACCCCGAAGGCAACCCAGTCGTCGTGACGCGATACGGCACCGACCTACCCGCCGAGGCGAACGTCAAGGAGGGCGTCACTTACGGCCCCGCCGGTAATTACGAGGGCACGCTGCGCGTGAGCGATAGCGCGTCTCTCGCTGACATTGCCGCCGTCACGGGCGCACAAATAGCCGCAGCCACAAACAAAGACGCGTAACACCCGCCAGCCCACAACCCCGAGCCCCGCCTTGCGCGGGGCCGTCTCGTTTCAGGAGGTGCCAGTGAAGAGCCCACCCATCAATCGAGAGCTTGGCCACCTAGCGCCCGCCTTCCGCGTGCCGTTCACGGCGTGGTTGGTTGCCGCGGAGTCGCTGCTGACGCACGTAGAGTTCCGCGTGACCGAAGGCAGGCGCACCAAGGCCCGGCAAGAGTGGCTATACGCGCAAGGTCGAGAAGAGCCATTCATGGGCGCCCCGCGCGTCACCTGGACGCTGGATAGTCGGCACCGTTGGGGTTTGGCGGTGGACATCGCCATGATCCGCCGGTCGACGGGCGAGGCCATCTGGGAGATCACCAGCTGGGAGTACCTGTACCGAGTCGTGCCTCTCGCGCCCTACGGCCTCACGACCCTGGCGCCCACCGAGTGGGTGCACATCGAGCACCTGTTGTCGGACGAGTTGATTGCGCGCGCTGACGCCGTGCAGCTCGTGCACTCGTGAGCGCTCGTCATACTGCTTGGCTTCGGCGCCGCCTCATGCGGCGCATCACGCGCAGGTAACCGCCCCTCTCCGGAGGGGCGAGTTCGTTGAGAGGGGGTGATTAGTGGTCCGCAGCGACGGGCACACGCCAGAATCCTGGCTCCAGCATCAACGCTTTTGAGGACGCGGTTGGCGCGCGCGATGCCCAGGCGCGCCAACCGCACCCACATTGGAGGAACAGTGAAACGACTAGCCAAACTACTGATGCTGACGCTCGCCTTGAGCGTCGGCCCTGCCACGCTGGCGACCGCGCAGGCCGCGCCCATCGGCGTCGAGCTGACCGCCGTGCCCGTCATGCTGGCCACCGCGACGGTGGCAGACGCCCCCGAGGTCGCTGCGGCGGCAGAGGCCACCATGCCGCCCGTCGAGTCCTGGAACCCCGCGGACTGGTTCAAGGACGCCGCGGTGCTGGGGGCGGTGATCGCCGCGCTCGTCGCGCTAATCAAGGCCAACTTCCTCAAGGAGTTGAAGGGCCTCGCCACGCTCGCACTATCGTTCGGACTCGGAATCGCACTATCACTACTCGGCACAATCACGCTACCCGTACTCGGTCGACTCAACGAGCTCTCTGGAATGGCGGCCGTGATGTTCGGCGTCAACGCGGCAGTCTTTGCCTCAGGCGGTTGGGATGTGATCAAGGGCCTCATCATGGCGGCGCTGGGGGGAAAGCAATCGCAGGCGCCGGTGGCTTGAGTGAACCGGCGCCTGACCCCGCACCCGGCCACAACAGCCGCGACGACTCAACCCGTGAGCGGCACAGGCGCCGCTAAGGAGTACCGACAACTCCAACTCCACGGGAAGATCGCCGCAGGGCGGTGCACGAAGGTGGATGTAGACCTTTTCGAGGAGCTCAATGCCTACCGCTGGCACATGACCAGCGCAGGCTACGTGGCACGGACGATCGTCGATGGCCGCAACCGGAAGAAGGTGCTAATACATCGCCAGATTCTGACGGTCCCACCAGGGCTAGTCGTTGACCACATCAATGCGGATCCTCTGGACAACCGGCGCGCCAACATACGAGCCGTCACAACGGCCACAAATATGCAGCGGGCCGCAGTACCAACGGGCGAATGTCGCTTCCTGGGAGTGCGTATTGCCAAGCGCGCGAAGGCGCGCAGGTACGAGGCCAGGTTGGGGCCGAAGTACCTAGGCATGTTCGAGACCGCAGAGGAGGCCGCAGCCGCCTATGACGATGCTGTGCTAAAGGTACACGGACCGTTGGCAACCACCAACTACAAGTTAGGCCTTAGAACGTGAGGCGCCAACTAGCCATGTTGGCTCTGCTGTTGCTAGGGAGCGCCACCGCAGAAGGTGAAGCGCCGGCGGATCCGGCGCCCGCCTTTAGCGTGCTGGCCAACACCACGATCAGTTGCAGCGCCGCCTGGCCAAGCACCTCAGTCGGGTGCTTCTGGGAACGCCCCCTGCTTGTTCTGGGGGCCTTCGAGGTCGCGCTCGGCATCGACGCGCAGGCGGTGCTAGCAGGGAGTCTGGACGACGCGCACCTGGCGGCCTACGCCGTCGTGGCTTACTACGCGGACACGTGGAGCGCGTGGACGGAGCTACGCCTGCCACAGATCTCTGGCATCCCCACCATCGGCTCGCCCGACTGGCTGCGAGCCGGGTTTACCCTGAGATTTCCACCTTAGAGAGGAGGATCGCAATGAAGAGCTTCTGGCGCGAGGTGACCGTCCAAGGCGTCGTCGTCGGCCTAGTGGTCGGCATGCTCGTTGGCGGCATAGCCGCGAACATCGGCCGCTTCTAGGCGGCCGCACAACTAGCTGGCGCTTGCAGCAAACCAAGCGCCAGCGACACTATCTGACGCACTCGCCCCAACGTATCCGGGGCCCCCACTCAGGAGGGGAGATGGACCAGGTGATGCTCACGACCCTCAGGAGGGACGTCGACGA
>CALCHY010000183.1 GCA_937907415.1 uncultured Trueperaceae bacterium
CGCGGTGGCCAGGTGCGCTGGCTGGCGGCCTTAGCCGCACTGTTGCTCTTGGCCGCGGGCTGCGCGCCGACGACTGTTGGCACGAGCAGCAGCGCCCCGCTCGTCGTTGGCGCTGGCGGAGACACGGGCGCGCCGGTGCCGCAGGGCGATACCTACTACCTGCGCTTCGATCTCTCGCTCGAGCAGTTCGGGCTAGCGCCACGTGACCTCCAGGCCGCGCTGTGGGTGCCTTCCGGGTACGCCTCCGACGTCGGCGACGTCACGTCGATGTTCGGCCTCAACGATATTCGTGCGGCAGAGAACTGGACCGTCGAACTAGTTCAAGTGAAGGCGCAGCGCAGGACCGTCACCACGAGCGCGTCGTTCAACCAAACGCGTGTCGACTACTCGCTGTGGGCGGTGGTCAAGGCGGTCGTGCCGAGCGGCATCGTGCCGGGCCCGTACCGCGTGCGCGGCACCTTGCAGGTGCGCTCCGGCGCTACGGCGCCACTGTCGGCGACCTTGAACATCGCGGCGCCGTAAGCGAACTTACAAGTCGACGCCTTCGCGAGCGATACCGCTCAGGCACCACTCGCCTTTGCGGTCGCCTGACTTGGCGAGAGCGACGGCGAAGACGAACGTCACCTGCCCGTCGGACGTTTGAACGGCGACGGTGCCCCTGGCGCTGTCGCCGATCTCCATCACTTCCACCAACTGGGCCGCTGCGCCGTTCACCAGTGGCGAGTAGCGGTCGTTGCCGATGGCGCGCGCGAACTGCACCTCGTTGCCCATGACGCCGCGCATGCGGTCTGACGCCCGCGCGTAGTACGTGACTGCGGTGGCCGCGCCCCCGCCAACCGCGGCGGCTAGTTCCGCAAGCAGCTGGTAGCCGGGGTGTTGCTCCCCGCCGTCCCGCTCTAGCGTCACGCCGTCACGCTGGCCCAAGTCCGAGCGAGACGTACTTCGTCTGGAGGTACTCCTGGATGCCCCACGGCCCGCCCTCGCGCCCGATGCCCGACTGCTTGACGCCGCCGAACGGGGCGTACGGCGCGGAGGGTAGCCCGTCGTTCACGCCGACGATGCCGTACTCGAGGGCCTCTGCGACGCGGAAGGCGCGCGCCAGGTCGCGCGTGTGAACGTACGCCGCTAGACCGAACGGCGTGTCGTTGGCCATGCGGATGGCGTCTGCGTCTTTGCTGAACGTGACGATGGGCGCCACCGGCCCGAACGTCTCCTCGCTCAGCACGAGAGCGCCCGGTTGCACGCCGGCGAGGACGGTGGGAGCGTAATAGAGCCCGCCGAGTTCGCGACCTCCCGTGACGACCGTGGCGCCGCCTGCCACGGCGTCGGCAACGTGGCGCTCAACCTTGGCTACCGCCTGCGCGTCTACCAGTGGACCGATGTCCGTGTTCTGGTCGAGGGGATCGCCGACGATCAGGCGCTCGGTCGCGGCCGCGAACTGGGCGGTGAACTCGGCGGCGAGCGACTCGTGAACGTAGATGCGGTTAGCGCATACGCACGTCTGGCCGGCGTTGCGGTACTTGCTCGCCATCACTTGGGTAACGGCGGCAGGCACGTCGGCGTCCGCGAAGACTAAGAACGGTGCGTGACCACCTAGTTCCAGCGAGATGCGCTTTACCGTCGCCGCTGCCTGCGCGTATAGGAGCCTGCCGACCTCCGTGGACCCCGTGAAGGTGATCTTGCGGATGCGCGGGTCATCCAACAGCGAGGAAGAGAGCGGCGCCGGGTCGGAAGTTGGCAGCACCTGCAGGGTGCCAGGCGGGCCACCCGCTTCAAGCCACAGGTCGCCGAGGAGGAGGGCCGAAACCGGCGACTGTTCGGCGGGCTTGAGGATGAAGGTGCAACCAGCCGCCAAGGCGGGGGCGGCCTTGCGCGTGACCATCGCCAGCGGGAAGTTCCATGGGGTTATTCCGAACGCCGGTCCAACGGGCTGCGGCATGGCCAGCAGCCGCTTGCTCGTGTCCTGGCCGGGGAAGAGGTCGCCGTAGATTCTGGTGGCTTCCTCCGCGTACCAGCGGGCGAAGCCGGCCGCATACCGCACTTCGCCGCGCGACTCCTTCAACGGCTTGCCCATCTCGCGCGCCATGGTGGTCGCTAGGTTCTCGACGTTCTCGAGCATCAGCGCGTGCCAGCGGTTCAGGATGTCTGCCCGTTCGAACGCGCTCGTGGCGCGCCACTCGAGGAAGGCTTCCCACGCCACGTCTGCTGCCTGCCGCGCTTCGGCAACGCCACAGTCGGCGACGCGCGCCAGCACCCTCTTGGAGGCGGGTTCGACGACCTCGAAGGTACTCGCAGCTGGGCGCCAAGCGTCCGTTAGGTAATGACCAGCGAAGTTCTCTAGGTCCCTCATGGACCGAGTCTAGCGCTGAGCGCCGCCTGGAGGCACTCGCTCAGGGGTCCAGCTCGAGACGCCAGAGGTCAGCCGGCTCCTCGCGGCGGCGCGCCAGCTTCGCCTCGCCAGCCGCGACGGTCACCTCGGCGCCGCGCAGGTGCGACACGTAGTTCGATGCCATGGCGAACCCGTACGCCCCGGCCCTGCCGACGGCAAGCAGGTCGCCTTGCTGCACGGCGGGTAAGCCGACGTCCTGACCGAGGCGGTCCGCGTTCTCGCAGAGTGGCCCATCAACGTCCGTGGGGAGAGCGCGCGCGGCTTGAGGCGCTTCGCCGACCAGCCTGATGGGGTGATGAGCGCCGTACAGAGCCGGACGTAGCAGGTCGGCCATGCCGGCGTCCGCGATAACGTGGCGGCGCCCGGACTCCTTGACGTGCAGTACGCGCGTGAGGAGCGTGCCAGCGTCGGCCACGATGAAGCGCCCAGGCTCGAGCACGATCTTCACACCGTGGCGCGCGGCGAACGCGGCGTAGGTCTCCGCGAAGGCGTGCAGCGGTGGGTGCGGAACCGCGAAGCCGCCGCCGAGATCGACGAGCTCGAGGCCGACGAACTCCTGGTAAAGGGGCTCGAGCGCCGCGACCACCAGGCCCGCGACGCTTTGGTCGTCGAGCATGGAGCCGGCGTGCACGTGGAACCCGGCGAGCTTGCCTGCTTCGTAGAGCCGGGCGGCGATGGCGCGCGTCGCCTGGAGGGTCTCTCCGAACTTCGAGGTGGCGGCGGCGGTGGCGAGGTGCTCGTGTGTGTGAGGGTCGAACCCCGGGTTCAGGCGCACGACGAAGCGCGTTTGCGGCGCCTGCACCGAACTCCAGATGGCGTACGCGCCCTCCGAGTCGAGGCTGACGAGCCCTACGCCGACTGCGGCAGCGCGGGCCGCTAGGGCGGCGGTGTGCCCTGGGCCGCCGAGGATGATGGTGGCGGGATCGAAACCTGCCCGGAGGGTGCGCTCCAGCTCCCCTTCCGTTAGCGCCTCCGCCCCTATGCCAAGGCCAGCCAAGTGCCGGAGGATCGCGCCGTTGGCGTTGGCCTTGACGGCGTAATGCACGAGCGCGCCAGGGAAAGCTGCTTGGAGGTCGGCGACGCGGGCACTGATGGCGTCGAGGTCGTACACGTAGGTTGGGGTCCCGTAGCGGGCAGCGACCTCTTGCAAGAGCGCGTCTGTCATGAGTTGCGCGAGCGTAGCACGGGGTCATTCACCGAGGCGGTTACACTTACGGCATGAACCGACAACTGCGCAGGGCGCAGGCGAAACTCGACGAGAAGGCAGACAAGGAGAAGAGCAAGAAGCGCGATGCGCGTCGGGCTCGACTAGCCGCCGTGCGCACGCGGCGCCGCGCTCCAGCTGCGAGCAGTGCCAAGGGTCAGGCTGGCGCGACGGCTGGTCCCGACCTCAAGCAAGTGAACGTGGCTTCGCTCACGCCGGAACAGCGCCGCAAGCTGCCCGGTCGTTTCTCCGGGGCGCTGATGATCGCCACGGTCTTCTTCATCGTCTTGCAGGCGGCCGTCCCGTCTACGGAGAGCACGGTGGTTACGAGCCTGACCGGTGCCGGCTTCTTCCTCCTCTTCGGGTACTTCTCCGTGCTCTTCCAGTTGCGCCAGGGCCGCCCCAACGCCCTGGCCGTGACTCTGGTCACGGGTCTTGCCTTGACGCTAGGCGTTCTAGCTACGCGCTTCTTCGGCCCGAACGCGGGGCTCGACCTCAACTTCATCATCCTGATCGTGGCTGGCGCCGTTGGCGTGGTCGCTGGTGCTTACCTGGGGCGCCTCGTGTTCTACGTCGCGCCCACGCAGCGCCGCTAAGCCGTGGCGCCTCACGCCGGGCCGCTCACCGCCGTCATCGGCGCCATGCCTGAGGAGGTCGTCAGGCTGCGCGCGGCCCTAGGTTCGCCGCGCGCGGAAAGCGCTGGGCCGTTCACTTGGACGAGCGGCGAGTTGGAGGGTTTGCCTGTTCTCCTGGCGGAATGCGGCATCGGTAAAGTCAACGCCGCCGCCCTCACTCAGGCACTGTTGAGCGCTGGTGCTGGCCGGGTGGTGTTCACCGGCGTCGCGGGCGCCGTCGACCCGTCGTTGGCGGTTGGAGACGTCGTCGTCAGTGTGGACGCGGTGCAGCACGACGTCGACGTAACCGGGCTCGGTTATCCGCTCGGTGAGGTCCCCGGCACGGGGCGCGCCTGGGCGGCGGACGCTGAGCTGCGCACCGCGGCGGCGGCCGCTGCCCGCGAGCTAGGCGGCGTGCGCGTCGTCGAGGGGCGGGTGGCGTCAGGTGACGCCTTCGTCGCCGACCGTGGCAAGGTCGAGTACCTTCGTGAGACCTTCGGCGCGGCGTGCGCGGAGATGGAGGGAGCCGCCGTCGCCCAGGTGTGCTCCAGGTGGGGGGTGCCGTTCGTGATCGTGCGGAGCATCTCCGACACCGCCGACCATGCGGCTGAGGTTGATTTCAGGGCCTTCACGGAGCTGGCTGCTGGCCGTGCCGAGGCCGTGGTGCGCGGCCTGTTGCGGCGCCTCGCTAGCGCCTGACGCCCGTCGCCCCGACTGGCACCAGCTTGTGGTTAATCGGTTAACCACAAGGTACGTGGCGCGGCCCTGGTTGGCGTAAGATAAGGCGTTGCAGTGAGGCCAGGCACGGCGGCTACCGTCGGCGCACGCGGTCAACCGGCCAGGCCCACTCTAGCTAGGCAGAACCCCGACCAATGGCGGGTACCACGGTAAGCGTTCGGCCACAGCCGCGGTCAAGCACCGCGCGCCGGGCACGAGCCGAAAGCGGCACGAGTGCGCGAGAGGACTGAACACATGGCAGACGTCTTGGATCGCTTGCTAGATCTAGACCGTTCACAGCTAGGGCCACAGGAGCTAGCGGCCCTGAACTCGGTTGAACTCAAGGAGTGGCTCGAGTCGCTCGACTACGTGCTCGCTAGCGGCGGCGCCGACAGGGTAGTCGAGATCCTCCAGCGCCTGGAGGCTCACGCCGAGAAGCACGGCATCCGCCTGCCGTTCGAGTCGGACACGTCGTACGTGAACACCATCCACGTAGACGATCAACCCGAGTACCCGGGCGACATCGCCATCGAGCGGCGCATCACCAACCTCATCCGCTGGAACGCCATGGCCATGGTGGTCCAGGCCAACAAGCACTCATCCGGCATCGGCGGGCACATCGCCACCTACGCCTCGGCGGCCATCCTGTACGAGGTCGGCTTCAACCACTTCTTCCGCGGCCCTGGCAAGGGCCCAGACGCGGACTTGGTCTACTTCCAAGGGCACGCCAGCCCGGGCATCTACGCGCGCTCCTATCTAGAGCACCGCTTCGACGACGAGCGCATGCACAACTTCCGCCGCGAACTGCAAGACTCGCCGGGCCTCTCCTCCTACCCGCACCCGTGGCTCATGCCCGACTACTGGAGCTTCCCGACCGTATCGATGGGCCTTGGCCCCATCACGTCCATCTACCAAGCGCGCTTCAGGCGCTACCTGGAGGACCGCGGCCTCTACCCGAAGGGTAGCGGCAAGGTGTGGGCGTTCATCGGCGACGGCGAGACCGACGAGCCGGAGACGCTCGGTGCCATCCGAGTCGCTTCCCGCTCCAAGCTCGACAACCTGATCTGGGTCCTGAACGCCAACCTCCAGCGGCTAGACGGCCCCGTGTTCGGCAACGGCCAGATCATCCAAGAGCTCGAGGGCATCTTCCGCGGCGCAGGCTGGAACGTCATCAAGGTCGCGTGGGGCAGCGCCTGGGACGACCTCCTCAAGCGCGACACCGAGGGTGTCGTCGTCAAGCGCTTCGAGGAGCTCGTAGACGGCGAGTCGCAGCGTTACGCAGCGTTCGGCGGCCAGGAACTCAAGGAGCGCTTCTTCAACACCCCCGAGCTCAAAGAGCTCGTGAAGGACTGGACGGACGCCGACTTCGCGAAACTCAACCGCGGCGGCCACGACCCCGTCAAGGTCTACGCGGCGTTCGACCGCGCCACCAAGCACGTCGGCCAGCCCACGGTCATCATCGCGCGCACGGTCAAGGGCTACGGCATGGGCGCCGCCGGTGAGGCGCAGAACATCACCCACCAACAGAAGAAGCTCGACGAGAACGAGATGCGCGCGTTCCGCGACCGCTTCAACCTGCCGATCTCTGACGATGAGATCGCCAACGAGCCGTTCCACCGGCCACCAGAAGACAGCCCCGAGCACCAGTACCTAGTCAAGCACCGTGAGGAGCTCGGCGGCTTCTTGCCTGCCAGGAGCGTCAAGGCCGAGCCGCTCGCACCGCCCCCCGCGGAAGCGTTCGAGGAGTTCATGACCTCGAGCGAAGAGCGCGCCGTCTCCACCACCATGGTGATGGTCAACGTCATGCGCAAGCTCCTCCGCGACCCGAACTGGAGCAAGCTCGTCGTGCCCATCGTCCCCGACGAAGCACGCACGTTCGGCATGGAGTCGTTCTTCCGCCAGATCGGCATCTACTCGCCAGTCGGGCAGCTATACGAACCAGTGGACAGCGCGCACCTCATGTACTACAAGGAGTCGCGCGACGGTCAGATCCTCGAAGAGGGCATCACGGAAGCCGGCGGCATGTCGTCGTTCATCGCTGCAGGCACGGCCTACGCCAACTACGGCGTTAACACCGTCCCCTTCTACCTTTACTACTCGATGTTCGGCTTCCAGCGCGTCGGCGACCTCATCTGGGCGGCAGGCGACAGCCACGCCAAGGGCTTCCTCGTCGGCGCCACGGCTGGCCGCACGACCCTAGCTGGCGAAGGGCTGCAGCACCAGGACGGTCACTCCCACGTCCTCGCATACCCGGTACCGAACCTCATGGCGTACGACCCGTCCTTCGCTCACGAACTAGCCATCGTCGTGCGCGAGGGCCTGCGCCGCATGTACCAGGAGCAGGAAGACATCTTCTACTACGTCACCGTCGGCAACGAGAACTACCTGCAGCCGGGCGCTCCAGCGCACCTCTCGCGTGCCCAACTCGAAGAGGGCGTGCTCAAGGGCATGTACTTGTTCCGCCCCGCGAGCCGCAAGCGCAGCAAGCTGCACGCGCAGCTCTTCGGCAGCGGCAGCATCATGAACAGCGTGCTCGAGGCGCAAGAGATACTCGAGCGCGACTACAGCGTCGCCGCCAGCGTCTGGAGCGTAACGTCTTACAAGGAACTTCACCGCGACGCGCTGCAAGTCGAGCGTTACAACCGCCTCAATCCCGACCAGGAGCAGCACCGTCCGTACGTAACTGAGCTCCTTAGCGGCGCGAAGGGCGTGTTCGTGGCGGCCTCCGATTACATGAAGATCCTGCCAGACGCCCTAGCAGCGCACCTCCCGCGCCCGATGGTCGCCCTTGGTACGGACGGGTTCGGCCGCAGCGAGGCGCGCGAGGAGCTCCGCGAGTTCTTCGAGGTCAACGCCGCGCATATCGTGTACGCCACCCTCACCGCCCTAGCTGCAGACGGCCTTGTCGACAAGAAGACGCTCCTGGCCGCCCGCGACGACCTCAAGATCTTCCCCGACAAAGCCGACCCATACGTCGACTGACCGGCCTGAAAGGAACTGCTAGTGGCTACTGAAGTAAGACTTCCTGACATCGGCGAGGGCATCGAGAAGGGCACCGTGGTCGGCGTCCTGGTCAAGGTCGGCGACACCGTCACCAAGGACCAGCCGCTCGTCGAGCTGGAGACGGACAAGGCCGTCGTCGAGATCCCATCGTCCGCGAGCGGCGTCGTCAGCCAGATAAACGTTAGCGAGAACCAAGAGGCGGCCGTCGGCTCCGTGCTGCTCGTCGTGGACGAGGACGGCGCCGCCGCGGCGCCAAGCTCACCTGAACCCGTCGCGCCAGCGGCCCAGGCGGCGCCGCCAGCCCCAACACCAGCGCCGGCGGCGCCTCCAGCGCCAACGCCCGCCCCGGCCGCCGCGCCGCAGGCACCGCTCGCTGCGGCCACTAGCGCGGAGACGCCCGGCGGCCTCGTGCCAGCGGCGCCATCGGTGCGGCGCCTAGCCCGCGAGCTCGGCGTCAACCTGCAAGGCGTGACCGGCAGCGGCGTGCTCGGCCGCATCTCCGCCGCCGACGTGCGCGCCTACTCTCAGGGCGCACCAACGGCCGGCGCGACCAGCGGCGTAGCGCCGACGGTAGCAAGCGTGGCGGCGGCGCCTCTCCCAGACTTCACCCGCTGGGGCGAAGTGACGAGGACCCCGATGACGGGCATCCGCAAGGCGACCGTGCGCTCCATGAGCAACGCCTGGTCGACGGTGCCGATGGTCACCCACTTCGATGACGCCGACATCACGGAGCTCGAGGTCATCCGCAAGCGTTACCAGCCGAAGGTCGAGGCTGCGGGCGCCAAACTGACGCCGACCGCCATCCTCGTCAAGGTCGTGGCTGCCGCGCTCAGGCGCTTCCCTGACTTCAACGCCAGCATCGACGTTGCGGCTCAAGAAGTGGTTCACAAGCGTTACGTCAACGTCGGCGTTGCAGTCGACACCGACGCTGGACTCCTCGTGCCCGTCATCAAGGACGCCGACCGTAAGAACCTCGTCGAGCTCTCCATCGACCTCGGGGAGCTGGCGGTCAAGGCGCGCGACCGCAAGCTGACCCCAGACGAGATGCAAGGCGGCAACTTCTCCATCTCGAACCTGGGAGGCATCGGCGGGCACGCGTTCACGCCCATCGTCAACCCACCTGACGTCGCCATCCTCGGCGTGTCGCGCTCGAAGATGACTCCGGTGTGGAACCCCGAGACCAGCACCTTCGAGCCGCGCCTCATGATGCCGCTGGCGTTGACCTACGATCACCGCCTGATCGACGGCGCCGCGGCCGCGCGCTTCCTACGCTGGGTATGCACCGCGCTCGAGGAGCCTTTCCTGGTAGCCCTCGAAGGCTGATCGCGGCCAACTAGCATCTCGCGCTGGCGAACCGGCCACCCGGTTCGCCAGCGCGCTTTCTTGCGCCATTGGGGCCCATGGGAGCGGAAAAGGTTCACCCGGCTCTCACGGTCGTGCGTGATAGCATGCCATCGTATGTCAGCCCTGAACAGCGTCGCCAACGGCGTGAACCCCGCGCCAACTGGCGTCGAGCTACGGGCCACCGGCCTAGTCAAGCGCTACGGCCGCCGCAAGGTAGTCGACGGCGTAGACCTAGTGCTGAGGCGGGGCGAGATAGTCGCGCTCCTCGGGCCGAACGGGGCAGGCAAGACCACCAGCTTCTACATGGTCGTTGGCTTCGTGAGGCCGAACGCCGGCCGCATCGTCCTCGGCGGCCAGGACGTGACGAACTGGCCGATGCACCGCAGGGCCCGGATCGGGCTCGGCTACCTGGCCCAGGAACCCAGCGCGTTCAGGCGCCTGACCGTCGAGGACAACTTGCGCGCCATCCTCGAGTTCCAGGGCCTCACGCGCGCGGAGCAAGAACGGCGCGCCGCTGACCTCCTCGAGGAGTTCCATATCAGCCATCTCGCCAAGAGCCGCGCGGACACCCTGTCTGGCGGCGAGCGGCGCCGGCTCGAGATCGCCCGCAGTCTGACCGTCGACCCCGACTTCCTCCTCCTAGACGAGCCGTTCACGGGCGTCGACCCCAAGTCCATCCGTGAGATCCAGTCCATCGTTCACGACCTAAGGGACCGGCGTGGGCTCGGGGTGCTCCTCACCGATCACAGCGTGCGCGAGACCCTCGCCATCGCTGATCGCGTCGTGCTCATGTTCGACGGGCGCGTGCGGTTCGACGGGACTCCCGCCGACTTCGCTGCCGACCCTGACGTGCGCACCTACTACCTCGGTAATGAGTTCCAACTCTAGGCTCACTGCGAGCATGCCGCACTCGACCTCAGCGGACGTGCGCGCATGACCCTCATCAGCCTGCTGGTGATCATGCTGGTAGTGCTTGCCGGCATCATCGCCTACTTGGGTGACAGGCTCGGCACGTACGTCGGAAGGCGGCGCCTCAGCCTGTTCGGCGCCAGGCCACGCACGACCGGCCAAGTCGTTGGCGTCCTGTCCGGCATCCTCATCATGCTGACCACCATCGGGGTCTTGGCGCTGGCGTTCCAGAACGCTACCCGCACGCTCCTCAACGTGCAGCGAACCCTGGACGAACTGAACCAGCTCCGGGCGCAGGAGCGCGTGCTAAACCAGAACGTCGCTGACGCCAACCAGCAGCTCGCTGCCTTACGTACCCAGCTCGAGGCGGCGCAGCAAACGATCAGCGTGGCAGAGGAGCAGCGCGACTCCGCGCTCGAGGCGCGCGACGCCGCCCTCGAGGAGCGAGAGTCACTAGTCGCGCAGCGCGACGAGCTAACGAACCAGGTCGCTGCTGCCGAGGAGCGCGTCGCTGCCGCCGACGCGGAGGTGAGCCTGGCGGAGGAACGTTTGCTCGCCACGCAAGCTGAGGTGGCGGACGTGACGGCGGCGCTGGCAACGGCACGCCAGGACCGCGACCGCGCGCTAAGCGAGGCCGACGAGGCGCGCGCTTCGGCCAACGCCGCGGCCGCCGAGGCCGCCGCGCTCGAGCTTGGCTTAGCGGACGCGAGAAGCGAGCTCGATGACGCTAACCGGCAGTTGGCGGGCATGCAGACGGCGCTTGTCGACGTGCAGCTCCGTCTGGCACGCGCCGAGAACCAAGTGGCTGCCGCGCAGAACGACCTCGAAACGGCGCAGGCGGCCCGCGACTTGGCCCTCGGCGACAGGGAAGCGGCCATCGCAGACCGCGACGCCGCAACGGCCGACCGCGACGCCGCCGTGGCCGACCGCGAGGCCGCTGTAACGGCCCGCGACGAGGCGCTGCAACAACGCGCAGACCTGGCCGTGCGCCTCGACGAGCTCAACAACGAGGTAGCGGTCCTCGAGGCGAACGCCAACGAACTGCGGCTGCAGGCTCAGGGGCTCCGCGAGGAGAACAGCAACCTGACTGGCACGAACGGCGCGCTGCTGGCGGAGAACGCGCGCATCCAACTGCAGAACAACTCGCTAAGTGAGTTGAACTTGCGTTTGGAGACCGAGATCAGGCAACGCAACGCCACGGTGCAAGAGCTGCAGGGCAACGTCGACGACCTGCAGCGCGAGGTCGAACTCCAAGCCCGCGACCTAGCCGACCTGCAGCAGGAGTTCCAACGCTTCGAGGGCGGCGAGGTCTACTTCGTGAAGGACCAGCTCATCTACTCTGGCGCGATCAAGGCGCAGGAGCCGGCCGCCATCCGTGAGGAGTTGGCCGCGTTCGTCAATGATGCAACGGCCTTCGTTGCGCGGCGTGGCGTAGAGCGTGTGAGGGTAACTACCGACCAGTTCAACGCGCTCGTTGACGTCATCGGCCAGACCCCTGGCTCCGACCTCGTGCGCTTCATCTCGCCGAGCAACCAGATAAGCTCGACCATCGACGTGCTCGTCGAGGCGATCGAGAACACGGAACTCTTCGGCGCAGGGCAACTCATCGCGAGCCTCAGCGTGCACCTGGGCTCGGCGGCGCTGCCAGCCAGCCAGGACGAGATCCGCGCCGCGACCACACAACTGAAGGCCGACGCAGTGCGCAAGTTGCGCAGAGCCGGCCTAGACGACGGTCAACTGCCTGACTTCGGGCCCGTGACGGAAGACATGTTCACGAGCTTGCTGCTGCGCCTGACGGGGCCGGTCACTATCGGATTGGTGGCCACTGAAGAAGTGTGGCGCGCCGGCCCCGCCAAGCTCGAGTTGCTGATCCTCTACTGATTACTGCTTGTTGAGGGCGTCGCGGATCTGGGTGAGAAGCTTGACCTCGTCACTTGGCTCTGCGGGGGCGGCCGGGGCCGCTGGCTTCTCGAACTTCGCCTTCATGTTGTTGAACGACTTGACGATGAAGAAGAGCACCAGCGCGATGAGCAGGAAGTTGATGACGGTATTGAGGAACGCACCGTACTGGATCACCGGGGCGCCAGCGGCGACTGCCTCGGCCACGCTCTTGTACTGATCCGCGCCCTTCATGATGATGCCAAGGTTGCTGAAGTCGACTCCGCCCAGGACTAGGCCGATCACCGGCATGATGACTTCGTTGACGAGGGAGCTAGTGATGGCCCCGAACGCGGCGCCGATGATGACGGCGACGGCCAAGTCCAGAACATTGCCCCTGCTTATGAAATCGCGAAACTCCTTGATCATCTCTCCTCCTGCTGTGAAGTAGGTTCGAGTCTACAGCGCTGTGACCTCACGACTCGCATAATCCACTAAGCTTGGGGCGTGAGCCGAACTGATAGCAAGACGAGGGTGCTGGTCGCCGACGACGCAGAAGGCCAGCGCCTGGTCCTCGACATGTTGCTAAGTGTCGATGGTTACGAAGTGATCACCGTCGCTGACGGCCGCGAGGCCCTGGATTACCTCAAGGACAACACCCCTGACCTGGCCATACTGGACGTGCAGATGCCGCACCTGACCGGCTTGGAGGTGTGTCACCGCATGAAGCGCATTCCGCGCCTCAAGGACGTGCCCGTCATCATCCTTACGGCATATCGCGACGATCACATCATCACGCAGGCGCGCATGGCGCACGCGAACCGCATCGTCTACAAACCGCTCGAGGGCAAGGACTTCAGGGCAACGGTGCGAGAGGTGCTCCAAGGTCCGTCACAGGGTGCGCTGTCTTAACGCCTCGTACAACAAGACGGCGCCCGCCACCGAAACGTTGAGGCTGTCTGCTGCGCTTGCGCGCATCGGGATGCCGACGCGCTCGTCAGCCTGAGCAAGCCACCAAGGGCTCAACCCCTCATGCTCGCGGCCGAGTAGCAGCGCCACGCCGTCCCTCAGGTCGCTCTGCCAGTGGGGGGTCGTTGCGTCAGGGGTGGTGGCCACCACGCGCAAGTTGGCCGCCCGCAGCGCCGCCAGGACCTCGCTAGCGCTACCGACGCCGATCGGTAAGGCGAAGGAGCTTCCCATGGCGGCGCGTATCACGTTCGGGTTCTCCAAGTCGACGCCCGCCTGCTCGCTCGCCTCCAGTTCGTCAGGGGCGGCGGCGGAGTCGGCGCACATGAAGACGGCGTCCACCCCGACGGCGTCCGCGCTGCGCAGTAGCGCTCCGACGTTGCCAGGCTTCTCGAGCCCAGCCAGTACGAGGACCAACGCCCCCGCGGGCACGTGCATCTCGGTGGGCGAGCGTCTTGCCGTCTCAGCGAGCAGCAGCACGCCGTCAGGGTGTTCGCGTTGGCTCACCCGCCGAAAGGCCGCGGTGCCGAAGGTCACGGCCTCCGCGCCGTGCACAGCTGCCAGCGCCTCGCGGTCGAAGGCCGCCTCGTCAGCCAGCAACGCTGGGGAAGTGACAATGAGCCGGGCCTTGACGCCCGCCGCGAGCGCCCGCTCGACCTCGCGCTGACCCTCGATGAGGTAGGTGCCGCTGCGCTCACGCGCCCGCCTCTGCCTCAGGCCGGCTAGTTCCTTGACGAGTGGGTTTGCTGTGCTGTCTACGTGCCTGACGGCCATGTCGGCATCATAAGCGTGCCGTACGTGCCGTGCGCGTTTCGCGATTGTAGACTTGGCCGCATGAAAGCACCTAGCAGCTTGATATCGCCGGAGGAACTCATCGAGCGTCTTGCACAGCCGCAAGAGACGAGCAACCTGAGGCTCATCGATGCGCGCTACGAACTCTCCAACCCCTCATACGGGGCCGCGGCGTACGCGGCAGGCACGTTGCCTGGCGCCGTGTACCTTGGCCTCGAGCCGCACCTGGCTGGCAAGGTGCAGCCGCAAGGCGGGCGCCACCCCCTCCCAGACATGGACGAGTTCGTGGCCAAGCTGGGCGCGTTGGGCATCGGTGACGAGCACGAGGTCGTCGTGTTCGATGACGCCGGAGTAATGTACGCGGCGCGGGCCTGGTGGCTCTTACGTTACGCGGGCAAGCAGCAGGTGAGGTTCCTAGACGGCGGCCTGGCCGCATACTTGGCTGCTGGCGGGCAACTCGTGGCGCCAACGGCTAGGCAGTCACCTGCTGTTTTCACGCTCGACTTGCAGCCCGACATGGCCGTGGACGTAGACGATGTGGCCGGTGCGATCGGTTCAGCAGACGTGCAACTCATCGACGCTAGGGCGCCGGAGCGTTACCGCGGCGACACGGAACCGCTCGACCCGAAGGCAGGGCACATTCCAGGCGCTGCCAACCGCTTCTTCATGGACAACATGACGGGCGGCCGTTTCGCTGCGCCTGACGTGCTGCGTGAGAAACTGGCCCTGGCGGGCGGCAAGGACGAGGTCGTCGCTTACTGCGGTTCTGGTGTTAGCGCCGCCCACCTCGTACTAGCGCTTGAACTGGCGGGTTACTCTGGGGCCAAGCTGTATGTGGGCTCCTGGAGCGATTGGTCATCGCGCGACCTCCCGGTAGCGACAGGAGAGTAGTTGCCAAAGGCGACGCGCGAGCGCGAAGTTGGGCTTTAGTCCGTGCTTCCCACTCAGTTGTGGCATCTTGATGAGTGAGCGGTGATTATCATGAGTGAGGTCATGGAGAGCAGTGTGAGTGTCGTGCGCCCCGCCAGTATCCCGGCTGAGAAACTCTGGACCGGGTACTTCCGCAGCGCGCCGCATGGACTCGCGCTCTTCAAGGCCATCAAGGGTGACGGCGGTCGGCTAGACGACTTCGAATGGTGCGACATCAACGAGAGCGCCGCTGCCGCCCTGGGCATCGATCCACCCCAAGTCATCGGCAAGTCCGCCCGCGCGGCGCGGGCTGACGCCTTCGAGCCGCGGGTCTATCGGCGCTTGGTCACCGCCCACGTCACGCGGCGCGTGCAGGAGTTCGAGCAGGTACTCACGCCCCCGAAGGAAACTGGGTCCGAGCCCGGCACGCGCGAAGCGCGCGAGAACCTCACCTGGTACGCCGTTTCGGT
Source organism: uncultured Trueperaceae bacterium (assembly GCA_937907415.1). The sequence continues at coordinate 15,196 of CALCHY010000183.1, forward strand.
CATCCCGGTCGACGACGATTACCTGGTCGTTCAGTTCCGCAGCATCACGCATTACAAGTCAGTGCTGCACCAGGCCGTCGAGCTCCTCAACCGCGATGACCTCACGGGGCTAGCCAACCGGCGCCACCTGAAGACGCGGTTCTGGGTGCTCCGCCGCCGCGACGTGCCGATGGCACTGCTTTACTTCGACCTGAACGGCTTCAAGGGCGTCAACGACACTTACGGCCACGAGGTCGGCGATCAAGTCCTCAGCATCATCGGCCAGCGCCTCACCGCCAAGGTGAGGCCTGACGAGATGGTCGCGCGCCTCGGAGGCGACGAGTTCGCCGTGCTGCTGGCTGGCGGCGACCTGAATGCCGTCGATAGCGTTACGGGCCGCCTCATCGAGGCCGTCGAGGAGCCCATCCATCTGGAGACGGGCGCAGTGCGCCTCTCCGCAAGCGTTGGCGCGGCGCTCTACCCGGACGACGCGGAGTCGTTCGAGGCGCTAGTCAGTCGAGCTGACGCCCGCATGTACGAGCAGAAGCGCCGCCGCACCCACCACTGAACGCCTAACCCCCAGGACTAGGAACTACAGCGCGCCCGACTTCGGGCCGCGCTCGTAGAGCTCTACCGGCTGACGCGCTGCGCGCGCCCGCAGGTTCAAGAGCTCGACCATGATGCTGAAGGCCATGGCGAAGTAGATGTACCCCTTCGGCACGTGTTGGCCGAGACCTTCCGCCACGAGGGTAGTGCCGATGAGCAGCAGGAAGGAGAGCGCGAGCATCTTGACGGTCGGGTGACGCTCGACGAAGCTAGCCACCGAGTTGACGGAAACCATCATGACGACCACGGCGATGATGACGGCGGTGACCATGACGCCGAGGTGTTCAGACATGCCGACCGCGGTGATCACGGAGTCGAGGGAGAAGACGACGTCCAG
>CALCHY010000184.1 GCA_937907415.1 uncultured Trueperaceae bacterium
CAACCGCGTTGCCAGGGGCTGCGGGGGTCGGCGAAGTAGACCTGCAGGCCGGTGTTGATGCTGACCTGCTTGTGGTTGGCGAGGTCCATGTCGCGGTCGATAGCGCCCCATTTCGTTTGTAAATTAGGTGGCTTTGCGAGATTTGCGTGAGAGTCAGGAGCCATCGCTCCTCCGCATTGGGAAGCGGACTCAACCCCTTGGACGGAGTGAACGATGGCTCAACCGAAAGATATTGCTTTGTCGACCCGTTTGCGTGAGGCGCTCGTTGATCAACCCGATTTCCTGCGCGAGATCGTGCAGGCGACGCTGCAGCGGCTGTTGGAAGAAGAGATCGCCCTGCACCTGAACGCCGACCCCCACCAGCGCACCGAGGAGCGGCGTAGCCGCCGCAAAGGCTACCGTAGCCGACAGCTCAAGACGCGCGTGGGCACGCTGCACCTGCTGGTGCCGATGGACCGCGAGGGCACCTTCAAGACGGAGCTCTTCGACCGTTATCAGCGCAGTGAGAAGGCGCTGGTGCTGTCGCTGATGGAGATGTACTAAGAGACCGTGAGCACCCGGAAGGTCAACGACATCACCGAGGTGCTGTGTGGCACCAGCTTCAGCAAGAGCACCGTGAGCCGCCTGGCCGGCCAGCTCGACGCCGAGCTCAGCGCCTGGCGGGAGCGGCGCCTGGACGCCGTGACCTAGCCCTACCCGGTGGTCGACGCGCGCTACGAGCACGTCAGGGTCGATGGCCGGGTGATGAGCCAGGGCGAGCTGATCGTGAAGGGCGTGGGCGCTGACAGGCAGCGGGAGCTGTTGGCCGTGGACGTGGCCGACAGCGAGTCGGATGCGGCCTATGACGCGCTCTTCAGGCGCCTCAAGGAGCACGGCCTGAGGGGTGTGCGGCTGGTGACCAGCGGACGATCACCGCGGCCTGGTGAGCGCCATCCAGCGCTACTTCCAGGGCGCAGCCTGGCAACGTTGCCAGGGGCACTTCCTGCGTAACGCGCGCGGCAAGGTGGCTAGGAAGCATCGGGCGGCGCTCACCGCCGACCTGAAGGTGATCTACGCCGCGACGGACCGCGGATGGGCGTGATCTCTCGCCAATGAGGTGGTGGAGCGTTGGAGCGCCTCCCACCCGGCGGTGGCCAAGTGGCTCGAGGAGGGAATCGAAGCTACGCTGGCGTGCTTCGCGTTCCCCGGACCCCACGGGTGCCGTATCCGCTCCACGAACGGGCTGGAGCGCTTCAACCAGGTGCTCAAGCGCCGCACCAGGGTGGTTCGGATCTTCCCGAACCGGGAAGCCTGCTTGCGGCTGGTGACGGCGTTGTGAGTGGAGCAGAGCGAGGAGTGGCTCTCAGGTAGGAAGTAACTGGACATGGAACTGCTTAAGGTTAGCCCCGCCGCATCATCGGCCAGCGATGAGGAGGTGAGCATGGCGGCTTGGTGATGACTGGCCCTGGAGGAATATACAGACGTTCTGGGACTTGACTCCCCGTAGCGTTGGCAGGTTGGCCGGTAGGCAGATAGTAGCGTGAAAGCTCCAACCGAGGCGGGGTCGATGGTGACGCTGAGATACCTACCAGGTTCACGATTTGGAGATCGCACGGCCCTCGCGCCAGTAGCGATCTGATCGCTCACATGATCTAATGACGGAAATGCAGATCACTACGACGACGTCAACGAATTCACGATTTCCTTTATAGCGGGGGAATACGAAGCATGCGTCCAAACGAGAAGTTCGACGTACGAGTTGCTACGACCGAGGAGGTCTTCGGTACGGGCAGCACAACCTACAAGATCCCAGTATTTCAGCGGGCATATGCTTGGACCAAAGACGAAATCGACGACCTCCTTCGGGATCTCTTCGACGAACTCGACTTGGTTTCAGAAGTTCCGAAGGGCGTTCCGCCTCATTTTCTTGGCTCGCTGGTATTGACGGAAGCAGAAGTTGGCGACTCACTGCAAGTTCTCGATGGTCAACAGCGGCTAACAACCATATCGCTTTTGCTCGGCCTACTAGGCATGGGCTTGGAGCGGCATAAGGTCGAAGACCATGCGAACGTAAGCAAGCACTTGCTGGTTGGAAAGATCGGCCAGAAGAAGAAGCCCATTCTTACTCTCCAAGAGTCCGACCATCCCCTATACGTAAAGGTTCTGGAGCATCCAGAGCTAGACCTTCCGAAGGCCGACTACAGGACCCTGCTCGGTCAAGCAGCGAAGAGGATCAAAGAAGATATCGCGTCGCGAGTTAAACACGCTCAGGAACATGGAGGAAGCCCGAAAGAAGCCTACATTCGGATGGCACAGCGCGTTCTATACGAAGTAACCTTCGTTAGGATCACGACGCCATCCGAGTCCGCTGCGTTCGCTCTATTCGAAACCCTCAACCATCGAGGCCTTCCCCTTAACGCAGCGGATTTAATCAAGAATAAGCTCCTGGCGCGTGCAGGCGAGAACTTCCAAGACGTGGTCGACGGATGGGAAGAAGCCGTACAGACCGTTGGCGCCGGCGAGATCGTAAACTTCCTTCGCTACTACTGGATCGCAAAGTTCAAGTTCGTCAGGAAGTCCAACTTGTTCAATGCCGCTCGAGAAGAGCTCCAGAAGCGAAGCCCGAAGCAAATAGCTGAGCTTGTACACGATCTGCGAACACGTGCAAGCGAATACAAGCACATAGCCAATCCAGATCCCGAGGCGCCCGACTGGCCCGCCGCGTGGCCCGAATCATTCGCAGAGAACTTCTTGAGGCTCAATGATTTCAAAGCCAAGTCCTGTCGGCCCCTTCTCATCGCAGTCGCGGACGATCCCAATCAGCTTCGGTTCGCCCTAGAATTCGCGGAGACGATTACCCTTCGGCATTCGGTCATCGCGGATGGAAATGCTAATACGCTGGAAAGAGAGTATCAGGCGGCCTGTAATCTCATTCGTGAAGGTGTTAGTGTTCGGCAAGCATTGCGGGAACGGCTTGACGATACTATGCCCTCCGACAATGAATTCCTGGCGGCTATTTCGAAAGTGCGATTGGCGAAAGTAGACGCCGCTTGTAGGAGAATCCTAGTAGAGCTCAATCGACAGGTATCAACGGGAGAAACCGAGGTACTCGGACCCAAGGCCGTGCACGTTGAGCACATATTGCCCCAAACGCCTAGTGAAGACTGGTTTGCCGACGACTTGATCTCAAAGAACAAGCACAAGGATTTGGTGGGTGCCTTGGGTAATCTAACGCTTCTGCACGCGCGAAAAAATGCCCGGGCTTCAAACAAGACGATTTCGGAGAAACTTCGCCAGTATCAGACTTCGGAAATTCGGTTGACGAGGATGCTGGCGGATGAACTCTGTAAGTCCAGCGCTCCCAAGTGGGGAGAAGAGGAGATCAAACGCAGGACCTCGGAGTTGGCCCAATTGATGATTCGCGCGTGGCCCAGTCCAAAGTACGATTGATCCGACTAGCTCTGGAGGCTGTGTGGTTGCTCACGAGCAAGTACTTTCCAGCGCGAGACATGAATCGACGACTTGGGGACAGGCAAAGTAAGCGCAGGCGAGCGAGATGAAGCATGTAGGGCCGTAGTACTGCACGGTCCAGAATTCATTAGCGCCGAAGCGTAGAACCCAGCCCCGTCTCGCAACTCCTCTTGGTCGTTGTCGCAATCGTATGCGACATTCAGTTAGCATGGCATGCAGCCGTAGCGATCGCGATTCGTGCAGCAGATAAGCATTGAGAAGGGGGATAAGCGCAGCGTGAGCCGAACATGGGCCTGGGAACGCACCGATCCGAACCGAAGCGGGTCTTCTGGCGATTTAGCGAAGATATTTCGGCACGAAGACCCAAAGCGACCAGGTGTCATGGACCTCGACGCGCCATCCTCGGCAGCAACCCTGATGGCACGTGAAGTGCTACAGAATTCCTGGGACGCAGCACGAGACCTTCAAACACGTGATTCTACCGCTCCGCAGTTCATGATTGAGTTCCGGTTTGAGGAACTCGCTGGCGAAGAGAAGTGTAGGTTCGTTGAAGCCTTTGACTTAGCGGGTCTTGCGGAACGGCTGGACGCCACAACAGAGGGACGCAAGCACCTTGGACTTCAACCGGTGGACTGCCTAGACGATATTGGAACCGCAAGCCGACCCCTACGAATCTTGAAAATAGTGGAGCATGCAACAACGGGAATGTACGGGCCCTGGCAGCAAGCGCGGTCTCGCATGTACTGGGCGCTTGTTAGCGTTGGCTACACAGTTAAGTCATCCGGCTCAGGTGGCTCATTTGGCTACGGGAAGGCCGGATTGATAAGCGGATCTCGCGTTCGTTCTGTGTGTGCTTATACATGCTTCCGCGAACAGGAAGACGAGCTTGACGTGACGCGCCGCTTCCTCGGCATGACGTACTGGGGCCAGCACGACGTCAATGGATCAAATTTCACAGGGTTCGCTCGCTTTGGCCAGTCACTCGAAAGAAGCTTAGACACCATTGTTCCCTTTGAGAACGAAGCTGCCGACGATATTGCAAGTTCATTGGGTTTGGCCCGCCGAAGTCCCCACGAAATCGACGACCTGGGAACTACCTTCGTCGTAATTGACCCGACCGTTGACCCCAGTGACCTGGTACGCGCCATTGAACGCTACTGGTGGCCAGCTATCGTTGAGAATGACTTCGTCGTCTCGGTTGTTGACTACGACGGCACCCAGGTAGTACCTAGGCCCAAGCGGGATCCTGTGCTCAAGACATTCATCGATGCATGGGATATCGCCAAAGAGCGGAGCCAGCCAGATAGGGATCGAGAGCGCTTTGAGATTCTGACCGCAAACGCAGAGCACGCTCCCCCAGACGTTGTAAAAGGTCGCCCACTTGGACAGCTATCCCTAGTCAGCAATCTGGAGGACTGGTCCTACGCAGATCAGCGAGCTGTCCCTAATGGCGAGGTGGTCAACCATCGAAGTCTGGTCGCGTTGACCCGGGGCCCCAGGATGGTTGTTGAGTACCACGAAACGGGGCAGGCCCCTCCATATGTTCGTGGAGTGTTCGTTGCCGACGCGAACGCAATGGACGGCCAACGATCGATTGACGACTACCTGAGGCAAACCGAACCCAAAGCACATGACTCCTGGCAATCACGAATAGCGGAGGGTGAGCTAGATCCTGAGGCTGCCGCGATTGCGGGTGACGTCACTAGGACGATTCGACGCCGAGTCGACGCGTTCCGTAGAGGCTTGAAACCCGCGATTCCGAAGACGGAAGACGTGGTTCTTCCGTATTTCAACGACGTGATGAGAAGAGTAATGCGGGGAGAGGGCAAAGGAGTACCGGCCCCAATGTCTGAAGTCAGGCCAATCTCCATTGTCCCAGAAGTCGAGTTAGAGGTGGCCAGCGAGGGCATGATTCGAGTCCGGGGCTACGTTACGTTCACGCTGACCGATCACGCAAAGGCCGAGGAGCACCTAGTCGAGTTAACGGTATCCTATAGATACATCGAAGATGACCGCATAGGTGACCATGCTGCAGTACAACATTTCTTGGAAAATGCCCCCGGTTTCGTACGAACCCAGGAGAGTAGACTTAGAGGAATACTCAGGCGCGGGGTTCCGGTGCGCGTAGGCTTCGTTACCGAGCCATACGTTGCGGATTGGACCGGACGCCTTGTTGTTGATGGAGTATTCGTCGATTCTGTCCCTGCAGGGAGCGGGGCACGGTGAGTACCGCAAATCGAACGATTCGCCCGTTCAAGGGGCTCACGGCTCTCGACAACGTCCTGGACACCGCACTCCTACAATTTGGGCCAGACCGTTGCCCTGCTACAAAGCGGATCCATGTCGACCTACTAGCCCACGAATACATGGTCCGTCCAGTAAAGCTTGAGTGGGCACCGGACGATAGATCCTTCACCCAGTTCAAAGCTCACATAGAATCTGGCCTCCGAATGGCAGGCATCGGGGCTGAGGCAGTCGAGCTCATCGCCATTGCAAAATCGTCGTACCTCAAGCTTGCCGACATCGTCTTCCGGCATCGGGTGTCCGACCTCGGAAGCCTAGAACGACTTATAGACATCACCAAAGGCAGGGAGGGCAATCGGGCTCGGGCGCTTTCCGCGCCCTTCACAGGGTTCGAGCTTGAACTTGCGCTCATATTAGCTTTCCACCTCAAACCAGCCGCATTGAAGCCCTTCCGTAAGGGTACATGGCTAACTCGAGTGCAATTTGGCGTTGAGACCACACTCAGCCAAATCGTCTTTTCGCCTATACCCCTTACCCCTGAGATCAGGCACTCGCTCCAAATCAGCGCAAAAGCAACTAGGTACGTCGACCTTGACGGACACGACATAACCAGGCCAGCGACCGAACAGGATGAGCCCAAGTTCTACGTAGACGCTGATTTCTTGGCCCAGTTGAACGCTCGAAGGAATTCACTTCTGAGCCATGCATTCCAGATACAACTTGCCCTAGACTTCGTATCGGCTATTGTTCGCGAGGCAAGCGTTAACCACGACTCCGATGCGTTTACCTACGAGGATGTTCGTACAAGCGTCCTTGGGAGCGTGGTGCGTATGCTCGCTAATGCATCTGCTGATGACAAGCAGCACGACCACATTCTTGGACAGATATTGAACCGTCCCGAAGCAGCAATCGCCAACCTAGAACACGTTTTCAACGTGAACAAGGTGTTTTCAGATGCCCTGAAGGCAGAGGACGAGTAATGCGGTATCCGATCTTGTCACGTCCGCACGTTGAGGAAATCGCCGCGAAGAGAGTAAGCGGTATTGATGTTGACATTGAAGCAGAAGTCGAATGGATCGGCTCAGGAGATTTGCTTCAATTGACGACTATCGAGACCTTGGCTGACGAGGTTAGAATTGGTATGGAACAGTGGACTGATAAGGACATCGACCGTTACGAAGGTCAGATGGCCCAGAAGCTCTATGACACACTAGTTCACATTCCTACTGAGGTACTAGACGATCGTGGCTTCTGGCGGTACTTATCCGTGAAGTACTTCTGGAATTTCATCGTCTGGCGCCAAAAGAGCGCATTCAAACCCGAGGGTAACTACATGAGCTATGTCGATGGAGCGAAGAACACGGAAACAGTGCTGGTTCGCATGTTCATTCGCACCGCTGCCTTGGGTGGAAAGAGTACTGAGCGATTGGCTGGCGGAATCACGGAAGCTGCCGATTTTTGGCGGTCCCATGTCGTCCGCGTTCAGACTGGCTCGGCGCCGAACATTGCGCGCGCATTGGCAGAAAAGCAGTATGCCGACCGACAAACGACGGATCCAATACGGGAGGTTGGAAAACGCTTGAACCGGACCTGGACGAACATCATCATGCACGTCTATGACGAATCCGAGGCCCGTGACATAGTCGACGAGGTCTGGAATGTAGATTAGGTGACGTGCCGGACCTAACCTCAACTCCTATCGCGACAGGTCGCGAGAGTGCCGACTGGTTTCACCTTGAAGGTAGCAAGCTCGTTCGTAATCTTAAATGGGGCTCGACGGTTCTGCGTTCGAGCGTGGATGTACGCGAACCAGTCTCCGGCGACCTGAAAGGCGAGTGGTGGCGTGCGTACTTGCGTGGTCAACGACCAGCACCTGTCCTTGGATGGAACCGTGCGCTTCGGGCCGTCGACTTGTTCAGCGGTCCGGGTGGGCTTGCCAACGGGTTTTCTCAGTTCTTTGCAGAAGCCGGTTATCCGATGACCTCGGAACTTGCAATCGACCAAGATGCGGGCGCGACACGCGTGTATGCGGCCAATCATGGCACTCTGCGGACTAGTTCAGCCTCGGTCGCGAGCCTACTGGATTTTGCGGTTCGTCGGACGTCACGGCAGACTACGTTTCACTATCCACCGGAAATAACTGACGAAAATATTGCCTCGGCCTTACAAGAGGTGGATGTCGTCCTGGCCGGTCCCCCTTGTCAAGGGCATTCGAATCTTAACAACCACACACGGCGAGACGACCCAAGAAACTCCTTGTACCTGACGGTGCCAGCATTTGCCGTCGCAATCGGTGCGCCCGTCGTAGTGATCGAGAACGTGCCAGCCGTGCTTCACGACGCTGACAACGTCGTAGAAACGGCGCGCGATCTCCTAATTGCCGAGGGGTATAATGTAGTTTCAGGAGTTTTGAACGCCGCTCAGATGGGTTGGCCGCAAGCCCGGAGGCGGCACTTCTTGGTCGCACGTCGTGACTTTGCGCCATTGCCGCTTCAAGATGTCCTGGAAATATTAGGTGAGCCGGAACCACGGTCAGTGTGGTGGGCAATCCACGATCTTGAGGATGCCCCAGCCGTGGACGTCGTCGATGAGGGCACAGTGGTGAGCTCTACTAATCAGGCCCGAATGGAGTGGCTCTTCGATAACGACGCCCATGAACTTGCACTCCCAGAACGCCCCAAGAGCCACCGGCAAGGGACGACCTATATGTCTGTATATGGGCGCATGCACAAGGACAAGCCTGCACCAACCATTACGACGGGCTTCATGTCACCCGGCCGTGGTCGGTACGTCCACCCAACACGCCCGCGCGTTCTCACTGCACGCGAGGCGGCACGCCTGCAGGGTTTTCCCGATACCTACCGGTTCGTCGTTGATAGTGGGTCACCTCCGGGTAGGACGCAGCTGGCAAAGTGGATCGGAGACGCCGTGCCAATGCCACTCGGGTTCGCGGCTGCGTTCTCGGCATACGCTCCAAGTCTTCCGTGACTCATTTTGGGACTCTGAGGGGGTTTGGTGCCGCCCAGCAACCGCCAATCTGAACCTCTAGCGGCCCAGAGCCCGACGCCTATAACATCCAACCGGATGAAGGCAGTTCGCAGGAGGGATACTGCCGAAGAGATCCGATTGCGGAGGGCGCTCTACAAAATGGGACTGCGGTATGGGGTCGATTCCCCAATCACTGGAATTCCTAGGTTACGGCCAGACATCGTCTTTGCGGGACCGAGAGTTGCCGTTTACGTCGACGGCTGCTTTTGGCACGGATGCCCCATCCATGGAACGCGGCCAAAGAGTAATTCTGCGTGGTGGCAGAAGAAGATCGCGGAAAACGTCGCGCGAGACCGCCGCCATAATGAAAGGCTGGCAATCGAGGGTTGGCTCGTGCTCCGGTTCTGGGGTCACGAGGACATGGAGCTAGCGGCCAAGCTGGTCCATGAAGCAGTTGCATCCAGACGCTAACCCGGGTTGCCGCTCTTGGAAGGTGCATCCTCCGCAGGGCGCTAGAGCCATGCGGGCCGTCGAGGATCGCCAATGGCCCAACCACTGTCTCAGCCACCCGTCACACCCCATACAGACCCAAGTTGAACAGTTGAGCTTGTAGCCCGTTCCTGTTTGCGTGGGGAGCGGGCTTGCTCGTCGTTTCGTTGGGCATGCTGTAGTGGCAATAGCAGGTGGGTAATGGCGTGATGGGCGAATGGTGCGCGTGCCATCATGGTGGCAATATTCGTGAAGCACTCGAGCGTGCGGAGTGGCGGCTCGCAGCTCACCTACCTGCAGTTGGTGAAGTCGTACGGCGATGGTGACAAGGTGCGGAAGCGGGTGGTGGCAAAGCTGGGGCGCGAGGACCAGCTCGACCCAGCCGAGATAGACCGTCTGGTGAGATCCTTGGCGCCTTGCGGCACCCTGGCGGTGGGCGACACGTCCGGCCTGGAGTGGGTGGTGGTGCACCTGGGCCGGGAGTACGGGGCGGTGCACGCCCTGAACCACGTGTGGGGCTAGCTCGTCCTGAGCGGCATGCTCGTTGACCTGGCGGCGGGGCCGCGTTTTGCCTTCCCGGTTAGGGAGGTGGTGAAAGCCATCGTGTTCGCTCGGGTGCTGGAACCTTCAAGCAAGCGGGCGTTTGTCAAGAAGTGGCTGGCTAGGCTGTTCGCGCCGGAGTACGAGGGTATCGAGCTGCAGCACGCCTACCGCGCGCTGAAGTTCCTGGCCGACGTCGGGCCGGAGCTGGAGACGAGGTTGACGGGCGTCTTGACCGGCAAGCTGTTCGCCGACGCGTCGCTGATGATGTTCGACACCATCAGCAGCTACTTCGAGGGGCTCGCGGGTTTCAGGTTCTCGCGCGACCAGCGCGGTGATAGGCCGCAGGTGAACCTCGGCCTGTTGACCAGCCGCAAAGGCTACCCGTTAGGGCACTGGTTGTTCCCGGGCCGGCAGTAGGACGTGAAGTGCATGGCTCTCGCCTCACGGGAGTTCCGTGAGTGCCTAGCGTTAGGCTCGTTCGTGGCGGTCGCCGACCGCGGCATGGTGAGCGCCACCAACTTAGCGGCGCTATGCGAGGACGGCATCGACCACAACATCGCCGAGCGGCTCAGGCGCAAGGCGAGCCACGAGGCGCTCTCACGCGCCGGCCACGACCAGCGCGTCACGCCCACCATCGAAGTGAAGGAGGTCAGTCGCGACGGTGTGGAGTGCCTTATCTTGTGCCGCAACCAGGCTAGGGCCGAGGAGGACGCTCATCAACGCAAGGCGATCCTGAGCCACTTGGGGCGACAGCTGGAGATGGGCTCGTGGCGCGACAGCCTCAAGCCCGGCGCCAGGCGCTACCTCAAGGTCGACGGCAGCAGCACGCGCCTCGACCGCAGCCGCATCGCGGATGACGCCAAGTACGACGGCAAGTGGGTGCTCAGGACCACCACCACCCTGCCCGCCAGCGAGGTGGCGCTCGCCTACCGTGGCCTATGGCGCGTGGAGGACGCCTTCCGCACCCTCAAAACGCCACTCGAACTCAGGCCCATCCACCACAAGAGCGAGAATGGCGTGAGGGGCCAGGTGCAGAGTTGCGTGCTCGTTGTCAGAGGACACCAGACGCAGGCGCCTCGGGCTACTTGCCCGGCACGAACTCCGACCCCCTCCC
>CALCHY010000185.1 GCA_937907415.1 uncultured Trueperaceae bacterium
CTCACACGCACCGGCAACACCTTCGTGCTGAGGAACACCGAGACGAACGCCGAGCTCAAGCGCTTTGTACTGCCGAACGGGGTATCCAGCAACTGGCCGACGGGCACGGCGCTCGTGTTCACGCCGCCAGGAAAGATCGAGGCGTCCTCGTTGAGTGACATGCCATCGCCCCTGACCGTTACCGCCAAAGGCAAGTCGACGACCCTGCAGATCTCGCTGATAGGCGAAGTCAGGGCCGGATCCTGATGGGAGGGCAGATGAACCACACTTCGGCAAGGCGGACAGCAGGCCTCTCGGTTATAGAGGTTCTGGTGGCGCTTGCCATCCTCGGCATCGTCACCGCAGCCATTCTGACCACCTACCTCGGAAGTATCCGCACGAACTCCGACTCCGGTCGGCGAACCCAGAGCGTGCAGATCATGAACGCCATCGGCCGCCGCGTGGCCGGGGCCGACCCAGTGGTGCTGGCGCAACCCGGCACGCCCATCGTTTGGGATTACGGCGGCCTCACGGCCGATTTCCCTGAGTTCAGGGGCGACGGCATCTCGGACCCCGATCTGTACCGCGTGGTGGTCACGAACCTCGGCGCCGTGACCCTAGGAACCGCCAGCGTGGTTCACTACTCGGTCGAGACCTGTTCGCGCTCTGCAGGTGGCGGCGAGACGTGCGTCAGGGGCGACACCGCGGGTGTGCCCCCAGGGCCGGAAGACGACTCGCCGACCGGTCTAGACGGGATCAACTGATATGCGCCGGGGCGCAAAGCAGGGATTCACGCTGGTCGAGATGCTCATCGCGCTGGGAATCCTGAGCATCGTGCTAGCCGTGGCGTACGCGGCTATCTCCCAGGGTCTCCGTGTTCAGAGCGGACAGGAGGCAGCTACCGCCACCCAGGCCCGGCTCAGGCGCATCACAGAGGTCTTCACGCAAGAAGTGCGCAGCGCGGTGCTCGGCGCGGTTTCGAACGTTCCGTACACCTCCGGCGCCAACTCCGTGTCGTTCATGTTGCTGGACGGCGGTGCCGGATTCCAGGTGACTGCCATCGACGTGGCGTCAAACACAGTGAACGTATATGGCTCAGCCGCCGACGTCGGCGCTGCAGGCACACAGGTCATGCTCGTCGATTCCGGCGGCCAGGCAGTGTTGTTCAACGTGGGAACGAACAGTTCTGGCTCGGGTGGCACCCGCCTGGTGGCACCAAGCAAAGGTGCGTGCTTCACCGGGATGGCGGCCTCCAGCACCTCTAGCTCCAACCGCGGGTCCCTGCTGTTCCGAGTCAAGTCACTCGGTCTCAGTTACGACGGCACCGATACGCTCTACCAGCGCGAGCGCAACGGGGCCGCCCAGGCGCTGGCCTTCAACCTGACCGGCGTTCAGATCGACTACGTTTACCGGGGTAAGAACACCGGCACGCTCTACACGCTCTCGACGCCCTTGGCCGAGAGTGGCAACCCCACGAGAACGGGCGTGCACAACGGCGAGCCTGTCGAGTTGCTGCGGCTGCAGATCGAGTTGCGCAGCGAGGGCCGCTCGCTTGGCGGCACCGTGGAGAGAAATTACGTTAGCCAAGTGGAGCTCGGTTCCAACCCCAGCTTCAACATCAAGGCGGTGAGGTCATGCATCTGAGGTCAACCAGGCAGGGCGGACTCGCTCTAATCATCACCCTCCTGACGATGGTGGTGGTAGCGGGTATCGGCACCCTACTCTTCACTCGCACCATTAACGAGGTGCGCCACAGCGGTGACGACACCGCCATAGTGCAAACGCTGCTACTCGCTCGCGGAGGCGCCAACCTGGGTGGCGCGCTTCTAACATCCGACATCCGGGATGAACTCAACGAGATCGTTAAGGTGCGCAGCTCGACCACTACCTGCTGGTCCTTCGGCAGCGGCAGTTGCACGGCGCAGACCCCGGACGCCAGCAGCGTGGTTAGTGACCTCACCGGCGCGAACTCCGTGGCCTCGCAGCTGCAAACGAAGATCGACGAGGCCTTATGCAGCGCCGACCCCACCTCCTTCGGGGCCGGATCCGAAGTGCGCATTAGGGTGTTCGTCACTAACAACACGTGTGGCGAGGTGCTGCCCGCCGGCATCACGTTGCCCTCGGGGCGCTTCGTGACCGGCAAGCCAAGGCCAGAGAACCAGGATTACGCCATCCCGTTCGTCATGGTCTCCGAAGCCACCCTGGCCGGGTTCAAGCGCAACGTCGTCATGCAGGGCGAGTACCGCTTCACGGTAGGCCGCGTGACGTTCGCCCAGTACGCGCTCTTCACCAACATCCACAAAGGCGAAAGCAACGATGCCGTATGGTTCACCGACAACACATTGTTCGACGGCCCCGTGCACACGAATGAGTACTTCAGGTTCTTCAACGAGCCGTGGTTCGGGCACAAAGTGACGTCGGCCGGGTGCCCGACTAACCAGCGCGGAACTAGGGTGAACCCTTCGACTGGCGTTCAGGAGGAGTACTGCAGGTCCGCGACCTACGGCGCCTACTTCTACGACAGGCAAGACACCCTGCGCCGGAACCTGGGTCCCAACCCACAGTACGGCTCGCACAAGCCGATCCTGAGCGGCGGCGTGGATTGGCAGGCCGAGTACGTCCCATTGCCCACCAACTCCTTCGTGCAGGCCAACGAAGCCAACGCCGCGGGTATCCACTTCGGTGACGACTCCAACGTGACCTCGCTCAACCTGTGGGCTGCGAACTCCAGCGGCAACCCCCTCAGCTGCAACACTTCTGGCGCTTGCTCGGGCGGACCGGTCGTCTATCAGTACGTCGAGGCCGAGGTTGAGAGATGCACCAGCTACAACTGGAGGGGGGACTGCAACGGGTGGGCAACGACGACGGTCAGGTACCGTTTCGCAGAGGACGGCGTCCTGCAAGCGGGGACCAGGAGCGGCGGCGTTTGGTCGTGGGCAACTGCGCTCAACAAGACGGGGCAACCGATCACTAACTTCAATGGCGTCATCTATGCAGATGGCGATGTCGCTCGCTTCGGTGGCCCGGCCCGGTCGACGGCAAGCAACCCCAAGACCTCCGCTCCAGCGATTGCCTCGTTCGCACAGATTACGGTGGTCGCCGACGGCTCACTTACGATCACGCGCGACCTCAAGTACCAAGACCCCCCATGTGCCAGCGCTCCGGTAAGGAACTCCGACAACTCCGTGACCCCGGCCCAATGTGAGAACCTCGATGCCATAAACGTCTTAGGGGTGTACACGCAAAAGGGCAACATCGAGATCGGAAACAACAACTCCAGATCGGCGGACAACGCACCGGTCGACGTCAACATCCAAGGGGTGCTGATGAGCTCGGAAGGGGTTGTTGCGGTTGAGGACTACAACAGGGGAGACGCGCGCGGCGCAGTTAACCTGATGGGCGGCATCATCGAGAACAAGTACGGTGCCTTCGGGACCTTCAACAGCAACTCCGGCAGGATGTCCACCGGCTACAGCCGTAACTTTACCTACGACCCCCGCATGTACGCCAGCGTCTCGCCGCCCTACTTCCCGACCATCGGCCTCGACAAGGTCAAGGGCGTCATGGTCTATAGCTTCGGGCAGCGCGAGCAGGTCTACTAGGCGCCGGGGC
>CALCHY010000186.1 GCA_937907415.1 uncultured Trueperaceae bacterium
CTGACGGTGCGGCTGGGTAAGGGTGCCAAGACCGCCGGAGTCACCATGAGTGATGAACTCAAGCGCGTGCTAATCGCGCGCTCCCAGGACATCTCGCCAGCCTCGCCCGGTAAGGCCGCACCGTCCGTGCTGGGGGTGCGCTCGAGCTCGCGGGTGTACACGAGGTTGCAGGAGTTGTGGTTCCTTGCGCTTGAGATGCGGGGGTTGGCGCCCGAGAAGTTCACTAAGGGCGTGCACGGCCTACGGCACTTCGCTGGGGTGCATTACGCTAGCCAGACGAGCGACCTTCGGAAGGTGCGGGACCACCTGCGGCACGCGAGCATGAGCAGCACGGAGATCTACATGGCGGCCGCTAAGGACACGGATGAGGTGCGCGAGTGGAGCCTGGGGGTTACAGCAGGCGAATGATCGCCTTGGGAACGCCCTCTTGCGGTCCTACGCTGGTAGTGACCTTCCTGCGCTCCGCGGTAGCATGTCGTCACGCGCTTACGTGAATCGCTTAGGAGATCTGCTGTTGTGTTGTTGCCTCTAAGGGCTGTGGCTGGTCGTCTTGCTGGAAGGCATCAGAATCCCTTGACATTCCTTGGAAGGAATAATACTGTGCAGGTGTCGACGGATGCTGAAAGACCATAAGCTTCGTCAACAGGCCGCCCGCCGAGGCGAGGCGCCTGAACGCTGGAGGCTCTACGAAACGGAGGCCGGCAAGGTCCCCAAGGAACTCGAGGAGATGTTCTCAGGTATCCCTAACGTCAAGCAAGTGAAACGCATACCGAAGGTGCCCGCGCTGACCAAAGGCGAGAACAGTCAACTGAAGAGTTACCTGAAGTTCATTGAGACTAACGGCGTGAAGAAGCTGGAGAGAGTGACCGATCCACAAGGAGAAGTGGTGCCCAAAGTTGAGCGCATCAGTGGTGCTAAGGGGCCGCTTTTGGAAATGAAGGTGAAGTCGTCTATGCACAACCCGCGCTTCATCTACGTCGACTGCAACGACGTCGCCGTGTTCCTCGACGCCTTCAAGAAGAAAGCGCAGAAACTTCCCAAGAAAGACATTGAGCGGTCCGAGAACCGTTATGCCGACCTGAGGAGCCGAGGTGAATGCTCGTGAACAAATCGAACGATGTTGATCTTGCCGAACGGAGAGAGCTGCTGGAGGGCAAGCTCGTGCACCTGCGCCTTGAGTTGGCGCTCGTGATGCAGGAGCTACGGGAGGGGTCTAGCCTGACCCAGAGCGAGTTGGCGAAGCGCCTAAAAGTCCAGCAGCCCGCCATCGCGAAGCTCGAGCGCGCCGGCGATCACAAGATCGAGAGCATCATGCGTTACCTGAACGAGTTCGATGCCGACCTCCTTATGGCCGTTAAGCAGGACGACGTTACGGTGCAGGTCAGTGACGATGAAGAGCACCTGCTCGTGGCGTTGCCGCGCGAGGTGGACGATTGGGCGGCTCAGCAGGACATGGGTTTGGACGAGTTCGTGATGCAGGCAGTGCTGGACGCACACGCCGCGAACCAGCATTACGATTTCGACCCGGCAAGCTATATCGTTTTCAACCCGCAGCACGAGGAATACGGCGCCTACTCGGTGGCCCAGGACATCAGTGAAGAGGCCGCCTGAGAACCGCCAGATGGCCAAGGAACCTACTAAGACTCAGAAGACTCCCGCCGGTGGGAAGGCGGCTACGCTGCCGTCTCCGGAGGAGTACGCCGAATTCATCCGAGGCATCGAGCTGCTTGACGTGCGGCTCGTCAGCTCCGCGGCGCACAGCGATGTGCACCGGCCGGAAGCGTCGGAGCTCAAGCTACTGGTTAAGTACGGAAGCGACATGGCTCGCGTAGACAGCGCTGTGGGTTACGCGTTCGAGGCCTACCCGCGGCTGCGGGTCGAAGCCCGCAATAGAGACGATGACGAACTGGCCGGGTACGTTGAGGTACGTTTCGGTCTGCGCTACCAGAGCGAACTCGAGCCGATCGATGGGCTCCTGGAGATCTTCTCGAACGTCAACCTTCAGGTGAACGCCTGGCCTTACCTACGCGAGTACGTGCAGCAGACCATCACGCGCTTCGGATGGACGCCGCTCGTCCTGCCGACCCTCAAGACCGCACCCGCGAAAAAACCCGCTCGCTAGGCACAA
>CALCHY010000187.1 GCA_937907415.1 uncultured Trueperaceae bacterium
TACCCGGAACGTGCGCGGTGGTCTGCACTCCTTGTGGGAACTCCTTGGTTTGCTCAACCGGGAGCGCGAACGTCTATCGAGTGCGGAGCGCACGCGCTTGGAAGATGCCGCTCAGGCCATGGCAGGCATGTCCGACTCGACGGCAAGCGCCGTGTTCGTGCCAAGCCTCGTCTCGCTGGTGCTCGAGGAAGATGGCGACGTCGAGCTGGCTGACGAAGTCGCCTCGAAGCCCCCGACGTTTCACGGTTCGACTCCGGAGGAACGCGACGAGCACGCTGTGCTGCAGCGCTTGGCGCGGCGCGTGTGGTGGGACGACCTTGAAGAGTACGTGCAGCGCGTGGCCGCCGGGTGGCGCGCAGAACGCGACCGCCTGACGGCGCGCCTCGTGTTCGCCACCTTACAGAACCTGCAGCGCAACGCCGATCGCAGTACCTTCGGTCAGGACGTGCCAGGCAAAGCGTTCCGCGTCATCGAAGTGATGCCGAACCTGCGCGACCCGCTGGTGTCTCTCTCCGACCTCGACGCCCTAGCCGAGATAGTCCGCGAGCTCATCAACGTGATAATGACGTCAGGCAAGGCGGGTAACCCTCTTCCTGCCTTCGAGCGCGGCGAGTCGGCTGCGTTCAGTTACGTGCGCAACGCTGCGCTGGTCGTAGCCAACGACCCATACGCCGGGCGGGTTTCGCCAGACGCGAGCAAATCGCTGACCTCGACGCAACTCCGCCTCGCGTTGCAGGAGTTGAGTAAGGAGCGGCTGCCTGAGGAAGAGCGGTCGGCTCAGCGCCGCGACCTCGAACGCCGCCTCGCTGAAGTGACGGCGCGCGAGCGCGCCGACCGCCAAGCTTTCCAGCGCGACACCGCCACCTACGTCGAGTTGGTCGAGTCGTTCTTCGGGCGTTTGGCCGGTTACTTGCCGACTACGGTAGGTGGCGAAGCAGGCGGCCCACACCTCGAGGGCGGCGTGCTCTTCGGCGCGAACCCCATCCTCAGGTGGGAGCGCGTGCCGCCTGAGGCGACGGCCGTTACGGTGCGCATGGTAGGTCCCGTGAGGCTCACGCTGGCCGGTCACGACCTTGCCATCGGGGGGGTCGGCAACTCCCGCACGCTCTACCTCGACGGTGAGCAGGTCGAGCTAGACGGCTCGCAGGTCATCCAACGCGACCGGGTGCGCATCGGCGCCTTCCGCGAGGGCGAGTACGTGCACGTGCGCATCCGCAACGACGCCAAGTCGCTCGGCTCGCGGCTGGCAGACGCCCTCGTCGTCAACGAGGTCTTGAGCAGCTCACAGCGCGATGAGCTTCTCGCCAGCTTCAAGGTCTTGGCCAACAACGTGCGCGGGGAAGCGGACGAGGTCGTCGCTCAGGCCGTTGCCCGCGCCAACGTGGTCGCCGCCCGCGCTCCGGAGAGACTCCATGCGCTCGAGGGCCTGTTGCGCGGTGCAGCGAAGGCGGCAGGCGTGATGCTCAGCGACCAGACCGTCGCCGAGGTAGTGACGCGCATGGCGCGCGTCGGCAGTGTTTCGCCTTCCGATGTTCCCGCGTTGATCACGTCGTCTGGTGCCACCGAGCACGTCGTCAAGACGGTCACTCAGGAGCCGATGACGTTCGACCTAGCGAACCTCAAGATCACCGTCAGGCAGTACAAGGGCAGAGACCGTACGGCCCAAGAGAGCCTGGTAGCCATGCTCCCCGGTCAGGTGCTCGGGTCGTTCACTGACTCGATGCTCGCCCCGCGGCCGAACGGCATGTTGATCTTCGCGCGCGGCGAGGAAGAGGTGGCGGTGTTGTTCGTGCCGCACGTCAGCGCGGCCGAGCCCGAAGAACCCCGCCCCTTCTGAGGTCAGTCAGTCTGGCGCGGTCCCCTGCGGCGGCGCGAACTCGTAGGCCTCCCGGATTAGCTTCAGGTCTGCGTCGTCGACCGTGCCGTTGCCGTCCAGGTCTGCGGCGAGGTTGATGCCGGTCTCGCGGAATGCCTGGCCGAAGATCACGAGATCGTAGAAGTCGACTGTGCCGCTGCGGTCGAGGTCCTCCGGTGAGTAAGTGCGCAGGTCGCGCAGGTTGGTCACGTCCCGAGGCGTCGGGGCAGCAGTAGCCGCGCTCACGGTCCATGCCATAACGCCCTCGCCGCC
>CALCHY010000188.1 GCA_937907415.1 uncultured Trueperaceae bacterium
GCGAGCTCGGCTACCGGCCACCCATCGAGATCGAGATGGAGTACTTTCAGAACCAGCGCCTGCCGAGGCAGGCTGCGTGAGGAACGAGTCTCTACGAAACCCAGGGCGGTTCATAGGGTACGCCGAGCCGGTCGAACTCCGCGAACATTGGCTCGAACCAGTCCGGATGTTCGTAGAGCACGCCGATGGGGCCTCGCTCACCGACTGCGGTGGTCATGGCAACTCCTCCTAGCACCCACCTCGATACGTAGACCTAACCTAGTGGACCTAACCTATCAACCATGCCCTGTGCTCGATGTCAACCTAATGACGCACCTGACAGGGGGCACCGGTGCCGGCACCGAGTTCTGGTGGCGGCGGTGCTGGGTCGATAGCCGCGGTTCAGCCGGCTACCCCGGGACTGGCGCCGCGCCTCCCGATACACGTTCGCTCAGAGGTCGCGCGCTGCCGGACGATGGGGCTCGTCGAACGTCGGTGCTTGGCAATTCCCCGCTCCACCCGGCCCGCACGCTGCGGCGTCGAGAGGTAGAAGCCACCTTTGCCTGCCGCTCTCGGATCCGTTCGCTGTAAGCGCGAGCGTCTCCTGTTACAGCGATCCCTCACGCGCGACTGCGGCCAGGTCTGCCCTGCCGAGGGCTACTACGGTGGGGGTCGCTACCGCCAGGACGACCGCCAGCGCTCCGCCACCAACGGCCAGTGCCATGAGCGGGTCGAGCGGGATCCCGCCCGGGAGGAAGTCGGGGAACCCGCCGAGCGCCATGCGTGCCAGCCACCACCCGGCCGGGACGCCCGCCAACCACCCTAGTACAGCCATGACCGCCACTTCGGCTACGAACAGGCCACCCACACCGAGGGTTGACATGCCGAGCATCCGCAGCGCCGCGAACTCGCGGCGGCGCTCTGCCGCGCTGACCGACACGGTGGCGTAGAGCAAGGCGGCGCCGAGTAGTAGTGCGAACAGCTCGATGATGCCGATGAACGCCCGGCTCAACGCGAAGATGCGGCGAAGATCCTGCTTCTCGACTTGGACGGTGTCTACCCGGGCTACGCCAGGCAGCGCCGCGACCCGGCGTGCTACCTCGTCCACGCGTCCGTCGGCTGCCTGCAGCAGCGCGCTGGTCACCGGCGACGCACCAAGTACGGCGGTCCCGAGGGCGCCGGCGAGCAGGGTGCGAACCGAGTCAGGCAGCGAGACGAGGCGCTGCGCATCGGTTAGCGACACGACGACCGGGCGCGCCAACGGGTAGTCTACCCGGCCGCCGACCTCGAGTCGGATGGAATCAAGCGGCCCCGTCACGGTCACGTTGGACCCCGGCGAGGGCAGTCCGTCGGCGAGCAACGCCGTGCCAGGCGATGGGACCGGGACGCCGAGCAACCGAACGTTCTCGGGGACCCCGAGCACGTAGGTATCCACGTCCACAGCTCCGATCCGGACCGTCACGGGCAACTCCAACACCGGCTCGGCAGCGCGCACACCGACGACGGCGGCGAGGCCGGCCACCCACGTCTCACCTTGAACACCGTTCGGGACCGCCCGCATGTCGTACGTCCGCACGGCGTCGACGCGCCGCTCCACCCGACCCATCTCGCGGAGCATGAAGGCTGGCGCCACCGCCATGGTGACCGCTAGACCGAAGCCCGCGGCCGTCATCGCCAGCCGCGCGGGGTTGCGCGTCATGCCGCGGAGGATGAGACGCGCCCGCACCCCGCCGACGCACTCGCGCGACCTCCGCAGCGCACGGCCCGGGCTCGCCATCACGGGGGGGCGAAGTGCCTCGGCAGGCCGCAGCTGCGCCGCTACCCATGCTGGCCGGCCTGCTCCGACCAGGGCGGCGCCCGCGGCCACCACTCCGGCAGCGAGTGCCAGGCCCGGGTCCAATGCGGCACCCGTCGCGGGCACACCGAGGTCGGAAGCGAAGATGAGCCGAATGGCGTTCGCCAGCGGGAAGGCGATCGGCAGGCCCAGTGCCGTCCCCGCAACCACCGTCACGCCCGCGTGCGCCAGATAGTGCCCCGCCATGACGGTTGCCCCGACGCCCTGGGCGCGCATCAGGCCGATGAACGCCCGCTCGTCGCGAACGAGCCGCCCTAGCAGGATCTGCGCGCCGACAACGCCGCCGAGCAGGAAGAACAGAGGGAACACTAGCGCCGCCGCACGCAACGCCTCCAGGTGGGAGCGGATGTTCCGGACACTGGCCAGTTTGCCTCCGACCGTGACCGTCACCCGGTAACGACGAAGCACGCGCTTCACCTCACGCGCTACGTCATCGACCGCAGCAAGCGGCGTGATGCCAATGTCGAACGAGGTTACGCCCCCGGAACGTCCGAGCAGTCCACGGGCTTCCACCTCCGGAACGAACAGGACCGAGAAACTCCTCGGCGTCGACATGTACCCGTTCGGAGGGATCATGGCGAGGTGCTGGGGTTGGCGCGCCACTCCTACGATCCGCAGCGCTCGGATGGCGCCGTCGGCGTCGCGGAGCTCGACGACATCGCCGGGCTCGATCCCCTGCGCTGTCGCCGCGGCCTCTGCGATCAGCGCCTCGCCGGGACCGCCGGACAGTGCACGGCCTCGAACCACTTGCACGCGCCCGAGCGCCTGCGGCTCGCGCGGGACCGAAACGGCTCTCACCCGCACGCCGGGCCGGTCCACCAGGGTCGTGTCGAGGGCGATGCGAGGTACGACCGCCGCCACGCCGTCTACGGCTGCCACGAGGTCCGCGGTCGAGGTCGGTGCGAACGCAACGTCGGCTACCAGGTCGGGCAGGCCGAGTTCGGCGTAAGCACGCAGGACCGATTCCCCGATGCCGCCATACGCTCCGCGGATCCCCACGAACGCGCCGATGGCCAGCGCGAACACGACGGCGAGAGCCGCTGGCGGACCGGGGCGCCGGAGCAGCGATCGTCGGAGCTTCCGCCTCATCATGTGCGATCCCGCGCTACGGCCTCGGTCGCACAGCCGTCCTCGACGATCCTTCCATCGCGAAGTCGCACCACGCGATCGGCGATGCGTGCCAGGTCGTCGTCGTGCGTGACCATCACGACCGTGCAGCCCTCGCCGTCGCTCGCTTCGCGCAACAAGTGCAGAACTTGTGTTCCCGTGGAGGTGTCGAGGTTTCCGGTTGGTTCGTCGGCCAGCAGCAGGCGGGGTCGCTTCGCCAGTGCGCGTGCGACGGCCACGCGCTGCTGTTCCCCACCCGATAGCTGGGAGGGGAAGTGGTGCGCGCGTCCCGCCAGCCCCACGCGGTCCAGCCACGAACGGGCGTCGCCCTTCGCGTGGACCAAGCCAGCCGCCAGCAACACGTTCTCTTCTGCCGTCAGGACCGGCACGAGGTAGAAGTGCTGGAACACGAAGCCGACCTCGAAGCGCCGGTAGCGGGTGCGCTGTCGCTCGGACATCGTCGCAAGATCGCGCCCGACCACCCACACGCTGCCGCTCGTGGGCGTATCCAGCGCGCCGAGCACGTTGAGGAGCGTCGTCTTGCCCGACCCCGAAGGGCCGAGCAGAGCCACGAACTGACCTGGCGCGACCGCCAGGTCGACGTCACGCAACGCATGCACGCTCGCCGGGCCCCCGGCGTAGACGCGACTCGTCGCACGAACATCGATTGCCACCCCACGCGGGGCCGTAGGTTGGCGCGCCTCGGGACTTGCCACCAGTCAGTATACCCACCCCAGCTGGGGTGGCTCAGTCTCTCTCGCGACCCTTTGAAGGGCAACCCCGGCAGCATGGCCGTCGTCGGCCCGCGGGCGCGGTCGTGAGTCGGCGCCGCACAGAACGCCTTCCGCAGCGGAGGTCACGGCGCGCCTCCAGGCGGTCAGCGCCGCATTCGGCCACCTTCGCCGGCCAGCCGACGCAGTGCTCTTGGACATGCAGCTCAAGACGCGGGCCGGGCACCGAGGCTCACACGACAGATCGTCGTGCGCAATACGTACATCCACCTAGCCAAATGGGACACTTGTCCTAAGACCCTACCCAGGTGGGGTGGATAATCGCGCTGGGTGACCGGCGCCTCCCGGTGGCTCGATTGGTCAGGAGGCCTACCATGAGCTACACCTACCTGGAGTACGCGCATCTACCTGC
This sequence comes from uncultured Trueperaceae bacterium, assembly GCA_937907415.1. Next base: position 4,085 of record CALCHY010000188.1, read on the forward strand.
GGGAAGGCGGTCTAGGCTCGCCGCCCTCACGCAACGCTCCGCGGGCCGGTTGGCGATCCTCGAGGTCGGGGCCCCCGCCCCTGGCGCTGAGCCGAGCGATCCCCACCTCGCGTTCCATCTGGCATCCGAGGCGGTCTTCTCTGGCGTCGCGACCAACATCGGCATCGCCCACACCTACCTACCCGACTACGCCGAGCTGGTTCCGCTCGTTCTCGACCTCAACGGCACGTTCACTGCGGCCGGAGGCTTCGCGGGCGGCTTCGCCTTACAGGCGACGGTGGAAGACGCACTGAGCCTCAATGCGCAGCTGGTCAGGTTCACGGTCGATCTTGACGGCGAACATGCACGCGCGGAGGTGAACGAGTTTCGGAACCTCCGCGCCGAGGCCCACCGCCTCGGCCTTCCCGTCATCCTCCGCGCGCCGGGCGCGAGCGGCGGGCGTCAAGGTGAGCCCGGGGACCCGCTCGGCATCGACCTGGCGGCTGCCGCCCTTCAGCTTGGAGCGGACATGGTCGAGCTTCCCGCCTCCGGCCTCGTGGACGGCCGCGAGGAGCGTGAGGCCGCTTGGGCACGGACGGTTCGCGTCGCCGGCTTGCTCCCCGTGCTTGCGCGCTTGGATGCGCAGGTAGACGCATCGCAGGCGCTCCGCGCGGCACGGGCAGCGGTCGACTACGGCTGCATCGGTGTGGTGGCGAACGCGGACCTGTTCGGCCGTAGTTACCAGGAGGCGCTGGTACTGGGCCGGAGTCTACAGGAACGACTGGCCGCATGACGTACGTCCGTAACCCGGACCGGCTGCACACGGTGGCTTGGGAGGAGTCCCCATGATCGTGCGCCACCTGCAGGACGACGCACCCCGACGGCCGTACAGGGTGAGTCCGGACGAGCGCGTCGAGCTGGTAGTGGCCACCGAGCCGGTGGCACCAGGTCAGTGGGTGTGGGTCGACTACCGCGTGTGGGAGCCGCAGCCGGACGACGCGACACACTCGAGCGAGCCGAGCGACGAGGGTCGTGTGCGCGCTCGGTGGCTACGCAACGACGGCGACGCCAGTTACTGGCAAGCCTTCCTGGGGCCGTTCCGCGCTGGTGCGCGTATCGCCTATACCCCTTGGGCCACGTCGGCCGACGGCGACGCCAGTGCGCCCGAGGCGTCATTCCGCGTCGCCACGCGCCTTCATGTCGCGCTGATGTGGCACCAGCACCAACCGCTCTACCGCGATCCGGGCCTGCCCAACGGTCCTGGCAGCTACCGGCAGCCGTGGGTCCGGCTTCACGGCATCCGTGACTACTACTCCATGGCGGCGCTCGTTGCCGAGCATCCCGACGTGCACGTGACCATCAACCTCACCCCAGTACTGCTGCTGCAACTGAACGACTACCTCGAGCGCGGCGCCACGGATCGCGCCCTGGAACTCACCCTCATACCCGCGGAGGAACTTACCGGCGAGCACCGCGAGGAACTGCTCGCTACCTTCTTCGACGCCGATTGGCACCATCAGATCTACCCCCACCCACGCTACGCGCAACTGCTCGAAGGGCGCCGCGCCGGCCGGAACTTCGCGGCGCAAGACCTGCGTGACCTGCAGATGTGGTTCAACCTCGCTTGGTTCGCTCCCGAGTTCCGCGAGGGCGACATCCGCCTCGCGACGGGTGAGACCGCCGGCGTTCGCCGCTACGTCGAGCAGGCACGCGGCTTCGACGTGAGGGACCTGCAAGCCATGGTCGCGGAGCAGTACAAGATCCTGCGCGCCATCGTGCCGCTCCACCGCAACCTGCAGGATCGCGGCCAGATCGAGGTCGCCACCACCCCCTACTACCACCCCATCCTGCCGCTACTAATCGACACCGATCAGGCCACCATCGACCGACCGGGCACCACGCACCCGCCGCGCTTCGCCCACCCAGAAGACGCGCGCGCGCAAGTCGCCCAGGCCACGAAGGAGTACCACAGGCTATTCGGCCGCGCCCCACGTGGCATGTGGCCGGCGGAAGGGGCCGTCAGCCAGGACGCCGCCGCGCTCTTCGCCGAGGTAGGTGTGCGCTGGATTGCCTCCGACGCCCGCGTGCTCGAGCGCAGCGGGCGCTGGGGATACCGCATCGACGACCCGGACGTGCTGTGCCAGCCGTACCGAGTCGAGACGCCCGCGGGCAACCTCAGCATCTTCTTTCGAGAACCGGGACTCTCGGACGACATCGGCTTCCATTACCACGGCTACAGCAACGCCGAGGCCGCCGCGCAAGATTTCACACGTCAGATCCGCGAACGCTTCGCACGGCGCCTCGACAACGAGCACGAGCGAGTCCTCGCCATCATCCTCGACGGCGAGAACGCATGGAGCGCCTACCCCGACGACGCGCGCCCCTTTCTCCACGCGCTTTACCTCGAGCTCGAGCGGGCCCGTGACCTCGTCACCGTCACCTTCAGCGAGTGCCTCGACGGCCACACCGAGCGAATGCTTGAAGGTCATCCCACCGCCCGGCAGACGCAGGTGTTCGACCTGTTCACGGGGTCCTGGATCGACGAGAACGGCTCCGCTCCTGGCGTCGACGTCGGCACGTGGATCGGCGAGCCCGAGGAGAACGCCGCCTGGGCGTTGCTGGCCGACGCACGTCGGGCGCTCGAGGAGGCGGGCGCGACGCCCGTCACCGCGCCGACGGCCTACCAGGCCTTGTACGCCGCCGAGGGCAGCGACTGGTTCTGGTGGCTCGGCGACTCCCAGGACTCCGGCCACGACCACGATTTCGACGACCTCTTCCGCGCCCACCTCGCGGCCGCTTACCGTGCAGCGGGTCTAGTGGCTCCGACAGCCGTTGCACGACACCTCGTGCCCCACGCCGAGCTCTGGACTTTCGCCCGCCCCATCTCCAGCGTCGCCGTCGGCGACCGACTGACGGTTCGCGCGAACTGCCCGGGCACGCTCACCTGGCGCTTCGGGGACGAGCCGCAACGAGAAGAGCCGCTGCGGCCCGTAGGCGGCGTCATGGCCGGCACGAGCCGGCGCCAGCTCACCGTAGGGCCCTTCGCCAAGCCCGGCCACTTCCAGTTCGTGTTCCGTTGCACCCACGAAGGGTGCGACGGCTCTGGTCCTTGCTGCAGACGGGAAGACCATCACGTGGAGGTGATCGCACATGACCCGCCATGAACGTCAGCGAACGCTACCGCCCGTTTCGCGCGCAAGCGCCGGCGTCTCGCGCGGGGGCAGGCCCGAGATCGTGGCGCCACACCGCTGGTGCGGCGAGGGCGACTGCCTCGTCGGTCCGTTCTCAAACGCACAGATCGCCTGGACGTTCGCTGGACTGGGACTGTCCAGGGGTGCGTACGAAGTACACCATTTCGAGCTCCACCAAAGCGCGCGTGGCGTCTACCTGAAGGTCACGCGCGCCGACATGACGTGAGCGTTCCAGTCGGCCCACGACACGCGATGCCAGCGCCGCCGGGCGCGCGCCTTCCCGCCAATCTCGGAGGGCTACGTGGTGCTTGCCGGAGGTTCAGGCCCGTTCGACCGCATCGCCGCACGCGAGGCAGAGCCGCAGCCGCTTCCGGCGTGGTCGGCGTTCGGACGCCTGGCATCGCGGAGGTGGCCGCGAGGCGCTGCGGTCACCGTGGTTGGAGGTGGGTGGGTGTTGGCGGCAGCCGGGCGGTCGGGTCGAATGTCCCTATGTCCCACCCCAGGTGGGGTGGGACACTTGGATTCGCGAGGAGGTACCACGGATGACCACCAACACCACCGTCGACACCCGCCACACCGAGGCCCCACCGCCCGACGGGGAGGCGCAGCTCGTGGTGCAGGGCATGCACTGCGCGAGCTGCGTCGGCACCATCGAATCCGCGCTGCGAGCCGTGCCCGGCGTCACCAGCGCCGAGGTCAACTACGCTACCGAGATCGCGCGGGTCCGCTACCAACCCGTGCTCGCCGACCCGGCGATGCTGCGTACGGCCATCGAGAGCGCCGGCTACGGCGTGGCGGACGCCACAGCAGACGCGCCCAGTGTCGACGAAGAAACCACCGCACACCGCCGCGAATACGCCACGCTCATGCGCAAGTTCTGGCTGGCAGCGATCATCTCCGTGCCCACCATGCTAGTGGCTTACCCGAGTCTGAAGTGGTTCTACCTCCCCAATCTCTTCACCAACGACCCCAGCGAAGCCTTGATCCGGGGGTTGTTCGTCCTCTCCGGCATCGCCACCATCCCCGTCATGGCGTACTCCGGGCGGCAGTTCTTCACAGGGGCGCTGGCCGCCTTCCGGCACCACTCCGCCGACATGAACACGCTTATCGCGCTCGGCACGAGCGCCGCGTGGTTGTACTCCACCGTCGCGCTGATCGCACCGAGCTTGTTCCCGGAGGGTACCGGCGAGCCGTTCTACGACGTCACCGCCGTCGTCACGGCGCTCGTCGTGCTAGGTCAGGCCATCGAGGTACGCGCCAAGGGCGCCACCAGCCAAGCCATCCGCAAACTCATCGGGTTGCAAGCGAAGACCGCGCGCGTTCTCAGGAACGGGAACGAAATCGAGATCTCCGTCGAAGAAGTCGAGGCTGGCGATGTCGTCATCGTCCGCCCCGGCGAGAAGGTTCCCGTCGACGGCATCATCACCGACGGGCGCAGCGCTCTCGACGAAAGCATGATTACCGGCGAGAGTCTCCCCGTCGACAAGACCACCGGTGACGAAGTCATCGGCGCCACCATGAACACCACCGGCGCCTTCCGTTTCCGCGCCACCAAGGTCGGCAAGGACACCGCGTTGGCACAGATCGTCAAGATGGTCCAGGACGCCATGGGAAGCAAGGCGCCCATCGCGCGCCTCGTCGACGTCGTCTCCGGCTACTTCACGCCCAGCGTCATGATCATCGCCATCCTCAGTTTCATGGCCTGGCTCACGTTCGGACCCGCACCCGCCCTCGCCTTCGCCATCGTCGCCGCGGTAACCGTGCTCATCATCGCCTGCCCTTGCGCCATCGGGATGGCGGTGCCCCTCAGCCTCGTTGCCGGCGTCGGCAAAGGCGCAGAACACGGCGTGCTCATACGCAACGGCGTAGCCCTCCAGACCTCCGCCAGACTCGACGCCATCGTGCTCGACAAGACCGGCACCATCACCAAGGGCAAACCCGAACTCACGGACGTGATCCCAGCACCCGGCTTCGACACGGCCACGCTTCTGGCGCTCGCCGCCAGCGCCGACCAGAACTCCGAACATCCACTCGCCCAGGCAATCGTCACCGGTGCTCGCCAGCGCGGCGTCGAGCCCCACGCTACCAGAACCTTCGATGCCATCCCCGGTCACGGCGTTGCCGCCACAACGACGAGCGGCAAGCGCGTACTGGTCGGCAACCGCAAACTCATGGACCGCGAGCGCGTCGACACCGCCTCCCTCCACGATGACGTCACCCGCCTCCAGAACGATGGCAAGACCGCCATGTTCGTTGCCGTCGACGGCGCGGCCGCCGGAATCGTCGCCGTGGCCGACACCATCAAGGAAGACTCCATCGAAGCCATTGAAGTCCTGCGCGGCCTCGGCCTCGAGATCATCATGCTCACCGGCGACAACGAACGCACCGCCCAGGCCATCGCCCGCCAGGTGGGCATCACCCGCGTCCTCGCTGACGTCCTGCCCCAGGACAAAGCCCTGACCGTGCACGATCTCAAACGCCGCTACACCCGCGTCGGCATGGTCGGTGACGGCATCAACGACGCCCCCGCCCTCGTCGAAGCCGACGTCGGCTTCGCCATCGGCACGGGTACCGACGTGGCCATCGAAGCCGCCGACGTCACCCTCATGAGCGGCAGCCTCAAGGGTGTCGCGTACGCCATCGAGATCAGCCGAGCCACCATGCGCAACGCCAAGCAGAACCTGTTCGGGGCGTTCGCGTACAACAGCCTCGGCATCCCCGTTGCTGCCGGCGTGCTATTCCCACTCTTCGGCCTGCTGCTTTCGCCCCTCCTCGCCGGCGCGGCCATGGCCGCCTCAAGCATCACCGTCGTCACCAACGCCAATCGGCTCAGGCTGTTCAGGGCCCGAAGCTTCGCCCAGGCCGCCACCGGACGTGGCGTGACCGCGCCCAAGGAAGTGCTCGCATGACCGTTACCACACTCGTGGTCGACCTGTTCGGCATCGCTGCCATCGCCTGGATCGTCTGGTACTTCTGGCTCTACCGCAAGCAGGGCACCACCGCCAACGCCGTCGGTGGCGTCCAGGAAGTCGCCATCACCGTCAAGGGCGGCTACGATCCCGACACCATCGTTCTCAAGAAGGGTCTCCCCGCTCGCCTCCACTTCACCCGCCAGGAGAGCAGCATGTGCAGCGAGACCGTGGTCTTCGACAAGCTCCAACGCGCCATGACGCTGCCCGAAGGCAAGACCGTCACGCTCGAGTTCACCCCCGACGAGACCGGGGAGATCGCCTTCCAATGCCAGATGGGCATGCTACGAGGCAAGCTCGTCGTCACGCAGTGAGCGGAGGTCCTCATGCCACGTTCCCTCTCCGGACCGGCGCCGGCAGCCACCGTCTTTCCGACGTACCCGGCGGACCTCCAAGCGGTGCCCTCGCACCGTCCGTTCGCGATAGTACTGGCCGGCGGCGGGGCACGCGGCCTGGCCCATGCTGGCGCGCTTCGCGCCCTACAGCACGACGGTTACCGGCCGAACGCCCTCGTCGGCGTGTCCATGGGCGCCATCGTGGCGGCGATCTACGCCCTCAACCCGAGCTGGTACCAAGACCTGCTGGCTCTTGATACCCGCGGCCTACCCGAACCGCTCACGCCGCAAAGCCGCGACGCCGTCGAGCGCTGCCGGGAGCTCTTGACAAGTGGCGAACGGTTCGTCCGCGGCTTGTTGCTTGGCTGGAAGGGCGACGGGCGCATGCGTGACCACGCCATGGACATCCTTACGCACCTGACGCGTGGCCGCAGGCTCGAAGAGGCGAACCCGCCCGTCACCGTCGTGGCCACCGACCTGAATACTGGACGGCGCGTCGCCTTGAACAGCGGCCCAGCAGCCCAAGCCGTGTACGCCAGCGCGGCGCTGGCCGGTGTGCTTCCTCCCGCGGAGTTGGACGGGCAACTCCTAGCTGACGGCGGGTACGCGGACCTGGTACCCGTCGACCTCGCGCGCAACTACGCCGTCGACCGCGTGCTCGCTATCGACCCCTACCAAGACACCGTGCGGCGCCCCCCACGCACCGGTCTGGAGACCATGCTCCGGGCGATGGAGATCTGCCACAGTCGGCACGCGTCCCTGCGCTTCGCCCTCGCCGACCTCGTCGTGCGGCCGGCCTTCCCCTTCCAGATCGACACCCTCGACTTCCGCGCACTTCGCTCCGCCATCGCCGCCGGCGCACGCGCCGTGTTGCACGCACGCAATGCCATCCGGCAGGTGTTGCTCGGCACGACGCACGAAGTGCACTCGCCAGCGTTTAGCGGAGAAGTTTCCCTGCGAAAGGACTAACGTTATGCCAACTAGCGACAATTGTCACGGCGGTGGCCCCACGGCCGAGCGCGACGACTGCTACGTCGCTCCGCTCGACAAAGCGATCGATCCTGGTCCTATCGCCGACGGCGCAGAGGCTCGGCTTCACTTGGCGGGTCTCGGTTGCACCAATTGTGTCACCCGGGTGCGCAACGCCCTCCTCGCCGTCGACGGCGTGATCGCCGTCGACGTCAGCTTGCAACCGCAGCGCGCCGTGGCGATCTACGATCCGTCGCGCACCCTTCCCGACCTGCTCATCGAGGCTGTCCTTAGGTCCGGCGCCGCCAGCCACCACGCCTACCGCGCCGCGATCGTGGAGGTGCGCAGCCTCGCTCCCACCGTGGCTCACACCGACGGACGCGCCTGAGGTAGTGCCGTGAGGATCGCGGTTCCCGTTCCCCCGCAGCTGAGCCGAACGCCCAAAGATGTCGCGGTAGGCCGCGGCCAGGGGCGAGCCGCCCCCGGCACGAGCCGCCTCAGCGTGCGGGAAGCCGGGACGCTGGTACTCATCACGCTCGTTGCGGCGAGTTGCTTCGTCGCGATCCGCTCGGTTGCCGGCCACGCGCCACCCTTACGCTTCGCGGCCCTACGCCTTCTGGCGGGGGGAGGACTGCTCATCCCCTTCCTCGCGGCGTTCGGCCAACCGCTGCTACCGCCACGCCGCCACCTTCCCTCCCTCGCCCTGCTGGCGCTGTCCTCCACCGCGCTCGGCTACGGTGCGATGTTCGCGAGTCCAGGCCTGGCCGGCGCCGGCCTTGCGTCCGTGTTCGGGAACGCGCAGCCCCTGTTCGTACTGGCCGCGGGCCCGTGGCTACTGGGGGAGGCGCTCACGCGCCGGAACGCATTCGCCCTCGCGCTCGGCGTGAGCGGTCTCGCACTGGTCGTGCTGCCAACGTTCTCGTCGCCCGACGCGTCACGCTTCGGTGCGGGCGCCACGCTTGCTCTCGCCTCATCGGCCGGGATCGCGCTTGGCACCATCGTCGTGCGCCGCCTCCAACCAGGAGCTCCGATCCTTACCCTGACTGCCTGGCAGTTGGTGTTCGGTTCACTCCCACTTTGGGCCGCCTCGTGGGCCTTGGAAGGAACGATCGCGACGTCATGGTCGCTCGCGTTCATCGCCATCCTGGCGTTCCTCGCCATCGGCGGCACGACCTTCGTCACCGCCGCCTGGTACGGCCTGCTGGCTCGGCACGACGCCGGGCGGCTGTCGCTGTTCTTCTTCCTGGTACCCGCCTTCGGACTCGCCTTCGCCCGAATCTTCCTGGGCGAAGCGATCACTGCTTCGCAGGCCGCGGGCGCGGCGCTCGTCGTCGTCAGCGCCATCGCCACGGCGTGGCCGAGCCCACCGGCCACGCCTACGCCCCTCTCAGGACCCGAGTAGCAGTCAGGGCCCCGAGCGAACTTCTCGAGGAGGACCCCATGAACCACCCCAACGCACACGACAGCAAGCGCGAAGCCACCGATCCGGTATGCGGCATGACCGTCGACCCGGCAACCAGCGAATTGCGTAGTGACTTCGGCGGCACCGCGTATCACTTCTGCAGCGTGACCTGCAAAGCGGCATTCGACGTCGACCCCCCAAGGTACGTCGGCGCAGCAACGCAGCAGGAAGGCGTTCGTTCGCGCCACCACTGACGGCGCTCTCACACCATCGTCTCGTAAGGAGGACGCCTATGCCCGCACCGCGCTCGCGCGCAGACGCGGTCCAACGCCTAACGACCGCCCAAGGCCACCTGGCGAAGGTGCTGCTGATGGCCCGCGACGGTGCAGCTTGCACCGACACCATCTTCCAACTTCGAGCCGTCCGCGCCGCCCTACAACGGGTGGAGCAGACGTTGGTGGAAGAACACATCCGGAGCTGCCTCGCCCACGGCTCGCGCCTGCCAGACGATTTCGTAGATGAGATCCTCGGGCTTTGGACCTACGCCCCAGGCGCAAGGCCCTCCCGTTCGCTAGGCCGCCGCGGTGCCGCCACGCCCGTTACGGCCACGGGCTGATGCCCCGCCTTGCCTCGGCCGTGTCCGGGGCAAGGCCCCCATCCGATTCGCACGCCGGCCGACACGGCGACCAGGAAGGACGCACCCACCATGACCCGATCCGCAAGGCATCACGTTACGCGCTTCATCGCGCTCGTCACCCTGTTCGTCGTACCGACGGTCCTTGCTCACGGAGGCGAGGAAGGCAGCGCCGACGCCGCCGACCTGGCGAATCAGGCGATCGCCTTCCTTCAGGCCGAACCGCCGGACGCCGCGGAGGCCGGGGAGCGCATCGGCGACGCCCTCAGCGCCGAGGAAGCGCCCGACGACATCGACCTCGTCCTCCTGCAGGCCGCCGACCTCGCCCTCCAACAAGGCGCCACCGCCGAAACGGTCGCTCTGCTGAACCGCGCCTTGGGCCAACGAAGTGAGCCGCTCGGCCCGATCGTGACCGTCACCATCGGCGCCGGCACATTCCTCGCCTTCGCCATCGCCGCGTTAGCCATTGGCCTCGGGGCGTACGGCCTTGGCCGGCGCGCCCGCAGCGATCTCCAGCCGGCCAGCGCCGCGGGGACCCGCCATGGCTGAGGCTGGCGCTCGTCGCTCACCCGGCGGCTTCTGGCAGGCGGTCGACGAGCGTGTCGGCATCGGTGCGCTGAAGTACCACGTGCCCGATCATGCCCAGGGCATCGCCTACTCCCTAGGCGCGATCACCCTGTTGTCGTTCGTCGTGCTGGTCCTCACCGGCATCTGGATGGGGCAGTTCTACAACCCCATCCCCGACGGCGCCCGCGACTCCATGCGGTACATCTTGACCAGCGCCCCAGCCGGCTTCTTTGCGCGCAACCTCCACTATTGGGCAGCCAACGCCATGCTGCTCACCGCCCTGCTGCACATGCTTCGCGTCCTCTATACCGGTGCCTACAAGCGCCCACGTGAAGCGAACTGGCTCGTCGGTGTCGGACTGCTCGCCCTCACCGTCGGGTTGGTGTTCACGGGCTCCGCTCTGAAGTGGGACCAGGAGGGCTTGGAAGGCATCGCCCACAACATCGAGATCGCGAACCTCCTCGGCGGTGTGGGCGGTTGGTTCTCGGCCTCCTTCAGTGGCAGCATTCCCATCCTCACCCGCCTGTACGTCGCTCACGTCTCCATTCTGCCTATCCTCCTGGCCGCCCTATTCGCCATGCACGCCCTACTCGTCAAGCTCCACGGCCTCGCCCCCAACGCGCTATCCCAACGTGACGCCACAACGCGCGCCACCGCCGGAGAGACCAGTCGCGGCACCTTCCTCGGCCACCTCGGCGTCGCCGGCCTGTACAGCCTCATCGGCCTCGGCCTGCTGACATTCCTGGCCCTCACCGTACCTGCTCAGCTCGGACCCGCCCCCGTCGAGGGCGTCGAGGTCACCAAGCCGTGGTGGATGTTCCTCCCCGTCTTCGCGATCGAGAACGCCGTCGGCCTGGGCGGCCTCCTGTGGGCGTCGATCGCGATCTTCGTAGCGCTTGCGCTCGTTCCGCTCCTCGACGGCGGGCCCAACCTCCATCCCTCGCGCCGCCGGGGTGTCCTCATCGCCTACGGTGCACTCGCCGTCCTCATCATCGCGCTCGGCATCTACGCCAAGGTCGCCCCCAGCGCCAGCCACATCGGCTCGGGAGGATGACATGCAGCCAGGCAGCCGGACTCCGAGTCTCCGCCTGAGCGAGCACCGACCCTGCGTGCCTGGCGCCGGGACGACAACAGCAACACCAGATCGTCGGCACTCGCATCGACAGTGCTGCGGTGCTCATCGGGCCACACCGACACCAACGCCAGGACGCCGGTTCGCACTCAGCTCGTTGCCGACGCGGCGTACACCGCAGAAAGGCACGCCATGAACCGTCTGACGCGCAGCCTTTGGCTCTTCCTCGCCGCCGCTACGATCACGGGCGGCCTCCTCGGCCGGTACCTTGCCGCCACGTACACCGGCCACGGTACAACCGCCAGTCTGGCGCTCACGCCCGTTCTGGCGGCCGCCTTCGCCTTCAGCGCAACCGTCTTGGTGCGCATGGTGCGCGCCACCAGCCGCTCCCGGACGGTGTCGATCGCCGCGCGCGATCCCGAGGAACGATGAACCACGGAGACCGAACAGACCGTACCCGAACGTACCTCCTTGGAGCCGGACTCCTCATTGGCATCGTCATCGCCCTTGCGGTACCGGGAAGCCTCTCGTACGTTCTCGTCGCCCTCGCCATCGTGCTCCACTTCGGTATGCACGGCACCCACGGACGAAGCACCGCCGGCCACGGAGGCCATGGCGCCGAACGGCGGGGGGGCCACGTCCAGGCCGGCGCCCAAGGTGCGTCGCGGCCCGAACAAGCACCTAGAGACGACCGCACCCTTAGCAGGGGCAGGTCGCAGCCGACGCATGCGCCGCACCCCGCGCCTACGACGCTCGTAGCCGCGACGTCCGCTCGCGCCGCGGCAGAGTTGCCAGCCGGCAGCACGGGTGACGACTCGAGCACGGAGCCCCGCCGCAATCACGGTCACGGCAGGGGAGGGCATCGCTGCTGCTGACGTCGAGCGCCGCCTCTCTCGCCACGGAAGGAGCACGCACATCGTGGCACGCCACCACCAAGTAACCTCCGTCCCTCCCCACCTCGCGCCGGGTCGAGCCGGGATGCGGACGTTCGATGCCGACATCGTCGTTGCCGGCGCCAGCTTCGCTGGCCTGGCCGCAGCCCGCGCCCTTCGCGGCCACGACGTCGTGGTGCTCGACCCCCACCCCGTCGGCTCCTTCGAGACCTCCGCCGGGGGCGTACCGCTTGCGACCTTGGAGGCGCTCGACGCGGCCGCCACCGCCAGCGAACTGCACCCCCATGTCGTGGTGCACACGCCCCGCGGTGAGCGAGTCGTTCCGCTCCCTTCGCCGTACGCGGTGATCGACTACGAGGTGTTCTGCCGTCGGTTGGCGAACCAGGCTGACGCGCCGGTGCTGCGGCGGCGCGCCACCGGCTACCAGAGCGGCGCGGTGCTGACCGACCAAGGTCCCATCACCTGCCGCGCGGCCATCGACGCCAGTGGCCACCGCGCGGTGCTCGCCTCCTCGCTCCGGCCCGGGTACACACGCCGTGGTGAGATGGGGGCGGCTGTCGAAGTCGTGAGGCGTCGGCCACGCGGCTTCCCCGTCGGCCTGCACTTCTACCTAGGCGGCGATTGGCCGCCCGGCTACGGCTGGGCGTTCGGCGCGGGCGACACCGTTCGGGCCGGCGTGGGCCTCCTGTATGCCACCCGTCACGCGGGGCGGCTCGAAGAGGCACTCCTGGCGTTGCTGCGCGTCGCCCGCCTCGGATCGGGAGATGAGGCGCTTGCGCGGCACGGGGGGCTCATCCCGCTGCGACGTAGAGCCGCCGTGGTGGACGATGTCTTCGTCGTTGGCGACGCAGCCGGACAGGTGCTGCCGGGAACCGCGGAGGGCATCCGCCCCGCGCTGCACTTCGCTACCCGCCTCGGCGAGTTGCTGGCGGACGCCCTCGACGGTCGATGCCGACTCGGTGACGCGCGCCTCGCCTACCAGGGCCAGGTGGCCGCCAAGGCCGGAGGCTATCGCGCGCTCGCCATCACGCAGCGCGTCCTGACCGCCTTACCGCCGGCAGCCGCCGCCGACACGGTGACTACCATCTCCCCTTGGCGCCTGACGGCCGCCCTGGTCGACCGCTACGTGCGGGCGTTCTCGATCCCGTCGGCGCGCACGAATCCTTCGACGGGATAGTCGATCAGCCCGCCGTCCTCAGCGCTTCGCGCATACAATCGCCGCGCCGGACCGACGCGACATGCGACTCTCGAAGAAGACCACTCGACCGCCGCTCGAGAAAGGAGCCGACACCCATGACCATACGCGTCGCCGTCAACGGGTACGGCGTTATCGGAAAACGCGTCGCTGACGCCGTTCGCTCGCAGCCCGACATGACCTTGGCAGGTGTAAGCGACGTCGCCACCGACTACCGCATCAAAGCGGCGCTCGCCCACGGGCTCACCATCTTCGCCTCTACGTCCGATGCCGTCCCGCGGATGCGGGCGGCAGGCCTCGACCCGGCAGGAGAGCTTCCCGACCTCCTGAGCGAGGTGGACGTGGTCGTGGACTGCACGCCCAAGGGCATGGCGGAGCGCAACCTGCCGGTCTACCACGAACACGGCGTCAAGGCGGTCTTTCAGGGCGGCGAGTCCCACGCCCTCACCGGCCACTCCTTCGTCGCTCAGGCCAACTACGCCACCGCGATCGACCGCGATGCCACGCGTGTGGTGTCGTGCAATACCACGGGCACCGTTCGCACCCTTACGGCGCTGCGCGACGCGGGCCTCCTGCGCAAGGCCAGAGGCGTGTTGATCCGTCGAGCAACGGATCCTTGGGAAGCCGACCACTCCGGCATCATGAACACCATCGTCCCAGAGCGGAGCATCCCAAGCCACCAAGGTCCCGACGCCCAAACGGTCGTCCCTGACCTCGACGTCGTCACCGTCGCCGCCAAAGCCGCTCACACTCAGACTCACAACCACTACTGGACCATCGAGCTCAGCCGCGAAACCAGCCGCGCAGAGGTGCTCGCTGCCTTTCGCGCAGCGCCACGCATCGCCCTCATCCGCATGAGTGATGGGATCGTCGCCCTCAACAGCACACTCGAGCTCATGAAGGACCTCGGCCGCCCCCGCGGCGACATGTGGGAGGTCGCCCTGTGGGAAGACGTCCTCACCGTTCGCGGACGTGAGGCGTTCTACACCTACCAAGTTGACAATCAGGCCATCGTCGTGCCCGAGAACATCGACGCTATCCGAGCCCTCATGGCCAGGGAGCTGGATGCGGCCGCGTCGATGCGTCGCACCGATGCGAGCCTCGGCGTGTTGAAGGACTTCGTGTGAGTGGGGGGCAGCGATCGCCGACGGCAGCGGGGCGCTCGGGCGAACGCCGCCGGTCCGGCATCGCGCTCGGTCGAGCGTTCGGCGTCGACATCGTGCTGGACCCTTCGTGGTTTCTGGTCTTCGTGTTCGTAACCTGGTCGCTTCTACGTATGCTCAGCTTCCCGGTGTCGAGTGTCGGTCGTCTCGCACTGGCGTTGACGGTGTCCGTTCTCTTCTTCGCCTCGATCTTGGCGCACGAACTGGGGCACGCCGTCGTCGCGAACGCGATGCGTGTGCCGGTGCGCCGCATCACCTTGTTCCTGCTCGGCGGAATTGCCCACCTGGCGGATGAGCCGCGACGGGCCCGTGACGAGCTCGTGATCGCGGCGGCGGGTCCGGCCGTGAGTCTGGCGCTCGCCATGCTGTTCGGGCTGCCCTTGCTCCTCGGCGACGCCTGGCTGCCGCCCGTGCTGCGCCACCCGTCCGCCTGGCTCACTTGGGCGAACTTCGGCCTGGCCGTCTTCAACCTACTCCCGGCGTTCCCGCTCGATGGCGGCCGCATGCTGCGGGCAACCCTGTGGTCGGCGGGCACCGAGAAGGCACGCGCGACGGTCGTGAGCGGGGCCGTGGGCCGGGCGCTGGCGCTGGTGCTGATGGGCCTCGGGGCCTGGTTGGCGGTCACCGGCGGCTGGACGCACGGCGTTTGGATCTTGCTTGTGGGCTGGTTCATCTACGGGGCGGCCGCCCTCGCGCTGAGGCAGGGCACGCTCCAGGCGTGGCTGCAGGGGCGGACCGTGGCGTCCGTCATGGTCACGGACTGCCCGCGCATGCTCGAACAGGACGACCTCGAGCTGCTCGCGCACGACACGCTGAAACGTATGGCTCGCCGTTGTTTCCCGGTCGTCGACCCGACGAGTGGCGCCCTACGCGGCATCGTGACGCCGGCCGGGATGCGCGGCGTCCCGCGCGAGCGATGGCCCCTCACACCCCTTCGCGAGGTCATGGTGCCGGCAGAGGCGCTGCCCACGGCCCGGCCTGCCGAGCCGCTCACGTCTGCTGTCGATCGGCTGTGGGCCGCCGGTGTGGACCGTGTGCCCGTCATCGAAGGGGGGCGTTTCCTCGGCATGCTCATCATGGAAGAGATCGAGCGCGCCATGGCTCGTCCCGGTCGGCCGACGCGCAGGCCGTTCGAAGGGCGGAACCAATGAGCGAGCACGAAGGCCGATCCACCACGGTTGCGACCGGGCGGTCGTCCGGAGAGATCGCTTCCGGCCACCACGCTGGCCACCGCATGGCCCACGGTGCAGTGGCCGAGATCGCGTTGCACGACTGCCACGACGCCGGCGAGCAGGCGGGACTCGAGGTGCGCCTCGCCAGCTACTCAGGCGTGACGGCGGTTCATTTCGACCGCACACGCGCCCTCGCGCACCTCACCTACGACCCGACCATCACGAACGAGCAGCGCATCCGGGATGCGCTGCAGCGCGACGGCTACCGGTGTGACTGCCACGCGTGCGCCGACTCCACCAGCCATGCCGGTCACCCCGCCGTCGCCGCGACCGACGCGCCCGCCCACCGCCCTGCCAGCGGTGCCGCCGGCGACGCCCACGCGGGCCACGGCGCGCACATGGTGCAGGACATGCTCCGGCGCTTGATCGGCTCCGCCGTGCTCACCCTCCCCATCGTCATCTGGTCTCCACTCGGCGCCATCGTGGGGTTCCCAGCCGAGCCCCCCTTCGGCATCTCGCTCGGGATCTGGGGATTCGTCTTCGGCACACCGGTAGTGCTCTGGGGCGGTTGGGTCTTCCTCAACTCCGCCTGGCGCAGCCTGCGCCGTGGCGACGTCACCATGATGACCCTCATCGCCCTCGGCGTGCTCGTTTCGTACAGCTACTCCGTAGCCGTCACCTTCTTCCTGCAGGGCGAGGTGTTCTACGAAGCTGCCGCCATGCTCACGACGCTCAGCCTGCTGGGGCACTGGCTCGAGATGCGTGCGCGCTTCAGCACCGGCAAGGCGGTCGAGGCGCTCCTGCGCCTTGCGCCGGCCACCGCCCGCGTACGCCGTAACGGGGAGGAGACCGACGTCCCCGTCGAACAGGTGCGAGTCGGCGACATCGTCGTCACTAGACCGGGCGACCGCCTCCCCGTCGACGGGGTGGTGACCGAGGGCCAGAGCTACGTCGACGAAGCCATGATCACCGGCGAGCCCATCCCAGCCAACAAGCAACCCGGATCCAAGGTCGTGGCTGGGACCGTCAACCAGACCGGCGCCTTCGCCTTCCGCGCCGACGCCGTCGGGGCCGACACCGCTCTCTCGCGGATCGTACAGATGGTCCAGAACGCGCAAGCGTCCAAGGCCCCCGCCCAACGCCTCGCCGACCGGGCCGGAAGGGTCCTGGTGTACGTCGCGCTCGGCGCCGGCACCGCCGCGTTCCTGATCTGGATGTTGGTAGGCGGCAACGGCTTCCTGTTCGCGCTCACTGCCGGCGTCTCCGCCCTCGTCATCGCGTGTCCCGATGCCCTCGCCCTCGCCACGCCAACTGCTATCACCGTCGCCGTCGGCAAGTCGGCGCGAGATGGCGTGCTCTTCAAGAACGCCACCGAACTCGAAGCCACTGCTGGCATCAACACCGTCGTCCTCGACAAGACCGGCACCCTCACCGAGGGAAGGCCGGCCTTGACCGATCTGGTGCCTGCCGATGGCGTGGACTCCGACACGCTCCTCACTCTTGCCGCCAGTGCCGATCAGCCTTCGCAGCACCCACTGGCCGAAGCCATCGTCCGTGCCGCTCTCGAACGCGGTCTGGACCTGGCCAAGGCCGAGTCGTTCGACTCCTTGCCCGGCCTCGGCGTCACTGCCACCGTCGACGGCGCCGCGATACACATCGGGAACCGCTCCCTCATGAACCGAGAAGGGGTGGAAGTGGGGGCCCTCGAGGACGCCCACCGGCGGTTGAGTGCAGAGGCGAAGACCGCCATGTTCGTCTCCGCCGACGGCCGAGCGTTGGGCCTCGTCGCGGTCGCCGACACGATTCGCCCCAGCGCCAAGAGCGCCATCGACACGCTTCACGCGATGGGCGTCACCACCGTCATGCTCACCGGTGACAACCGCGCCACGGCACGAGCCGTGGCCGATCAGCTCGGTATCGACACCGTCATCGCCGAGGTCCTTCCGCAGGACAAGGCCGCCAAGGTCGCCGAGTTGCGCGCCGCAGACAAGCGCGTGGCCATGGTCGGGGACGGCGTCAACGACGCCCCCGCCCTCGCCGAGGCCGACGTTGGTATCGCTATCGGGGCGGGAACCGACGTTGCCGTCGAGACCGCCGGCGTGGTCCTGGTCAAGAACGACCCGGCCGATGTCGCCCGGGCGATCGATCTCGCCCGCAAGACGCGGGCCAAGATCCGCCAGAACCTCGTCTGGGCAGCCGCCTACAACGTCGTCGCGATCCCCGTCGCCGGCGGCGCTCTCTACCCGACCCTCGGCCTGCTGCTCACGCCCGAGTGGGCGGCACTCGCCATGGCCGCCTCCACCGTGTCGGTCACCCTCAACGCTCTCGCGCTGAATCGGGCGCGCTTCGGCGTACGGACCGGCGACATCCGCCCGGCACCGCCTGCGCCCGCGCACTGAACCTGGACCACCGCATCGGCCGTTCGCGCGGCACTAAGCCGAAGTGAAGAGAGGAAGGCAGCCGACATGCCCGTGAGTAGCGACCCGAACCTGACTCCCCCCGACGCTTCCCCAAGTAGCCGTGACACCGACAGCGAACATGACGACGATCTTCTGGCTCGCCGCAGGCGCATTCTGCAGGCCGGCATCGGCATGAGCGTGGTGCTCACCATGGGCGGGCTCTCGGCGCTGAGCGTCACGGGCGGACTGCGGCCGATAGCGCGCACTACGCCCGATCGCGAGCCACCCGAGAAGGGCGACGACCTCGTACTCGCCGACGTCCAGAGCCACGTACTCCGTCCAGACGACCTGCCACTGGGTGGGGGTATCACGATGGCGTATCCCCGTAATCCACGGACGCAGATCGTGAAGGGGGGGACCATCGACAACCTGGTGCTCGTGGCGCGGTTCGATCCCCTAGAGCTGGCTGAGCCGACACGGACGTACGCTGCCCATGGCGTCGTCGCGTACTCCGCCATCTGCACGCACCTAGGATGTACGGTCAGCGAGTGGGACGCCGAGCAGGACTGGTTTCACTGCCTATGCCACCACGCGCGTTTCGATCCGCGCGCTGGCGCCGCCGTGACTGCCGGTCCCGCTCCCCGACCACTGCCGGTGTTGCCGCTCGAGGCGCGGGGTGACGGCATCGCGTGCGGTGGCGCCTTCCTCTCACCCGTTGGCGTGCTCCAGGGTTAGCTCGCTCAGTGTGCTCGCGGTTGTCGATCTCCGAATCGAGCGCCTTGTGCACCGTGTGTCGCGAACGCACGAACCGCCTGGCCCATCACTCGCTCGCTCGCCTCGATCCGGGCCAGCGCATCCTCGACCTCCAAGGGCGGCGCCACCAGCCACCGCCGGGTCGCGCCGCCGAGCGTTACACGGTCTTTACACGAACCGCATACGCTCACACGCGGCATGCGACTCGACCTTCTCGGTACCGGCGCCGTCACCTTTGCCCTAGCCACGGCGCTGTTCGGCATCGTCGCAGGGGCGCTCGGCCAGCGTGGTCGTGACGGTCGCCTGCTTGCCTCCGCCCGCTACGCCGGCGTAGCCGGTTTCCTGGCGCTCACGGTGGCGGTCATCGTCATGCAGACCGCCCTGCTGACCAACGACTTCTCTATCTCATACGTGGCCGAGACATCCAGCCGCTTCTCGCCGACGTGGGTGAAGATCGTCACGATGTGGTCGGCCCTCGACGGCTCCATCTTGCTGTGGGCCTGGCTGCTGTCCGCGTTCAACGCCGCCGTGTCCCTGCTTGCGCCTCCGTCCTCTCTGCGTCCGTGGGCCTCGATCGTCTTGAACGGTGTCCTGCTGTTCTTCACAGGCGTCATGGCCACCGTCGCGAACCCGTTCGGCTACATCCCGCTGCCGCCCGCCGACGGTCCGGGACCGAACCCGCTCTTGCAGAATCACTGGATGATGGCGGTCCACCCCGTGCTCATGTACCTCGGCGTCGTGGGCCTGACGGTACCCTTCGCCTACGCCATGGCGGCGCTCGCGACCGGTCGGAGCGGAGCGGACTGGGCGCGCGAGACCCGAACCTGGACGCTGATAGGATGGGGGTTTCTGACGTCCGCCATCGTGGCCGGCGGTTGGTGGAGCTACGAGGTGCTGGGCTGGGGCGGCTACTGGGGGTGGGATCCTGTCGAGAACCTCATCTTGCTTCCGTGGCTGACTGCCACCGCCTTCGTGCATAGCGTCCAGGTGCAGGAGCGCCGGCGCATGCTCAAGGCCTGAAACATCACGCTGATCGTCCTTACCTTCAACCTGTCCATCCTTGCGACGTTCCTCATCCGCTCGGGTGTGCTGTCTTCGGTCCACAGCTTCGGTGCCGGACCCATCGGGCCAGTGTTCTTGGGCTTCTTCCTGCTGGTCACGGTGGTCGCCTTCGGCCTTGCTGCGCTCCGCTGGGGCCAGTTGCGCGACCGTAACGAGCTCGACAGCCCGGTCAGTCGCGAGAGCGGGTATCTGCTCAACAACGTGCTGTTCGTGGCGCTCGCGTTCGCTGTGCTGCTGGGCACGCTGTTTCCGCTGGTGGTGGAAGCGCTCACCGGCGACAAGGTCACGGTCGGGGCCCCGTACTTCAATCTCCTCAGCTTCCCGCTTTGGACGGCCCTGCTCGCCCTCATGGGGATCGGCCCTTTGCTCCCTTGGCGTCACGCACACGGCCGAGGAGTACTTCGTAATGCCGCCTGGCTCGTCGCGGCGGCGCTGCTCGTCGGCGGCGTCGCGTTCGCGGCCGGAGTGCGGAAGCCGTACCCGCTCCTCGTCGTCGCGCTTGCCGCGTACAACCTGACCAGTATCGCCCTCCTTCTCGTTGGCCCCGTGCGCGCGCGCTCGCGCGCCACCGGCCGCAACGTCCTGGCCGTGGGTCGCGACTACGTGCTCGACCAGCGCCGCCGTGTCGGAAGCATGATCGTTCACTTCGGTGTCGTGGTGATCGCCTTGGGCGTGGCCGGCAGCGGAGGCTACCGAACCGACACGCAACTCCGGCTTCCCTACGGCCAGCCCGTGCCGTTCCAAGGCTACGAGCTCACCGCTCGAGCCCCGTTCAGCACGTCCACCGCGTCCAGAACGAGCGAGGGGGCGGTCGTCGAAGTGCGACGAGAGGGCCGCCTCCTTGCTACGCTCGAGCCCCGCCTGAATACGTTCCGTAACGCTCAGCAGGTGGTCTCGACGCCCGGGGTGCTGTACCGCGCGTGGGAGGACGTCTACCTCAACCTCACGCGTATCGATCCCGAAGGCGGAGGCGTCGTCGTGCGGGCAGTGCGGAGCCCGCTCATCACGTGGATCTGGCTCGGCGGCGCCGTCATGCTGCTCGGTACGGGCTACTCCCTCTCACCAGGGCGCAGGCGGATGGCGGTGGGCGTTCGCTCCCCTAGCGGGACACCGACATGACCGTGTCGCTCTTCGGTCCTTCGGCGCATGAACGTGGCGGTGGTGGCCTGCTTGCCCCAGTGACGGCGCCGACCCGGTGGCTCTTGACGGCCATCGTCGCGTTGATCGGAAGCGCGGCGATGGCACAAGTCGAGCTCGATCCGCGCGTGTTCGAGATCGCGTCCGAGCTCCGCTGCCCCGTGTGCACCTCCGAGTCCGTGGCGCAATCCGCCGCGACCACCAGCATCGAGATGCGGTCCATCATCGCCGAGCAGCTGGCCGCGGGCCGTACCAAGTCGGAGATCTTGGCGTACTTCCAGCAACGCTACGGCGATTGGATCCTGTTGCGCCCGCCGCGGCGGGGCGTGTACCTGTTGGTGTGGTGGGTGCCCGTCGCAGCTGGTGTGGCGCTTCTCGCGGCGCTTGGCGTCCTCGCCGCGCGCTGGCTCGCCCGCGGCAAAGAACCGGTCTCGGTGGACGCTGCAGCGCTCGCGAGGGTACGCCAGGATCTTCGTAGCCGCGAGGAGCGCCAATGACACTGGCGCTCCTCCTGCTCACCGTCCTCGCCTTGCTCGTGCTTGCCCTGCTTGCGGCGCCGTTCCTCGACTCACCGGCCGAAGATCCACCCGTTGGGCCGGCGGCCGGCGCCGTGACGGAGCTCGAGGAAGAACGCGACACACTGTACCGCTCGATCGCCGAGATCGCCGAGCGGTCGGACCTACCCGCCGCGCGCCGCGACACCCTCCGTGTACGCTACGAGGCCAAGGCTGCCGTCGTACTGCGCGAACTCGACGACCGTGGCGGTGACGAAGCGCCCGGCCGCCGCGTGCGGCGGCCTCTCCGTCCCGCCCTCGTCCTGCTTCTGCTGCTGGCCGTGCCTAGCGTTGCGCTCGTGGGAACCTACACCCTCCCCCGGGTGGGCGCGGACACTACCGTCACGACCGCGCGTCCCAGCGAGATCGCGCTAGGAAGTGCCCTGAAGGCGGCGGAGCGCGAGGCCGAGCGGAACCCGAGCGGAACGACGTTGGCGGGACTGGGCGACGCCTACTGGCAGATCATCCAGGCGCGTCTCCAGGCCGCCACATCGACGGGCGCCGCACCCCCACTACCCGTCGACGAGATCGGCGCCGCACGCGACACCTACACTCGAGCGCTCACGCTCGGGACGACCGAAGCTTCTCGCGCGCAGCGTCGGCTCGGACTTCTCGCACTGATCGAGGGGAATCTCACCGGCGCCGTCCAGCAACTGGAGGCAGCCGTGGCAGCGGACCCTGCCGATGCCGAGGCGCTCTACAGTCTGGGTCAGGCCTACTTCGTGCTGGGCCGCTACGACGCTGCAACCACCGCCTGGCGCGACTACCTGGCTACACCGACGGGCGAGGCCGACCGTGAAGTGGCTGACCTGGTACGGCTCGCGAAGGATCTCGCTCCCTTGGCCAACGCCCTCCTATCGGAGCGCAGCTACGAGAACCTCATGGCTCTTGCCGACGCCTTGTGGGAAGCCGATGCCCGTGCTCGCGCGGCTGGGCTCTACGTCGAGGTCCTCACGGAACTCGACATCGAGGATCCACGGGCGATCGGACGGATCGGCATCGAGTTGTTCATGGAAGGGGACGCGCGTAGCGCTGTCATCGCCCTCGAGCGGGCCCGTGCGCTCGAGTCGTCCCCGTCGCCGGAACGGCTTCTGTTCTTGGGCAACGCCTACCGCTCCTTAGGGGAACTCGAACGCGCGATCGCCGCGTGGGAGACGTACGTTTCCGTCGTCGGTGGCGCCGAGCAGGCCGGCCGGGTGCCCGACCTCATCGCGCAAGCGCGCGCCGAGGCCGATGGCGCCGCTGCCCCACCTTTGGCATCCGCCACGCCCGCGCCCTCGCCCGACGGCGCGACGCTCTTCGCCGTGAATTGCGCGGCCTGCCACGGTCCAGCCGGGATCGGTGGCACCGGGCCCGCCCTTGCGTCCAATCGTCGGGCGCGCGACGAGGCTCTCGTGCGCGACGCCATCCGCTTTGGTCGCACCACCATGCCGGGCTTCCAGGCCCTGCTGACGCCTGCCGAGATCGATATCCTCACGCGCTACGTTCAGGCCCTTGGGGGCTCCTGAGGTGAGGGAAGGCCGTCGCTCGGGGCTCCGCGCGTGGGCGGCGACCGCGCTCCTGGTGCTCGTCGGCCTCTCAGCGACCGGTACGCTCGCGCAGGGGTACGCGCTCGTTACCATGCAGACCGGCGACACGCTCTCGGGCATCGCGGAGCGCTACCACGTGCCCGTCGACGCGATCCTCGAGCGCAACCGCCTCGCAGGTACCGACGTCCGCGCCGGCGACGTCGTCCGCGTTCCACTTGGTGACGTCCACGGCGGCCCCGCCCAGCGCCCTTCGGCGCTCCCACCGGACTTCGGCGTCCACACGGTACGGCTTGGCGAGACGTTGACGCAGATCGCCGGCCAACACAACATGACCATCGAAGGCCTGGTAGGCGCCAACCCCGACCTGCCCTCGCGCGACCTGCTCTCGCCCGACACCGACCTGCTAGTACCCCCTTCTCCAGGACTCGTCGTGCGGATCGCCCGCCCCACCGACCTGCTGGAGTCGATCACCCGGTACGGCGTCGCGCCGGAAGCCGTCGTGCGGGCGAACGGCCTTGGTTCGCCACTCGACATCCGCTCCGACATGCTCGTGTTCCTCCCAGGGGTAGTACCGACGGAGGCCATGAACCGCTTGCGCGCGGTCCGCGCCACCGAACGGAACTTCGTGTGGCCGGTCGTCGGGCGCCTCAGCTCGCCCTTCGGACCTCGAAACTTGGGACTGGGAACGGCCAACTTCCACGTCGGCATCGACATCGCCGCTCCCTTCGACACACCGGTGTTTGCCTCACGCGCGGGGACGGTCACGTTCGCAGGAACGGCAGGAAGCTACGGGAAACTGATCAAGATCCGCCACCCCGACGGTAGCGAGACGCGCTACGCGCACAACGGCTGCTTGCTCGTGACGCCAGGCATGTACGTCGAGCAGGGGCAGTCGATCGCACTCGTGGAATCTACCGGTCTCTCCACGGGGCCACACGTGCACTTCGAGATCCGCGAGGGCGGTGTCCCGCGAGATCCCCGTACGCTGCTCCCGTTGTTCCGGCACCGCGTGCACAACGCCCCTGCGCAGCGTCCGCCGATGCCCAGCCCTCCCAGCAGTTACGCAGGCTTTGCATGCGCTTGACGTGCCGCGCGTATCCTCCAACATATCCGCAGGGGGTATAGCCTGCGGAGGAAGGAACGGTCAGCCATGATGGGATTCGGAATGGGCGGCTTCGGCTCCGTGCTCTTGCTCGTCGTCGTCGGCTTCATCGTCTGGTACTTCGTCAAGGAGCGTGATGCACGCCAGCCCTCGGGCGGTGGCCAACGCCGAGGTGACGACGCGGCGATGACGATCCTGCGCGAGCGCTACGCCCGCGGCGAGATCGACAAAGAAGAGTACGACGTGCGGCGTCGCGAGCTTGCGCGCCAGGACTGACGGCGAGACGTCTGGGCGGTCGCTTCCGGCCGCCCAGACGACGACGCACGACGCATCGCACGTGCGCGACCCGAACGGACCGGCCATGGACCAGCAAGGACCGCTCTCCCAGGAGCGCGTCACAGCCATCTACGATCGCAACGCACGCTTCTACGACACGGTGGAGGCCGGCGTCGAGCGGGTAGCGCTGGCGCGTCACCGGCACCGCCTCTTCGAGGACGTGCATGGTCGCGTGCTCGAGCTCGGTATCGGAACCGGCAAGAACCTCATGTACCTAGTGGAACGCGACGACATCGAGCTCATCGGCATCGACCCCTCGACCAGGATGCTCGAACGTGCCGCGGCACGCGCACGTGACCTCGGTCGGGAGGTCCGGCTCCATGCTGCTTCTGCGCAGCGTCTTCCGTTCGACGACGCGAGCTTCGACGCCGTCGTGGCCAGCTTCGTGTTCTGCTCGGTCGTGAACCCGGTGGCCGGCCTCTGTGAGGCGAGGCGCGTTCTCAGGCGTGGAGGAACCCTTCGGCTGCTGGAGCACCAGCGTCCCACGACGCCTTGGCTTGCTCCGCTGTTCGATCTCGCCAACCCCGTGGCGGTCCGCATTACCGGAGCGAACGTCAACCGACGCACGGAGGAGAACGTCGAGGCGGCCGGATTCGACGACGTATCCAGCATGCACCTCGACCGCTTCGGCATCTTGCGCCTCATCGAGGGGCACAACGCGTAGGGGCTCTGCCGGGTACCGCCCGCGAGGAAACGGCGCCATGACCACCGATACCAGTCGCACCACCTTGTCGCCACACAGCGAGCCCAGGTCGGGCCTTCGTTTCCACCCGACGGGACGAAGGTCCCTGCGAATCCCCACCCCATGAGGGGTAGGCTGATCCGAAGCCTACGTCACCTGGAGGACGCCATGAAGCCTCGACGCAGCAGCCCCAGTCGTAAGTCCCGGACCCGCAACTCGCGCTCTCGCGGCCCTCGAGGCCAGCGGTTGGTGGCGTTCGCGACCATCCTGGTGGTCGCCGCGGGCGCCGCGCTGCTGTTCGCCCGACCCTACCTGCGAACGGCGGCGGCGACCGCCGAAGGAGCGGAACCCGATGCCACGCTCGCCATCAGCATGGGCGGCTGGCAGCCGGCGGAGATCCGCGCCGAGGCCGGCAGGGCCATCACGGTACGCATGATCAACCTCGACAACCGCTTCCACACCGACGGCGGCGGCTGGCACAACTTCGTGGTTCCAACCCTTGGCGTCTCTCAGGAGGTACCGCCCGAGGGTACCCTGACATTCGACATCGCCGCCCTCGAGCCCGGGGAGTATCCCTTCTACTGCGACATCTGCTGCGGCGGCAAGGACAACCCCTACATGCAGGGCAAGTTGATCGTGAGCTGACGTGCGCGGCTTGCGTCAGGCCTTCCCCTTCGTCGCGATCGTCGCGATGTTGGTGGCCGGAGCCTTCCTTGCTTTCGCCAGACCGTTCGGCTTGCCGACGGGCGCCTGGTTGCTGGCCAACCCGGTGCCTGCCTTCGGCTTGACCTTGGTAGCAGGGTTCGCTGACGGTATCAACCCGTGCGCCATCGCCACCCTGCTGCTGTTCGTGGGGGCACTGCTGACGGCCGCCGAGGCGGCCACGCGCCGCGGGGATGCTCGGCAGGCCCGCACGACCATGTGGCTCGTGGCAGGATCCTACATCGCAGGGATCTTCCTGCTGTACTTCGCCCTCGGCGCCGGCTTCCTCGAAGTGACGAGCCTGCGCGTGTTCGGCAACACGCACGTGTTCACGCGACTCGCGGGGCTGTTCGCCGTGATCCTCGGCCTCATTATGGTGGTGGAGGTCGTGTTCCCCGGCAGCGGCATTCGGCTGGCGATGCCCGCGCCTCTCCACGGCGTAGCAAGGCGTTGGGGGCGCCGCACCAGCATCGGCGCGGCCTTCGTGGGAGGCGTACTTATCGGTACGTGCACGATCCCGTGCGGTGGCGCCATGTACCTCGCAGTGGCGGCGCTGCTGTCGACCATCGCAAGCAAGTCGTATGCATACGGCTTGTTGACGAGCTACAACCTCGCGTTCGTGCTGCCGCTTCTCCTTCTCGTCGGGCTCGGTGGGAGCAGGCCCGTTCTACAGCGGCTGAGCCGCCTGCACCTCCGTGGCCGCAGCCACGTCAAGCTGGCGCTCGGGGCGTTCGTGGCGTTGGTCGGGCTCTTCGCGCTAGCGTAAGCGCGGATCGCACCCACGGGGGTGTCGATGGGGTATCCTGGCAACACCACCCCACCTGGGGTGGGAACCATCATGCGGAGGAAACCATGACCACGAACCTCACCATCCACGGGATGACCTGCGGCCATTGCCAGCACGCCGTCACGAAGGCGCTCAAGGGCGTGCCTGGCGTCACCGACGCCCTGGTCGACCTTGAGGGCGGCTCGGCCGCCGTGCACGGTGACGCGACCTTCGATGCGCTCGCCGCAGCCGTCGAGGACGCCGGCTACGAGGCGCAGCTGGCGGATGCCAGATGAGCGACGTATTACCCCGTGCCGCGCCCACGGCCAACGCTGCCGTCGGGGCCGCGTGCCTGCACCTCGACGACGCCACCAGGCAACAAGCCGTAGGCCGCCTACGCAGCGCCAAGGGACACCTGGAGGGGATCCTACGCATGCTCGAGGATCCGAACGTCTACTGTGTAGACGTCCTCAAGCAGGTTAAGGCCGTGCAGGGTGCCTTGAGCCGGATCAACGAGGCCGTGTTGCGTTCGCACATCCGCGACCACGTGGTCACGGCGGCCGAACGCGGCGACACCGACGCGATCGTCGAGGAGCTCATGGAAGCCCTCAAGTACCGAGCGTGAGTCGAACGGTGGGCGACCGAGCCTGATGGACCCGATCCTCGTTCAGCTCGGTCCTCTGGCGGTGCGATGGTACGGCGCCCTCATCGCCACCGGGGTCCTCCTCGGAACGTCGTGGGCCGTGCGCTGGGCGCGCCAGCGAAACCTCGATCCCGACCGCCTGCTCGACATGGCACTCTGGCTGGTCTTGGGCGGCATCATCGGTGCACGCCTCGTCTACGTCCTCACCAGCCCTTCGGCGTACTTCGGTCCCGACGGCGATCCGCTGCAAGCGCTCGCCGTATGGCAAGGCGGCATCAGCATCCACGGCGGGGTCGCGGGCGTAGTGCTCGCCACCTGGCTGTACGCCCGCCGGCACGGCCTGAACATGTGGGCATACCTCGACGTCATGACACCGGTCGGGGCGTTGGGAATCATCGGCGGTCGGCTCGGCAACATCATGAACGGCAGCGACACCACCGGCCGCCTCACGGGCTGGCCGGTCGGCTTCACCTGGCCGGACGCCGGCGCGCCGTTCCTGGGCGACGTCGGCAGAGCGATCTTCGGCACCGGGCTTTGGGCCCACTACCCTGGCACGTGCAGCCTCGGTAGCGGCGTCACTCTCGAGCAGTGCGCGACCCTGGGTGGATCCGTGCTGCGCGGTCCGGTGCACTTCACCCAACTCTACGGCGTGTTCATCGGAATCGCGCTCGTCCCCGTCGTCATCTGGGCGTTCCGTCGGGCGCGCGCGCCCGGCTACGTCTTCTGGCAGTTCGTGCTGTGGTACTCCGTTCTCCGAGCCGTCGTGGAGGAGCCGTTCCGCGACAACCCCTTGTTCCTCGAGGTCTACTTGGCCGAAGGACCGGCGGCGCCCGGTATCGGGCTGTTCACGCTGACACAGCTCGCGAGTGTAATCCTGATCGTGTTGGCGCTCGTCATGCTGAGACGCGGCGCCCGACGTGGATCCCCGGCCACGGAGGCGTCGCAGGTCGGTCCACGTCGCCAGTTGGGTTGACCACCGCCCGCGGCGAGGCTAGGATAGGCGAAGGTAATGCCAACCCTCCTGGGGTGGGGCACAAGGGACTTGGGGGAACCATGCCCACTCTCCAGATCGGCGTACAAGGCATGACGTGCGCCAGCTGCGTACAGCGCGTCGAGCGCTCTCTGAGAAAGCTGCACGGCGTGACCGAGGCAAGCGTGAACCTCGCCACAGAGCGCGCCAGCGTCACCTACGACCCGGCCGTCCTCGACGCAGACGCGGTCCTGGCCGCCGTCACCGAAGCCGGATACGAGCCCATCACGGCGGAAGCCGGCCTCGGGATCAGCGGAATGACGTGCGCTAGTTGCTCGGGCCGAGTCGAGCGTGCGCTCGCCAAGCGCGACGGCGTGTTGATGGCTAGCGTCAACCTCGCTACCGAGCGCGCCTTCGTGCGTTACCTGCCCGACACGATCACGCTTGCGCAATTGAAGGCAACCGTCCGCGAGACGGGCTATGACGTGCTCGAGGAGCAGGTCGGCGAGAACGCGGTCGACGTCGAGCGCGAAGCGCACGAGAAGCACGTCGCCGGGCTGCGCCGTGACCTCATCATCGCCAGCACGTTCGCAACGCCACTCGTGCTGTTCGTGATGATCCCCATGTTCCTGCCTGGCCTGCAAAGGAGCATCGAGCAGGCCCTGGGCGAGCAGCTCATCTTCCTGGTTTCCTTCGTTCTGGGCAGCATCGTCCAGTTCGGGCCGGCGGCGCGCTTCTACCGGACGGGCTGGGCGAGCCTGCGCCACGGCAGCCCCGACATGAACGCTCTCGTCATGATCGGCACCTCCGCCGCCTACGGCTACTCGGTGGTCGCGACCTTCCTACCGCAGATCCTGCCCGTGGGTACGGTCCACGTCTACTACGAAGCCTCCGCAGCGATCATCGCGCTCATCCTTCTCGGCAAGTACCTCGAAGCCGTGACCAAGGGCCGTACTAGCGAGGCCATCAAGAAGCTCCTCAGTCTCCAGGCCAAGACGGCCCGCGTGGAACGCGACGGACTGGAGCGAGAACTGCCCATCGATCAGGTCCTTCCCGGTGACCTCATCGCCGTGCGGCCCGGCGAACGCCTCCCCGTCGACGGGACCGTCGTGAGCGGTAGCAGCTTCGTCGACGAGTCCATGATCACCGGCGAGCCCATCCCAGTAGCCAAAGAGGCTGGCCTGGAGGTCGTCGGCGGCACCGTGAACCAGAACGGCAGCTTGCGCTTCAAGGCCACCAAGGTCGGCGCCGACACGGTGCTGTCGCAGATCATCAAGATGGTTCAAGACGCCCAAGGCACCAAGATGCCGATCCAAGCCCTGGCAGACAAGGTCATCCAGTACTTCGTCCCGGTCGTCATGGCCATCGCGGCCATCACCTTCATCGTCTGGATGCTCGTCGGGCCCACACCGGCACTGAGCTATGCACTTGTGAACACGGTCGCCGTCCTCATCATCGCTTGCCCATGCGCCATGGGCCTTGCCACCCCCACCAGCATCATGGTGGGCACCGGCAAAGGTGCCGAGATGGGAGTGCTCTTCCGTCGCGGCGACGCCCTGCAGACGCTGCAGGAGGCGCGCACCATCGCTCTGGACAAGACGGGCACGCTCACCAAGGGCAAGCCGGAACTCACGGACCTGACAACGACCGAGGGCATATCCGAGGAAACCGCGCTGCGGATGGTTGCGGCAGTCGAACGCGACTCCGAGCACCCCATCGCCCAAGCGATCGTCCGGGCAGCCGGCCAGCGCGGCCTCAAACTGCCCGCCATCGAGGGGTTCCAGGCCGACCCCGGCTTCGGCGTCAGCGCCGTTGTTGAGGGGCACGACGTTCGAGTCGGCGCCGACCGCTACATGTCCAGGCTCGGGCTCGACACCGTCGCCTTCCAGACTACTGCCGAGCGCCTCGCCGACGAGGGCAAGAGCCCGCTCTACGCCGCCATCGACGGCCGCATCGCCGCCATCCTTGCCGTAGCCGACCCGATCAAGGACACCACCCCCGCAGCCATCCAGGCTCTGCACAGGCTCGGCCTCGGGGTCGCCATGATCACCGGTGACAACCGCCGCACCGCCCAGGCCATCGCCAAGCGCCTCGGCATCGACCAGGTCCTCGCCGAGGTTCTTCCCGACGGCAAGGTAGACGCGGTCAAGAGCCTGCAGCGGGGCGGAGGCAAGGTAGCCTTCGTTGGCGATGGCATCAACGACGCCCCCGCACTCGCCCAAGCCGACATCGGCGTGGCCATCGGCACCGGCACCGACATCGCCATCGAAGCGGCCGATGTCATTCTCATGAGCGGCAACCTGCAGGGAATCCCCAATGCGCTGGCCTTGTCCAAGGCGACCATCACCAACATCAAGCAGAACCTCTTCTGGGCCTTCATCTACAACGTCATCCTCATCCCCGTGGCCGCGGGTGTGCTCTACCCGGCCTTCGGTATCCTGCTCTCCCCCATCCTGGCAGCCGCCGCGATGGGCGCCAGCAGCATCTTCGTACTGAGCAACGCACTGCGCCTCAAGGCGTTCCAGGCGCCGATGCTCGAACGGCGCACAACGGGCCGTGCCGCCGAGGCCGAACTCCAGCCCACCGCCGCCTGAGAGGGAGCAACATCATGAGCCCCACCACGGTCACGCTGTTCACCAGTCCCGGTTGTCCCGATTGCGCCGCCGTCCGAAGGTGGCTCGAGCAGCAAGGCGTCCCCTGCTCGGAGCGGGACATCACCCAACCCGGCGTAGCGGACGAGGCCAGACTGCGCTACGGCGTACGCATCGCCCCCATCACGGTCGTCGATGAGAACACGTACTTCTACGGCACCGCCGACCAACAGATCCCGCGCCTGCGCCGGGCGCTGGCGTTCACGGACTAGGACCAGGCCGGCGGCCGGCAGACCCGTTCCGTCGGCCGAACGTCGCGGGGCGAAGCGCGTTGTAGCGCGCCATCTGGCATGTGACGTCGGTCGCCGTCACGGTCGAGAAGTTCGCTGCGTCGGGGGTAGATCGCCGGCCACACTGCCATGCTCGTGTGCTCGTCGGCGCGCTGTGATGCCCGGGGCCGGCGGGTGCGACGTCGCGAGAAGCGTCGCTCAGCAGGTCGTGGCTGACGCGTCGTGCGGAGCGGCCTCGCGGTAGTGAAGGTGGAGCATGCGCCACTCTACGGCGTGCGCGAGCGGCGGCGCGGAGAGCAACGCCGCTGCGGCCAAGGCACCCATCATCCAGCGCGCACCCGGGCGGGACCGGGGCCCCGGCCCGTCACACACCGCTCGAACCCGCGCCTCGAGCCAGCTGGACATGGCTGGTGCCCCGATCCGAGGTGAAGAACCAAGCCTGGCCAGCGTCAGGAGCGCCGAGAGCAGCGCTGCTGGGCCACCGTCGGCACTGCACGCCGCGCGGTCGGCGGCAATCTCCTCCTCCAGGCGCGCCGAGTCCACCAGCTCTCGCCCCCGTGGCCAGTACCGAAAGGCGTGCCCGAGTACTTCTAGCACGGTGTGGCGGACAGGACCACCGCTGCGGGCGTGATGCGCCTCGTGCCTCAGCACCGCCACCACCTCGTCGTCGGTCAGCACCGTGAGCAGCCCGCGGCTCACGGCCGCACGCGGTAACCACCATCCGTACGCGAATGCGTACACACTGGCGTCGTCGAGGAAGATCGGTTGGCGCGTGACCCCAGCCCGGCTCGCCAGCGCCAACAGTCGCTGCGGCGGCGTCGTGCTGCGTCGTCCAAGCATCCGCCGGAGCCGTATCGAACGACGCGCGGCGAGCGCGACTCCCCACAGCAACGGCGTTCCCAGGACGAGCGTGGGCGCCCCTAGCGAGGCCAAGATCAGGATCGCGCCTGCCTCGCCCGCCCTCAGCGCCTCGACGCACGCAGCCATGAGGGCGGACCAGTGCTCACTCGCGAAACCGAGGCGCTCGGCGCCGACGCGCACCGCGAGGAATGGTGCGAGCGCTCCGGAGAGCCACGCCATGGCCGCCGCCCAGATCATCGCTTCACGCGCTTCCTTGCTTTCCAGTCGGCAACGAGCCGCTCCAGCTCGTCGAGCTTGGCGGGATCCGCCTCCGCGACGGCCGCAGCGAACTGTGCCACGGCAAACTCACTCATGTCTCCCATGAGGCCGCGCGAGATCTCATGCGCCACGTCTGTGAGGAACGCCTCGCGGTCGAGCGCCGGGCGGTAGAGATGCCGGCGTCCTACCTTCGTTCGGACGAGGAGACCCTTGTCCACGAGTCGGTTCATGACCGTCATCACGGTGGTGAACGCCAGCACACGTTGCGTCGAGAGGTGCTCTTTGACCTCACGGATCGTCGCAGGAATCGGGCGCTCCCACAACGACTCCATGATGGCCGCCTCGAGGTCCCCGAGCACACGTTCGAGGCCGCGTGCATCCAGGCGGAAACTGCGCACGGATTCGGCCATGCTGTCGTCTTACCACGCCGGAGCACGGCCGGGCCTGGACCCGCTTCGGTCGTGTATAGTCACCTCCGAACACTACGGAGCGTAGTGCCCGGCGCTGGTTGGTTGCCGGCGCTCCTACCCCTAGGAGGAGGAAGAGCGTGAAGACTCATTGGCTTCGGATCGTCGTGGTGTCGCTTCTCGCGGTGGCGTCGGTCGCCCTCGCCGAGCACACTGGCAAGACGCTACGGATGGCAATCACCCAGGACGAGGGCACCCTGACCCCGTACACCTACCAGACGGGCTACCCGGGCTACGAGCTGATGACGCTCATCTACGACACGCTCTACCTCATGGACGCCAGTCTGGAACCACAGCCGTGGCTCGCTTCGAGTACCGAGATCAGCAGCGACGGCCTAACGTACACGGTGACCCTCAACGAGGGCCTGAACTGGCAAGACGGCGAACCATTGACCTCCGCTGACGTCGCCTTCACCTTCCAGTACTTTGCGGACAACCTCCTAGGCAGGTTCACCACTGCCGCGAACAAGGTGGCCACCGTCGTCACGCCCGACGAGCGCACCGCGATTCTCATGCTCAACGCAGTCGACGCCACCTTCTTGGCGAACTCGTTGACCGACGTGCCCATCCTTCCGGAGCACGTGTGGTCGAGCGTGACAGCGCCGGACTCGATGGAGCAGCCCATGGGCAGCGGACCCTACGTGTTGGCCGAGTATCGCCCCGACCAGTACTATCGCCTCGAGGAGAATCCCAACTTCTGGGGACCACCGCCGGCGTTGGACACCATCATCGCCCCGGTGATCCGCGACCAAACGGCGACATTCCAAGCACTGCTGGCCGGTGAGATCGACGTCGCCGTACGGAACGTGTCGCCCGAACTCGTCGACCGATTCGCCGCGCGCGACGACATCCGCGTCGCGCAGGGCCCTGGTTTCGCCTCCACCATCGTGATCATGGACGTCACCCAGGGCGCGCTCGCCAACCCTGGCGTGCGGCGGGTCATGGCCGGCGCGATCGACTATGGCCGGCTCATCGACGTGCTCCTCCTCGGTTTCGGCACGTCCGGCCCGCCCGGATTCCTTCCACCCGCATCGCCCATGGCCAACCCCGCGACGCAGGAGTACGAGCGCCTGACGCCCGAGGCTGCCCAGGAGCAGCTCGAGCAGCTTGGCTTCGCCCGTAACGCCGCCGGCGTGTACGTCGACGGTGACGGCAACGAGCTCTCCTTCGAGTTCCTCACGTACTCCGACAATCCCATCCGGTTGCGCGCCGCGGAGCTCGTCTCTCAGGATCTGCGGGCGGCCGGGTTCGACATCACCATCCGGACCATGGAGCGAGAGGCACTCGTCGAGCGCGTGTGGCCCGGTTTCGACGTGTCGCAGGGGCGCAGCTACCAGATGTCGATGTTCGGCTGGAGCGCACCTGTGGCCGCCCAGGCACGGCTAAGCTCGCTGCTGCATTCCGATCCCGCAATCGGCAACCTCAACCTGTCGGGCTACGGAAACCCGGAGGCCGATCGGCTGGTCGAGGAGGCAGCCGTCACCACCGAAGACGAGGCACGCAAGGCGCTGATCTTCGACCTGCAGGCGATCATGGCAAAAGACCTGCCGCTGATCACGCTGTTCTACGAGCAGGGGATGTTCGCCTACCGGCCCGCCGCCTTCGATGATTGGACCTTCATGGCTGGTCAAGGAATCATCAACAAGAACTCGTTCGTGAGCAGGTAACGTCCCTGACGGCGGGGCGGCGGGACGAGTGGCCGCCGCCCCGCATCGTCACCCCAGGGCCAAGGAGCCCGTTCCCGACACCCATGGTTGACCTCTGACATGCGCTGGTATGTCGCGCGCTACGGCCAGTACCTGCTCGTCCTCCTGGCCGCACTCACGCTAAACTTCTTCCTGCCACGCGCCATGCCCGGCAGCCCGTTGCCGTTCCTCGCCGGGGAGGAGGTGGGCCAGCTCAGCAGCGAGCAACTCGCCGAGGTGCGCGCTCGGTACGGTCTCGACGCGCCGCTGTGGCAGCAGTATTTCCGTTACCTCACCTCGGTCGTGAGCGGCGACTGGGGCTTCAGCTACCAGGCCGGCAGACCGGTGGTGGCAACCCTCCTGGACCGCCTGCCATGGACGCTCCTGCTGGTCGGGTCTAGCCTACTGGTCGCCAGCGTCTTCGGCATCGCGGTGGGGGCCCTCGCTTCGTGGCGCCGGGGGTCGGCGCTCGACACCGGCTCCTTGGTGGCCGCGATCCTGGTCGATTCACTGCCCACCTTCTGGCTCGGCATGATGCTCATCGCGGTGTTCGCCGTGGAGCTGCGCTGGTTCCCCATCTTCGGGGCGATCCACCCGTGGGGCCCGAAGAGCGGCTGGCCCTACATGGCGGACATCATGCAGCACCTCGTGCTTCCTGCCACGACGCTCACCCTGGCCACGCTGTCGGGGACATTCCTCGTGATGCGCTACGCCATGCTCGACGTGCTGGGACAAGACTACATCCGTACCGCGCGCTCCAAGGGCGTCGCGGAGCGGCGCGTTCTCCTCAAGCACACGGTCCGGAACGCGTTGCTACCGGTATCGACGGTGATGTTCCTGAACCTTGGCCTCTTGGTAGGCGGCTCCACCGTCATCGAAACCGTGTTCTCGTACCCAGGCGTCGGTACGTTGCTGTACCAGTCCGTTTTGAACCGCGACTACCCCGTGTTGCAGGGCGCGTTCCTCGTCCTCACCGTCAGCGTGATCGCGGCGAATATGCTGTCGGACGCAGCGTACCCACTTCTGGACCCACGGGTCCGACGGAGCGGCCCGTGAGCCGCGACCAACGTGCTGTGCGCAGGGTACTCTTCGGCACACCGACAGCGATCCTCGGCACCTTGCTGCTCACCGTCATCGTGCTGGTGGCCCTCTTCGGTCCTGCTGTGGCGCCCTATGACCCACGCCAGGTCAGTGGCCGGCCGTTCGCGGCGCCTTCGGCAGAGCATTGGCTAGGAACCAACGACATCGGTCAGGACATCTTCTCGGAGGTCTTGTGGGGCACGCGCGTGTCCCTGCTCATCGGGCTCATCGCCGCAAGTACGGCGATCACGGTAGGTACCAGTGTCGGTGTCGTCGCGAGCCTGGCGGGCGGGTGGGTCGACACGGTCCT
Organism: uncultured Trueperaceae bacterium; assembly: GCA_937907415.1. Next base: position 39,803 of record CALCHY010000188.1, read on the forward strand.
CATGAGGATCACCGACATCGTGCTCACCATCCCGTTCCTGCCGCTGGCCATCGTCTTGGCGGCGTTCCTCGGACCCAGCCTGTGGAACACGGCGCTGGTCATCGCACTGGTGATCTGGGCGCGGCCGGCCCGGGTGGTGCGGAGCCAGGGACTGTCGACTCGGAACCTGGCGTTCGTGGAGGCTGCGCAGGCCCTAGGCGGGACGTTCTGGCACATCCTGACTCGTCACGTGCTGCCTGGCGTGCTCCCGCTGGCGCTCTCGCAGTTCATCCTGGCGACCTCCAGCTCGATCCTGACCGAGGCCAGCCTGGCGTTCCTCGGGCTGGGCGACCCAATCCAGAAGTCCTGGGGGACGATCCTTTTCTACGCCCAGGCGCGTGGCGCCTTCCTGAACGGTGCCTGGCCTTGGTGGGTGATCCCACCCGGCCTGCTCATCTCACTCACAGTGCTCGCCTTCGTCTTGATCGGCCGATCCCTCGAGGAGACGCTCATGCCAAGGCTGCGTTCCCGCTGACACCGCGGCGCGAGTCGGCGTCGTTCACAGCTGCCTCGGCGAACGGCTCGGGTGCTCCGAGGGGGCTGGCGGCCGGGGCGCTCAGGGCGCCGCATCCTTGCCGCGCGAACCGCCTATGGCACGCCCCGTCAGGCGGTCCAGCGTGGCTTCGTCGAGCTCCCCGATCTTCTGTCCTACGATGCGATCCGAAGCGTCGATGAAAAGCGTCGTCGGCAAGCCGAAGATGCGAAGCTCGTCGGTCGTCGAGCCCGCAGCGTCTTCGCCGCTTGGGAACGTCAGCGCGTACTCGTCTAGGAATGCGAGCGCGTCGGCGCGTTGGTCGCGGTAGTTCACCCCCACGAACTGAACCCGATTCGAGAGGCGCAGCCATGCGGCCTCCAGCAGCGGCGCCTCGCGCACGCACGGCGGGCACCAACTCGCCCACACGTCGACGACCATGGGAAGGCTGCCGCGGTAGGCGTCGAACTCGAGTCGCTCACCCCACGCAGCGCGGTACGGCGCCAGCATGGGCAAGGCGAGGCCCGCTGGGAATGCCTCCCCGCCCATGTCCGGGGCCTTCAGGTCCGCGATGTCGGTGGCGCGCGTTCGCGCCGCGACACTCGGCCTCAGATGGGACCATCCCGACGCGACGAGCGCCCCTACCGCCAGCAACCACAGCGCCACGACCGACCAGCGTCTCGCGTTCAACGTGTCGCGCCGTTCGCTGCCTGCTCGTACGTCCCGTCGATCGACGCGGCCCTACTGGCGCCGATACACGCGATGGCAGGCGACAGGAAGCGGAACGGGGGCGCACCGTGCGCTAGCAGGGAACCTACGGATTCCCACCCGATTAGCGCTTTCCACACCCGCCTTGCCCGACCCACGAGCCATACCGTCACGGCAGTAACGCCTCGATCTGCCGTGCGATCTCATCGCTACCGATCTCCCCGCTGAACTTGTAGGCTAGCGTCCCGTCCGGACGCAGGAAGTACGTCTCGGGCACGCCAAACACGCCCCAATCGATGCCGATGCGCCCCTTGGGATCGGCGACCGAGGGGAACCGTTTGTCGAAGTGCGCCACGAACGCCTCGGCGTCCGAGTTCTTGTCCTGGAAGTTGATGCCGATGATCATTGCACGACCCTGGTAGCGCTCCCACGCTGCCTTCCAGCGGGGGGCCTCGTTCCAGCAGGCAGGCTTGCACCACGACGCCCACACGTTCACGACGACGGGCTGCCCGCGGTTCAAGAACTCCGACAACCGCAGCTCGGCGCCGTATTCATCGACGTAGCGCGGCAGCACCGGCGCCACGAAGTCCGGCATCTGCCGCCCGATACGCCCTTCGACGGCACGAGGATCCCTGGGCCGCAATCCGAACGCGAACAGCGTGGCGAGGGCTCCCGCGACCGCCACGACGACCAACACGCGCCTCAAGGGGCACGTCTCTCGCGCGAAGGGCCCCCGTATTGCGCAGTCGTACTCGTGCTTGTAAGTCTCGAGATCACGGCCGCAACCCTAGCGACAGTACGTTAAGCCTGCGTAACGACCTCGCCATCCCGTCAAGCGGTCGGGCGACTCGTGCCGGATGCCGCCCGCGCGCATTCGGGGCTGCGGAAACCGTGGAGGGGCAGGACCCGCCTCCGAGTCCTGCCCCCTTCAAACGTGGCCCGGCGTACGGCGCCACGACCGCAAGCCGGTCGTCAGGGCTCCATGCCGCCCACGAACGTGCCGTGCCAGCTGTGCGGCCAGACGGCGCCCGTGAAGTCGTTGACGCTGAGCATCCCCTGGACGGTCCCGATGCCGTAATCGAAGGTGAAGTAGCCGGGGAACGTTTGCGACTGCAACACCGTGGCCCCTGGGGCGTACCCCTCGAGGAACCGGTTGGCGAGTTCGCGCGCCTGCTGCTGGTCATAGCTCGACTGCTCAGCGGCGCCGCCAGCGATCCCGCGCCCGGCACCGTCCCATCCCATCATGCCCCCAGCGGCCGCGCTGGCCGGGTTCCGGCCCCAGGCGCCCATCGGACCGCCGTAAGCGGAACCCATCCCCGACCCGGTGGCGTTCCACATCATGTTCGGCCCCGGTTCAGGGAACAACGCGCCCGTGAACCGGTCGGCGATAAGCTCTGCCAAGCCGTTCCCTTCCGCGTCGACGACCTGAGCGTAGGCGTTGTTGGTGAAGAACATGACGTCATCGATGCGCGCTCCAACAGGGAACTGCGGCAGCACCGCCTGGAAGCGTGCCACGATGTCGTTGTCGGCGAGGGGTTTCGCGTCGGGAGGAACCGGTCCCACCGTTCCGCCCATCACGGCCCCACCCATCATCCCCGGGCCCATCATGCCGCCACCGATCATCCCCGAGCCGTATGCTCCGCGGCCGGGGGCGAACGGCGCGAACATCCCGGGTCCATGGCCACCCATCGCGAAACCGTGATGCCCGAGCAAAGCACCCTTCCCGGTCCAGCCGCTCCCCGTGGGCCACCACAAGGCTTGCGTCGACCCGGACCCGCCCCCCTGCGCCCACACGATGCCTACCACGCCCAACATCATTGCGGCGACCACGACCGTGCCACGCATCTGACCCAAGTTCATGTCTCCGACCTTTCTCGACGAGCGCGCCTAGCCTCGACCGAGGCCCGCCAGGCGCCGACCGAATTCCTCCGTGTCGATTTCGCTCCGGGCGTACCGTTCACGCAGGACCCGTACGGCCGGGTCGCCGTCCGTCTCGTGCGCGCTCCGCTTTGGACCGCGGCCGACGCCGACCTCACGGGCGAACCAGACGACTGCCAGGACGACGAGTCCCCACCAGAGCACCGTCCCGAGCCACCCCCATCCGCCGGCTACGAAACCGCATTCGTACATTCCACGACTCCCTTCCTGAGCGGGTCGGGCATACGCCCGGGCCGCTTCGAACGTCGGGGCCAGCTGCACTGGTGTAACTGCGCCCCTGCGCCCAAGGATGGGTTCTAGCCATCAAGCCGCGATAAAGCGTGTGTGTTGCCCCCGAGATCGTTGTCGACGTCGTGGTGCGAAATAGCCGCGTCCGCCGCCTTGGACCGGGCACCGCGCCTGCACGGCGATGGTAACGACCACTTCCGGACCACGAGATCGGCCGCGGCGGCGCACGACGCTGTCGAAGGCCCGCTCAAGTGCGGTGCGGATACCGCTTTCCGCGTCCGGGGAGCTCGGTGAGGCAACGTTCGAGTTCCTCCTGCCGACGCTCCAGGACCGCGATCCGGTAGCCCTGGCCGACGTCGGTGTCGCCGACAGCCCGGTAGCGCGTCCCCTTGCCATCCAAGCGGTCCGGTTCCTGCGCCGAGCGATCCGCTGACACGTGACGGAGACTGCGCATGAGCCACAGCATGACGAGCGGGCACGCCAGCACCAGAATCGCTGCGACCAACATCAGCGCCACTGGCGCAGTCGTGACCAACCAGCCTGCGACAACGATCACCGCCACGATCACGAGGGCCAGGTCGACGTGAATCCCGAGGATGCGCATCCATCTCCTCCTTCCGAGCCATGAGCCGTGCGTACTGCCTTGATGCAGGAGGACAAGTCCACCACCCCACTGCCGCGCTCGGCCGGTCGCACTGCTGGGCTCCGCGTCGCCCATACCGTACGCAGCGAGCATCACAGCAGCGTTCACGTCGTGTGAAGGTCGTGCGGTATTAAGGTCGAGACGCGACCGAGACGAGACGCTGCCGGAACGAGCCCGCCCTTATGCGCCCTTAACACGCTGGCGATACGGTCTCAGGGTGTCTGTTCCAGTTACCGTCGGGATGGCAGTTGCGCGACGCCGAACCAGAAAGAACCCGCTCAACGGCGTGCCGCGACCGCCGACGGCGCATGTCGAGAGGACCGACGCAGCGGTGGTGTTCGCCAGCGAACGTCTGGTGGGGCAGGCGCTCGCCGCGGCAATGGTGGACGCGCGCGCTGCGGTCTCGGCGACACCCGCAGCCAGTCCCGAAGACGCGTTGGCGCTGTGCCTTCAATTGCGGCCAGCACTCTTGATCCTGACGTTGAACACGGCGCGGCCAGCGGCCACGATCGACCTGGTGCGCAGCATAGGAGCCATGTGCCCGTCGACGACGATTGTGCTCGCGACGCGCGGGGCCCGGCCGACGGTCTTGCGCGAAGCGTACGACGCGGGCGCCGCCTTCGCCATACCGCTGGAAGCGGCCGCGACCGACCTGCAGCGTTGGTGTCGCCGGGCCATGACCTCACCTAGACGAGTTCCCTGGGAGCTGTGGCTTGCGGCGCACGCCCGTCACGAGGCCGAGAAGCGAATGCCGGCCGGACCCACCGCGCCGTCACTGAGCCCCCGGCAGCGGCAGATCCTAGTACATCTTTGTCGCGGCATGAGCAACGCAGCCATCGCAGACGCGATCGGCGTCAGCGAGAAGACCGTGAGGAACCATCTGACCGCCATATACGCCACGCTGGGCGCACGCCGACGTACCGAGGCCGTCCTTGTGGCGTTGACGGTGGGACTGGACGAGTCCGATCCGGGCGCCAAAGCTTCATCAGGGCGCGCCACGACCACTCGGGAACACGCGATCCGGGTCGATCGCATGCCGACAGACACCTATGTCTAGGCCGAACCCGGCGCCACGCCGATCCAACCAATCTTCTGGCCGGCCGCCGGGCTGACTGGCAAGACCAGCCGGTACGAACCGTAGCTCCAAAACAGCCCAAGGAGGCAAGCACCATGGCGAAGGCACGACGCAACGAGGGCAAGCCAAGAAGGAAAGGGCGCACCAAACGCCCGACGACCACGACATGTGTTCTCGCCGCAGCGGGCACCGCGATCCTCGCCCTGGCAGGCGTTCGCGTCGCCCAACGCTCTTCGCTTCCCGGTGAGGCCTTCGGGAGCCAAGGCAACCAGCACATCGCAGACGTCGGCGTCGCCCACCCCGACTACAACAGCGACCCGCCGACGTCCGGCTGGCACGTGGGATCGATCGTGAACTGGGGAGCGTACGACTACGTCGTACCCGACGAGCTACTGCTGCACAACCTGGAAGACGGCGGCGTCGTACTTTGGTACGCAATCGGCAGTCCGGAGCAGAACCGCGACCACATCGATGCTCTCCAGCAGGTTGCACGCGGGTACCGAGATGTCGTGATCGCGCCCCGCGAAGGCATGCCAACACCGTACGCAGCGACGGCCTGGCAGCGCCTCCAGCGCTTCGACGAGCTGCAGCCGGACGCCATGCGCGCCTTCCTCGACGCGTTTGAAGGCGTAGACCGCCACAACTGACCGTCGCGCTGTCGTGCGCGTGGTCGCGATGCAGGAACCGCCCATTGCGCGTCAGCCGATTGGGGGCAGCCGCACACGGTAACGCCTCCCCACTCGTGATCCTGGTGCCACCCGACAACCGTTTACGCAAGCCTTAACCGACCGAAACACTCGAGTTGGAGGATCGCGATAGGCCGCATCCCGGTCGCCCTGGGAGAGTGCGTGCCGGGAGGCAACATGAGGTACTCAACGCTCCTCGTCTTCGCCGCGCTCTTCTTCGCCGCTGCGCGCGCCGAGCCAGGTCCGTCCCAGGTTCGGAGCGATTTCCAGAACGGAGTTCTCGTCGAGGTCACCATGGTGGATCTCACGACGACCATCGATCAGGGGTTGCTCGCGTGGAATGTCTACTTCGAGACGCACAGTGGCGACCTACGCCCTCTAGCCCTCGAAGACCGCGCACGCCTCCACGGCCCTGATGGCGCGACCGTGACCGAAGGCTTCGCGTTCGAAAGCATGTCCGACAGCGCCCACCATCCTACCGGGCGCCTCACGCTTCGGACCGACACTCCGGCGTTCGCCGCGCTCCTAGCGGGTGCCCCCGCCGGTGAAGCACTCAGTGTAACGCTCACCATCCACGATCTCGCGGGCGTCCCCGAGCGAAGCGTCGCCTTCCTCCTCGATCCTGCGTCGCTTGACGCGTCGCAGGCGCTAGACGCCACCACGACCGCCCCGCTACTGGCCTACGTTGCGAACGCGGGCGACGGCACCATCTCCGTCGTCGACCTCGGCACGTACGAGGAGGTCGCCCGATGGCGCATCGGCGACGAGGCCTCGCACGGTCTGGCCCTCGAACCCGGAGCACTCTACGCCGGGAGCGGTGAGGAGGGTGTCCTCGTCGTGCTCGATCCCTTCGATGGCCGTGAGTTCGCCCGTTACGATGCGCGGGCGAACGCCCACGGCATCGACCGGACTCCCGATGGACGCTACGTCTTCGTCGGGGCGGGCGGCACTGCCGAGGAGGCACACATCGTGCGGCTCGACACCAGCACAGGTGACCTTCTCCACGCGGGCCCTGGCCTCAACCCCGTGGGGCACATCGACGCGTCGCCCGACGGCAACCGGCTGTACGTAGCCAATCTCGGCACCGACACGGTCTCGGTTCTGGCTATCGACACGCTCCGCGCGATCGCCGTTGTTCCCGTGGGAGACGGGCCGAACGAGAGTCGCGTCACGCCGGATGGTCAACGCCTCTTCGTCGCGAACTGGAACTCCAGCGACGTGTCCGTTGTCGATACCAACAGCCTCTCGGTGATCGCCACTGTGCGTGTCGGAGAAGGCACCCACGGCGTCGCGATCACGCCCGACGGGCGCGAGGCGTGGATCACCAACCGCATCAGCAACGACATCGTCGTCCTCGACACGACCACGCTCGAACTGCTGGCCCGCATGCCAGCAGGCGCCTACGCCAACCACGTCACCTTCACACCCGATGGCGACCGGGCAGTCGTGAGCAATGCGCGGGCTAACGAGATCATGGTCTTCGATCGTGCCCGCCGCGACGTGGTTGCCACCATCCCCGTCGGCCTCGAACCACACGAGATCGCCATCGGTCCGCGAACGCCAACCGCGAGATCCGCCGCGCGCTGAGCCTGCTCTGCGAACGGCGCCCGTCGCTGCGGACGCGACGGCGACGGGCGCCTTGGCGCCGACGCGCTCCGTCCCAGAACTCCGGACTCACCGCACCCCTACGCGAGCGTCACTCGAGCGGTCGACGTGCCAGGCGACCACCTGTGCCGGAGATGCCCTGACTTGGCTCTCTCCTGACTCTCTACCTCAGTGGAGGGTCTACGGTCAAGGCATGGTCACTGTGGAACCGCTGTATTGCGACGCTCGCCCCACCTGGATCGAACTCGGCCACGCCTTCGATGCGACCAGGGCCAATGCAACGGTTCGGCTGCGCGACGTCGGCAGCCTGCCGGAGCGCGAACGTATCGCTGTCGCCGGGTTCCCTACCCTTCGCCTCGACGGGCGTGACCTTGATTGGTACGAGGGGCCCACGGTGACGTCCTGCCGTCGCAACGAGAGCAACGCGGCGAAGGGCCAGTTTCCTCGGGCGGTCATCCAAGGGCAGCTGCGCGTTGCGAGCATGAAGAACGGGAAGGGGTTCGCATGAACACGCATGAACTCGACCTCGTCGTGATCGGGGCCGGCATGGCCGGTCTAGGGGCTGCCCGCAAGGCTGCCGCCGCCGGGAAGCGCGTCGCCATCGTAGACCACCGCCCATACGGCGGCACCTGCGCGCTGCGCGGCTGTGACCCCAAGAAGGTGCTGGCAGGGGCCGCCGACCTGGAGGATTGGCAGCGCCGGATGCATGGACACGGCAATGCCGGAGAGGCGCGCCTCGACTGAACGAAGCTGATGGCGTTCCAACGCACCTTCACGGAGCCCGTCCCGCAGCGCCTCGAAAAGGGGCTCGACGGGCTTGGAGTAGCTCCGCTGCACTTGTAGCACCCGCTTCACGAGCCCCACCACCAAACGGGTGGGTACGGACGAGCTCACGTCAAATCGCTCCTTGATCGCGGCTGGTGCAGAGCCTCGCGCCGTCGGGATTCCCTGCGAGGAGTTGCTCGCTACCAGCACCGATTTCCTGGACCTCGACGCTTTGCCGAGACGCATCCTGTTCATCGGCGGCGGGTACGTGTCCTTCGAGTTCGCACACATTGCCGCCCGTGCCGGCGCCAGCGTCACCATCGCTGAGCGGGGCAAGCTTCCCATGAACGCGTTTGATCCAGATCTGGTGTTTGAGCTCGAGGCGGCCTCCGAAGAAGCCGGCATCCGGGTGCGCACCGAGACCGAGATCACGTCGATTGAGCGCCGCGACAGTCATCTGGCGGCTCGCTCCGGCCGCGGGGAAGAGCTCGAGGCGAACCTGGTGGTGCACGGCGCTGGCCGCGCGCCCGAGATCGGGGCGGTCGACCTGGCTGTCGGCGAGGTCGAGTTCGATCCAGCGCGAGGCGTGCATGTGAACGAGTACCTGCAGAGCACCAGCAACCCCCGCGTATACGCAGCCGGCGACGCAGCCAACACCCGAGGGTGGCCTCTCAAGCCCGTGGCGGTGCACGAGGGGCTGATCGCCACCAGCTACCTCCTCCACGGTAACCACGAGACCCCGGACTACACCGGCACGCCGAGTGTCGCATTCACCGTGCCCGCGCTCGCCCGCGCCGGTCTCACCGAAGAGGAAGCGCACGCACAGGGGCTGGACTTCGAGGTGAACATGCAGCGTACCAGCGGGAGGTTCACCGCGAGACGCACGCGGGAGGAGCACGCTGCGTACAAGGTGCTGAGCGAGAGCGGCTCGGGGCGCATTATGGGCGCCCACCTGCTGGGCGGGAACGCCGCCGAGGTAATCGACGTGTATGCACTCGCCATCCGGCACGGCCTCACTGCCCGGGAGATGAAGACGAGCGTGCTGGTGCATCCGGCGGCGGCATCGGATGTCGTCTACATGGTGTGAGCATGGCCGGCTCCGGTTGATGTTAGGCGGGCAAGCGTCCTGTCGCAACATGGAGCCATGATGCGGATCGGGCAGTTGGCGGACGCGACGAAGGAGCGCGTGCGGACTCTGCGTTACTGGCAGGACGAGGGCCCGCTCGAGGCGCAGCGCACTGACGGAGGATACCGCGTGTTCCCGGACACCATGGTCGAGCGGGTGCGACTCCTGCGACAGGTGCAGGCGCTCGGGCTATCGCTGGACGGAATCCGTGAGGTCCTCGCGGTGCGCACTGTCGGACTGCAACCCTGCAAGTACAATCGGGAGCGCTTACGGAAGCACCTCCCTGCAGTTCGAGAGCGCGTGCGGCAACTTCGAGCACTCGAGGACGAACTCGAGGAACGACTGGTATGGGCAAAGGCGCATCTTGAGCCGGTGTGCGACGCTGGCGGCGTGTACCCCACCGATGCTGCGACCGACGGCTCGACGCCCTCTAGTTCGGCACCGAGACTCACTCGATACGCACCTCGACGGTAGTACCGACAGCGCCCGACGCGGCGCACCTGGCTGCCCAGAACTCACCCCGAACCCAGACCGGGAACTCGAGCCGCGAGCGTCAACGGTTTCGCCCGCCCGCCCGCGGCCGCGATCCGAACGGCCCTGCCGCGAGATGGGCCCACGGCTTCCCGTGCGCGATAGGGCCGAAATGTGAAGGGCACTCGTCGCACTTTCCAAGCGCGGGTCTGCAGCAACCTCATGATCGTCAGCGAACCGCCGGATCTCGACGGTTGTCCCTCCTGGCGGCACGCCTGGACAGAACCTCGTGGCGCAGAGTTCGCGGGAGGCGCCGGTAGCGGGCGTCGCAGACCGCACGGCGCGCTCTCTGCGCCAGGGCGCTCGCGACGTACGTCTTGCCGAACCCGAAGGTGCCGGCGATGATGAGATCGTGGTGCCCTCGCGGGCATGGAAGGTCCGGTCGGGCCCAGCGGCCCAGATGGTTCTTCCGCGCGAGCTTCGCCCTCGCAACTTTACGTTGGCCTTACAGATGGTGGTTACGGTGCTGCTCCTAGGAGGTTCGCGTGAGGACTTCGCGTAGGCGGTTCCTGAGGCTTGCCGGCATGGGCGTGTTGGCGAGCGTTGCCGGGCCACGACTCTTCCCCATGCTGGAGCCGCGGGTCTTGGCCCAGGGCGTCTCGTTCCCGACGCCGCCGGAGTTGGGGGAACGGTTGGGCAGTACGGTGAGCATTGAGCTGGCGGCTTCGGAGAGCCAAGTTGACGTTGCTGGAAGGCCTGCCAGGCTGTGGACCTACAACGGGGCCTTTCCCGGGCCCACGCTCAGGGTCAAGGAAGGCGACTCGGTACGGCTCCGCTTGGACAACCGTCTCCCCGAGGTTACCAATCTTCACTTCCACGGGCTGCACATACCACCGACAGGCAACGGCGACAACGTGTTCCGCGAGATCATGCCGGGGGACGCTGGATTCTATGAGTTCACGATCCCTACGGGTTCGGCCGGAACGTACTGGTATCACCCTCACCATCACGGGACGGTGGCCTCACAGCTCTACAGGGGGCTGGCGGGAGCGATCGTGGTAGAAGGGCCATTGGACGGAGTGTTCAGCGGGTTGCAGGAGCAGCTGCTGGTCCTGAAGGACATCGAGTTCAACGCCGGTGGTGTCGTTGCCCCGCACAACATGATGGATTTCGCCATGGGCCGGGAAGGTAGCCTACTGACCGTTAACGGCGCCGAGTTGCCAGAGCTGACCGTGTCTGGCGGGGCGGTACGGTTTCGGTTGCTGAACGCATCCAACGCCCGCTACCACCGATTGCGGCTGCCAGGGTCCCGACTCACTGTGATTGCCAGCGACGCCGGTTTCGTCGCCCGGCCATTGCAGGTGGAGGACTTGCTGCTCGCACCGGGGGAGCGTTACGAGGTGGTAGCCGACTTTTCCAGGGCCGGCAGCTTCGAACTCCTCACCATGCCCTACGACCGGGCACCAGAGGATCAGCCGGACATGGGCGGCATCGGCGGCGAGTCTGGAGCGACGACCGCCATGCCGGGGCACGACATGGGCGCAATGAGTGGGCCCATGGGGAACAAGGGAGAGGATCGAGAACCTGGTGGCATGCAAGGGATGGCCATGCAGGGTATGGGCATGGGGACGGGGGTGCAGGTGGCGACGCCGCTGCTGAGCCTGGCCGTGCGGCGCGCAGGCAGGTTCCAGGCGCCGGAGAAGCTGGCCGACGTCCGGCCGCTCGACCCGGCGGACGCGGTCAGGCACCGGCGTATCGTTCTGAGCGAGGATATGGCCAACATCGAGTTCTTCATTGACGGCCGAAAGTTCGACCCGGAGCGGGTCGACTTCGCACCTGCACTGGGGACCGTCGAACACTGGGAACTCGTCAACGAGACAGGCATGGACCACCCCATGCATCTACACATCCACCCCTTCCAGGTGCTCTCGCAGGACGGCACGGCGCAGACCATGTGGAAAGACGTGGTCAATGTCCCGGCGCGCGGCACGCGCGAGCTCCTCGTGCGTTTCCAGGACCATCCGGGCAAGACGGTGCTCCACTGCCACATTGTCGAGCACGAGGACTTCGGCATGATGAGCGTAGTGGAGGTCGGTTAGAGGAGCGCACTCTGGCGTCAGAGGTTCTTGCACTTCCAAGTTCTCACTGGAGCCGTGGTTTCGACGTGCTCAACGGCGATTCCGGGAGGAGCAGTGAACGTCCGCAGCCGAAGGCGAGGGCGCAGAAGCGCCTGAAGTCGGACAAGCATAGTGAAGCGATATGTAACTGGTACGACGGAGTGGCGGATCGACGAGGCCTACCGCTCCGCGGCTTGTGGCTCGGTGGCAGGGCTTCCGGCCAAAACGATATCCCGTCCGAAGGCGCCGGATTGGATCTCATGCATGCCAGTAGCGTCCACTTCGCCGCGAATGCAGGACGGGAGGGTCTCGACGGCAGCGCGCGTGTCCGCACCGTGAGCAGGTTGATGGAGGCCGTACGATCGCGCCTCACGGCCTGGCGCGCGTCCAGCACGATCCGCAAGGCCAGCGAGGTTGGATTGGCGTTCGCTTCGGACAGTTGCTCGGAACCGATGCGCCGAACGGCATGAGCGGCGCGGACCGGGTCGAGCTGATCGGCCTTGCCCTTGTGTCGCCGCAGCGAGCGAGCCGGCTTCGGGGCATCCACGACACGACAGCCGCCACCCGTCACAGCAAAGCGAAGCGTGACTCCGTATGAGTTCGTTCACTCCAGGGCGGTGAGCACGCTTGTGGCGTCACTGTAACGACGACGCAGCCACTCTGTGCCCCGAGCGTGACCGGTCGAACTCGACGGGAACGCGCGCGTCGATTCCACGGCCGATACTGGCTTCAGCGTTCACAAGGGTGTTCGTTTGAGCGTGCATGCCGACCCTGGGATGTACTGGTTCCGATCTGTAGCGACGGCATCGCGGCCTCCAGGTGTTGTCCTGAATGGCATCGGCCCAGGATGCTTCCATATCTGTCAAGTGCTTATGCGACTCAGGGTCTAGTAGAGTTCGCGGCTGATGTAGCGCTTCAAGCTGCGGATGATCTCCTTCTTGCTGCGGCCCTCCGCGGTTCGTTTGGCCACGTACGCCTTGGTGCGGGCGTCGTAGTTCATGCGCACGATGGCGATGGTGTGGATGGCGCGGTTGAGGCGTCGGTCGCCGCCGCGGTTGAGGCGGTGCCGGCTGGTGTTACCCGATGAGGCCGGTAACGGACAGGTTCCGCCCAGCGCGGCGAACGCCGCTTCCGAGTGGATGCGACCGGGATGCGACCAACTGGCAAGGATCACGGCGGCGGTGACGGCGGCGACACCGATTAGCGTCAGCAGCTCCGGCGCCAGCGAGCTCACCAGCTCGTGCTGCTCGTCCCGGTTCCGTTCCAGTAGCGCCGCTAGCTGCAAGATCTGCTTCGCGAGACGCACCGCTTCGGTGCGGCTGACGCGCGCCGCGACGCTCTCTTGGCGCCTTCTCCAGCCTGCCACCTGCTGGATTTGCTGGGTGCTTAAGGGTCTTCGAGCGTCGATGCCGAGCTCCGTCGTCCTCAGCAGCGCGGTCAGCGCGTTGATGGCGCCGGTGCGTTAGCGAGACATGCTGGCGCGGGCGCCGCTAAGGACGCGCAAGGCGGAGATGAGCTCGCCCGCCTTCGGTTCGATGAGGCGGTCTACCGGCAGTGGCAACACCGCTCTGGCCGCGCGCGGCGTCGAGGGGGTCGCTCTTGCCCTTGCTGCGGCGTTGCGCTCGGTTGGGGGTGGTCGCCTCTACCACGCGGAACTGGTGGCTGACGAGGTGTTCGCGCAGCTTGGCGCCGAAGGATCCGGTCCCTTCCATCAATACCAGCACACCGTTGGGATCACCGCCGCGGCGCGACAACCAGGCCGCCGCCCGCGCGTTGCCTGCCGCGGTGGCAGGGAAGGTCGCGGCGCCGATCTCTCGGCCGGAGCCAGTTTCGATCACGGCCAAGGTGTGGGTGCGAGCGTGGGTATCCACGCCTGCCACGAACGGGTACTGTTCTGCAACGATAGGCATCAGGCATCACCTCCCAAGGTGGTGTCCTACCGGCGACTGGCCTGGGTGAGAATCACCGGGTGGCGGGCCTGTAATGAGCCACGCCGCGAAGCGGCGGGCAGGCTTCTGATCAAGCCATTCCAGTGGGCCAGGCCAGTGCCGGCCTCTTCGCGGGCCAGACACATCCTGGGAAGTAGACGCCAGCACTAAGCCAAACGGCAATGCGATTCAGGAGTCATGAACCATGAAGAGCAGAGGCACCAGCATGGCAGCCGGCCCCAGACCGGCAACTGACAGACTTACATGCGATTCACTTGGGGGCGCGCCTTTGATGAGCCACAGCATCTCAACTCCAGGCTAGCAAGCTCCGAATGAGGCCGCTCTGAGCAGCTGTCTTGATTGTCAAGCGTGGATCGGTCGTGGCTCCGAGCGCCGGCCGGTCTTCGTTATGGCGGTGAGGATCGTCAGGAGCTTGCGCATGCAGGCGGTGAGGGCGACCTTCGCGGGCTTCCCGGCGGCGCGAAGGCGCTCGTAGAAGGCCTTGATCGCGGGTTTGCGCTGGGTGGCGGTGAGCGCCGCCATGTAGAGCACCTTGCGGACGCTGGAGCGGCCGCCGATCGTGCGGCGTTGCCCTCGGTGGCGGCCGCTGTCGCGGTTCATGGGCGCTACCCCAACCAGCGCCGCGACGTGCTTCTCGCTCAGGCTCCCGAGCTCGGGCAGCTCGGCGAGGAGCGTGAGGGCGGTGACGAGCCCGACGCCGGGCACGCTCTGCAGGAGGGCGAGCTGCGCGCGCCATCCAGGGTCGGCTTCGATGGCGCGCAAGAGTTCGCGTTCGATGCCGCGCTGTTCGTTCTCGAGCGTCGCGATCAGCGTCTGGATGCTCTTGCGCACGACCGCGTTGCGGTTCACGTGCTGCCGTTGCTTCTCGCTGCCGATCATCGCCACCAGTTGCCGGCGGCGGTGGATGAGCGCTTCGAGCGCGTGTTGCGGTTCGTTCCCGAGGTCGCGCACGGGTGGGCGGAGGGCGCGGGCGAACTCGGCGAGGGTGATCGCGTCGATGCGGTCGGTCTTGGCGGTGTGGCCGCTGGCGCGCGCGAAGTCGCGCGTCTGGCGTGGGTTGACCCGCGCGACCGGTAGGCCTGCGTCGGCGAGCGCGAGCGCGACCGCGCGTTCGTACCCGCCGGTGGCTTCGACGACGATCCGGTCGAGGTCGTCGTGCGCTTGGAGTCGCTCGATCAGTTCCGTGTGGCCTACGGGGTCGTTGGGGACGCGGTAGATCTCGCCGGTGGGGAGGGTGGCGACGTCGAGGTGGTCCTTGCTGACGTCGATCCCGACGGTGGTGGGGTGCTCAGCCATGCGCGCGCCTCCGGTCGTAGGATTGGGTGTCCTCCGGGTCGCGCTCGCACTTGTGGATTCGAGATACGCCTCGCGTCCTCTCGCAGCTGTTCGAGTTCCACCCGGAGGACCCTCTCGCGACGACCCCTGCTCAGAAACGGTGTCGAGCACCAAGGCTTGTCGGTCTGTCGCGCGGGTCCCAGGTCGAAGAAATCCCTGTGTTGGGCCGGTGCTGGCTCTTCCGTGAAGCAGCCGACTCACCGCGCGAGGATGCCGACACCGCCGTCTGCGCCCACGTCGGTCCGCGCCGTATGGTAGCTGTGGGCGGTGTGAATGGCGCCGATGCGGCGCTCAAGCGTCTCGGCTGTTGGGCGGTATGCAATGCGTGCACAGTTGCGGTCACGTGCCACCAGTCAGAGGGTGACTTCAGGGTCCACTTCGGGCGCGGCGTCACCGACCTCGGGGCCGGCTTGTCCTCTTCGAGTCCCCGAACATGCTCCCCAGCGCCATTGCGCTTGATGGCGCAGACAGTAATGAACGCTCCAAGCGAGTAGTGGAGGGTTTGGTCGATGGGTGACCGGGGCAGGTCTGTCCGAAGCCGCTGGAGCGGTCGTGTGTGACGGCGCCGGGCGGGCTCTGCGGCCACGGCTGAACGGCCTCGTGATGCGTCCAACGGCAATCTTCTGTGGCTCTTCATCTGCGGGGCGGCGAAGGTGCCGGCCTGGATGCAGCTGACGCATGTCGGCGGCTGGCCGCCGCGGTTGGTGATGGTTGCAGCGCTTTCGGCTGGGTAGGATGCGCGGAACCGGCCTTTGACGTTGCCGCGGGACTTCGCCGTGCCGAAGTCGCCGACCTGAACGGGTCAGCTGCCGCGACCCACGTTTGCGGCGGATTCCGAACACTCATCGTCACTACATGCGGGCACCGTCCAGCGAGCCATGGGGCCTACATACACAGGCGGTGGCCCGGACGGGTTACTGTCGTTGCCGGTTGTAAGTTGACCCTCTAGCGCCGGTTGAATTCTGACCCCCCTCTCGTTTGCGCTGCTGAGAATGGCGGCATGCTGGGAGGCCTTGAGGTGGTCGAGGTGATGCGGTTGCGGGCGGCGGGGTTGAGTGTTCGGGAGATCGCTCGCCGTACCGGGTTCGCGAGGAACACCGTCAGGAAGTACCTTCGGGCGCCGGAGGTCCCGAAGTACGGGCCGAGGAGCGCCAAGGCGTCGAAGTTGGATGCCTTCAAGCCGTACCTGGAGCGGCGCATGAGCGAGGGCGTGTGGAACGCCGAGCGCCTCCTGCGCGAGCTGAAGGGCATGGGGTATGAGGGTGGCGTCACCATCCTGAAGGGGTACCTGCACCCCTTGCGGCCGGCGGGAATGCCGCGGTTGGCGGTGCGCTACGAGGTGGCGCCTGGGGAGGAGGCGCAGGTCGACTTCGGGGTGTTCCCGTTCCTCGACGACAGCGGCCGAAAGCGCAACGTGCTGGCGTTCGTGATGGTGCTGTCGTTCTCGCGTGCGTTGAGCGTGGCGTTCGTGCCGCAGCAGGACCTGAGCACGCTGCTCAGGTGCCACCTTCAGGCGTTCGAGCAGCTCGGCGGGGTGCCGAGGCGGGTGCTGTACGACAACATGAGGGCGGTGGTGGCGGGCCGCGACGGGGAGCGCGTCACGTTCCAACCCAGGCTGCTGGACTTCGCGCTGCTCGCCGGGTACGAGCCCAGGGCGTGCCGCCCTTACCGGGCACAGAGCAAGGGGCGGGTGGAGCGCGCCATCGGCTACCTGCGCACCAGCTTCTGGCCGGCGGTGAAGTTCACCAACCTACTCGACTTGAACCGGCAGGTGGAGGCGTGGCTGGCGGAGGTCGCGAACGTGCGCCTGCACGGCACCACCCATCAGCGACCCATCGACCTGCTGGACGTGGAGCGCAAGGAGCTTCAGCGGCTGCAGCCGAGGGCGGCGTTCCAGGCGCTGCTGGCCGAGGAGCGGCGCGTGAGCCGGGACGCGTTCGTGAGCTTCGAAGGCAACCGCTACGCCGTGCCCTGGAAGTACGCCGGCCGCTACGTGCGCGTCAGCGCCAGCGCGACGGTGGTGGAGATCCGCGACGAACTGGGCGTCATCGCCACGCACCCGCGCGGGCTGGTGAGCGGCTTGACGCTGCACCTGCCCGGCCAGTACCACGGCGCCCCCTTGGGCGACACCGCTCGGCCCGGGAAGGCGCTGGCGTTCCAGGTGGCCGGCCCCGAGGTGGAGGTCAGGAGCCTCGCCGCTTACGACGCCTTGGCCGGGAGCGGCTCGTGATCGCGCTGGAGCGCGCCCGCGAGCAACTCCAGGCGCTCGGCCTGGCCGAAGCCGCGGTGGCGCTCGACGCCAGCCTGGAAGCCGCCAGCCAACGCGAGATCCCCTACGCCGAGTTCCTCACCGACCTGCTCGACACCGAGCTGCAGATCCGCCGCAGGCGCTACTTGGACACCCGCACGAAGCTCGCCCGGCTTCCGTTCAAGAAGACCCTGGAGCAATTCGACTTCGACGCGCAACCCAGCATCGACAGACGCCAGATCCAAGAGCTCGCCACCCTCACCTTCATCGCGCACGCCGACAACCTCATCCTGCTCGGACCCCCCGGAGTCGGCAAGACCCACCTCAGCGTCGCCTTGGGGCTGCTGGCCATCCATCACGGCTCCGGAGTGTACTTCACCACCATGCACCGCCTGCTCGAAGACCTACGGGTAGCCCACGAGGAACGCCGCCTCGAACGCCGACTCAGGATCTACCTGGCGCCCAAGCTGCTCATCATCGACGAGTTCGGGTACCTCCCGCTCGACAAGCTCGGCGCCACCCTGCTGTTCCAACTCATCGCCGCCCGCTACGAGCGCGGCAGCATCCTGCTCACCAGCAACCAGAGCTTCGGGGAATGGGGCGAAGTCCTGGGAGACCCCGTCATCGCCACCGCCATCCTCGATCGCCTGCTGCACCACAGCCACGTCATCAGCATCCGAGGGGAGAGCTACCGCCTGAGAGAGAAACGCAAGAGCGGACTCATCCGCACCCAGAACGAGCAACACCCATGAAACCAGGGTGGGTCACTTTTCGACCGGCGAACGTGGGTCAGTTTTCAACCGGCGTTGACATTACGGGGCTTCGGGTTGCCGGTTGACGCCACAGGTGCCTCGAGTCCTCGCTTGCACGCCTCCGCCCGTGAACCGCCCTGGCTTTGATGGAGACTCTCCTTCCACGCGAAAGGAGAGAATGA
>CALCHY010000189.1 GCA_937907415.1 uncultured Trueperaceae bacterium
CCGCACTCAGCGTGCAGGACGGGAGAACTACGCGCCCACCATGCGGAACTTCAGACTAAGCCCGTTCCCGCGGCGGCATGGGCCAATACCAGGCGCAGGTGGTTGGCGCCCATCTTCTTCCGCGCCACACGGCAGCCGGGAGGCCTCCCAACCGCAGTAGCCGCTAGATCGCCAAAAGTAGCGACCGACATGAGGCCGTCTTAGCCTTCCAACTAATTTCATACGCTTTACTCATCAAGGGTGCAGTGGCTTAGTTAAGTCCATTGGCTCCGCCTCCCAGAATCGTGCTGCCGCCGGCGGTGTTCATGTGGCGTGAGGCCCGCGACTTCCCATAGTGAAGCTAGAAATGCGAGACGGAGGCCGGCCGATGTACCGCAGCGGGGCGACCGCGATTCTTGATATCGCGCTTAGAAATTGGTGAGCTGGAGCGTGAAAAACCGGTAATGGCCGTATTCATGGGAGTGCATAGAAATAACATGGCGTGAGAGTAGGTGAAAGGAAAGTGTGTAGTGGAATCGAGTCCTTAATGAGGGGGAAAATGATACGAAATGCGGATAAATGTACATCGTATCTGCAAGGCTTGGTTCTAGAATTGCCTCGCTCGGCAGCCGAGCATCAGACTGACCCGGGGAAGCCCGGGGCGCCAAAATAGAAGCTGACCCCGACTCGGGTAACGACCGATCGGGGTCAATGGTCCGCTATCAGCGGTTGCCCAACCCTACTGTAGCGGACCGCTGCGGGCGCGTCTGTACGGTAGGGAGGTGCGTATGACCTGTACTCAGGAGTTAGTTGGCCCTTGGGGCGGAATCTAGCCTGTCTTGGTCTGTAGGCCGCAGCTGGAGCTAGTGTTCCAGCTCTTCTGCGCAAGGCCGGAGCGGCTCCATGTCGTTCCGTCTTCCTCGTACCTAACGACAAGGCAGGTAGGACGTGGAACTTTCGTACCTATCCTTTGAGGGCCTAGACCGTCTCGGCTTCCCTCCTATCATCTCCACCGGTGAACGGGTAGAGATCTGGATCAAACCTGATGTCGAATCCGGCTTAGTTCGGGTTCCTTTGCACGAGTTGCGTGCCGGCGGGCGCGAAGAGTTCGCCCCTGTACGGTCTTTTCATAAGCACAACGGATTCCAGCAGGGCCGGCACATCTTCCATCACGTCCATTCGTTGGGAGTGTCGGTGTTCTGCGAGAGCCGGGTGGAGGCGGCTCGTTTGCGGGAGCTGGACTTCTTCGGCGTGCTCCGGACGGTTTGGGGCCAGCCGATGAAGGTTGTCTTGCGCGGGCCGGGACGGACGCGGCGCTTGGTTCCGGACTTCTGGTACGTCCGCAAGGATGGCACTTGTGTCCTGGAGAACGTACGCGCTCCAGATCGACGGGATGACACCTTCTGGGAGCAATCCAACGCCCTGGACGAAGTCGCGCAACTCGTCGGGTGGGAGTACAGCGTGGCGGGTGAATCGGACGAAGAGCACGGGCAGGTGCTCGAACTTCTGAACGCCTTCGCAACGCTGACGCCCCGCGCCGACGTAGTCCAAGCCGTGAAGGGCGCTTTTCGAGACAGCGTACAGCTGACCTTCCGAGAGTTGGCGCAACGCTGTGCCGGACGCGATCTGGTGGCGCTTGCGCACCTGTACGCGCTGATGTGGCGCCGGGTTCTCCTATTCGATCTGTCGCAGGGTCTTCACTCCGAGACCCTCCTGCGAATGGGAGTGGAGCGAACGTGAAACAGAAGTGGGTTCTAACAGCGAAGCCGGGTGACGTGATCCACGTCGACGGCTTCCCGTGGAAAGTAGAGGCGATCGAGCCTCACAAGATCAAGCTGGTGGACGAGGAAACCGGCGAGATCTGGCGAGTGGAACTGAACGAGTTCCAGGCGATGGACATCGACCTGGGAGATGCCTCCCAAGAGGACGACGCTCTTGCGCGTCTGGAGGCTTTCGAGGCGCTCGACCCGGATAAAAGGCACCAGATCGAAGAGATCGCTTCGCACCTGAACGAGATCATGACGTCAAAGCGCTACTGGCCAGGCGAGTCACCCGAGTTCGTCGAGGTGAACCCCAAGTACGGACCTGGCGTCACGATGACCACGCGCATTGAGCGGAAGGTCGATGAGCTTAAGAACTCGCACCTGAACTACAAAGCAAGAACGTGGTGGAAGTTCCTCGGCGTCTACGAGCTGAACGACGCATCGACCCTGGTCAACTTCAAGAGCCCCGGCCGCCCAAGTGAGGTCGACCCTAAGTACACCGAGGCCCTGGAAGAGGCATTGAACCACTTCCTGAACAGCGGTCCGTTGCCGGAACTCAGGGAGGTGCTGGAGCTTGCTCTGCAGAAGATCGAGGAGAACCCGGCCTACCAGAGGGCGAAGGTGCCGTCCCTCGCGACCCAGTACAGAGTCCTGAGAGATCTCAGGAAGAAGTTCGGAATCTTCGGCTCCAACTGGAAGTACGCCCAATCGCGAGCCGCCCGGCCGAAAGCATCGCACAAGCGCCCACAGGCCTACATGCCCGGGGAACGCCTGCAGATGGACACTACGAAGGCGAACGTAACGGTTCGGGACTACTTCGGCAACGAGTTCCGGCCCGAGATCACGCTCGTGAAGGACACCGTGACGCGGATGATCTGCGCGCTAATCGTGTCCAGGTCAACAGGCGCGAAGGAGATCGCAGCCCTGATGCTGCAGCTGTTCACGCCTAAACCCGATGCACCGCCATTGTCACCTGAAGCGCACTACAACCTGCTAGGGCATAACGCGCGCCACTTGCTGAAGTACATCGAGGGCGCAGGGAACCTCGGACCCGCCACGGGCATGATCGTGGTGCCTCGCGTTGTGGTGATCGACCGTGGCAAGGCGTTCGATAACACCTGGTTCCGGAAGTTGGCTGCGGTAATGGGCTTCGACATTGAACTGAGCCGCCCCCGTACCCCGACCGACAAGCCGCATGTAGAGCGGGTCCTGAAGACCCTTAATCCCGTCCTGGCCAAGCTTCCAGGCTACACAGGACGTAGCGTAGTCGAGCAGGGGAAGAAGCCGCGAAAGAAGGTTCGGCACGAAGAGCTCCTCAGCATGGCGGAACTCGAAACGGTGCTCAAGGCGTGGGTCCATCACGTGTACCATCACTGCCCTCACAAGGGGCTCGTGCTGGTGGAAGGGCGGCATGAGGGCATTTCTGTCTCCATTCCAGGCGAATGAAGCGCTCCTGGAGCAGTATGGCCTAAGACTGCAGGTGGTGCGACCGGACCTGCGCTTCTGGCTTATGGCTTCGGTCAAGCGGGTCATCGACGACAGCGGCATCACCATCAATGGTCTTAGGTATCAGGCCCGCGTCCTCGATCCAGTCCGTAACACGCGCTCTCCGGCAACCATGACCAGTAAGTGGCACGTGCACTTCGACTGGAACGACCTGCGCTTCTGCTACGTGAATCGAAGCCAAGGTCTGCGAGTTCAACCCGACTGGGTGGCCGTTCCATGGGTGGACGCTCCCGAGGCCCTCGCGGTGCCGTTTCCTGAGGCGCTCAGGCTCTTCCTTAGGCGGCACGAGGCGCGCCTCGATGCGGCTGGAACGCCTATCGCGTGGCAGGTGCCCCGAGAGCTACGTGGTCACGTGCAGATCAACCAGTCGGAGCTTATCGGGGCGCGCATGAAGCAGTTCGTTCGCTTCCTGGTCGACCTGGAGCAGCATCGCCAGGCCCGAGACTTCAAGGACACGGCGACGGCCGCGGTCGTGCTGGAGCTGATCGAGGCGGCGCGCGCGACGGTGCGGTGGTACCCGGCTCAGGAAGCCTGGCGTGCAGCCGACCCAACGGCTGAACCCCTCGTCGGCTCGGAGGCGCCAGCCGCCCCCGAACCGGTAAACGTGAGCAGGCGCCGCATCCGGAGTAGCAACGGCCTGCCTAGGAAACTGATCTAGCTGTTCTTGGGCGACGCGGCTTCCCGCGTCGCCCAACCCCGGAAGGTGAAGGTAACGGTAATGCAGGACTCGCCGCTCATGAGCTGCAAGGCGTTACGTGACTTCTCTCTGGTTATGCAAGAGCAGCGCGAGCGGGAGCGCGCCGAGGTCGCGGCACTGCGCGCCGTGACGTTAGAGGAGTACGAGGCGTTCGACGAATCCCAGAAGCGAGACTTCAACGCCCGCCGGCGCAAGGCCACTATGTTCAAGTTCCTGGCGCGCCTTCCACACGTAGAGACCATCGCCGAGAGCGTCAACGAGGCGCTAGAGATGGCGGCCGACGGAGGCCGCTCGAGTGCCGGATGCATCCTGATAGCGGGCCAAGGCGGTGTCGGGAAGACTACCGTGTTGGAACTCATCGCGGCTGACGTGTTCAGCCGGGTGCAACGCGAGCGCTACGGCGAAGACTGGGGAAGCCTCGACCCGACGCACCTGCGCGTCGCCTCCCGGAACGAGTACGGGGACGTGCTCAACGCGCAATCCGCGCCGGTCGAACCTATCTCTGCCACGGGCAGCATGGGACCCAAGCAGACGTTCAGACTGTTCTTGAGCTCTTTCGGTTCCATCGGAGTGAGAGTCGACACGAACTCCGAGCACCTTACCGAAGCGAAGCGCAAGGAACTGGACGGCGATGATGGGCTCTCGTTATCGAACCAGCTTGTGCGCATCGTGAAGGCGTGCGACACGGTGCTCGTGGTGATCGACGAGGTGCATTTCATCGAAGAGCGTGGACCGGGTGTCCAAGTCATCAACTACATCAAGACGTTGCTGAACCGCACCAACGCGGTGTTTCTGATGGCAGCGGTCTGCGACAAGAACGGCCACGTGCGGCTGTTCGACAGCCATAAGTGGCTGGAGGTTCGTGACCAGCTACGCAGGCGCACCATCAGACACGACATCCTGCCGCTACAGGATCCGGACGCGAACGACGACCTCATCGACCTCTTGGACGTGCTCGCTTACAAGCTGGTGCTACTGAAGCAGGAGCCCGACGAGCTTGTTACCCACGAAATGGCGCGATACGTCTATCGCCGCACTAAGGGTGTCGCTGAACACGTGGTGCGGCTCATGGTGACAGGAGCCCGCAAGGCCATCGGCCAAGGGGAGGCAATAACCATCGACTTGCTCAACACGGTCCGGATCTCCATCGACGCCGACTCCGACTCCTAACCCGGGACCCTGGTACGTCCAGAGCCTCCTAGCAGAGGCCGGGACCGGAGGTCGAGATGCCCAAGGGAAAGGCAAAGAGTAAAGCG
The DNA here is from genome assembly GCA_937907415.1 of uncultured Trueperaceae bacterium. The sequence continues at coordinate 5,202 of CALCHY010000189.1, forward strand.
TACTTCGTAGCGCCACCGCCACCGGTGGGGATGGTCGCGTGCCCCAGCATTCATGAGGATGAGTCCATACAGTCGGTGCTGTGGCGCTTCTCACGCGCGAACGGAGTGACGATTCTGGCGGCGGCGCGAGCGCTAGGGCTGACCTACCCAGGCGGCCAAGTCGCGCATGCTTACTCGATACGCCCCCACGCTTCGGCCCCAGCTGACCTTGTCCACCACCTGCGAGGCGCCTTCCTGCGCGATCACGCTGATAGGGGCTTTCGGGTTTTGGCGAACGACAGCATGCGCACCCTCGCGCACCGAGAACTCGTGCGCGGCGGCGATTCGTTGGTCTGCCCGCACTGTTTGGCCGAGCCTTCAGGTTTTTGGCGAATTTCGTGGAAGTTCGCCTTCGTGTTCGCCTGCCCGAAGCACGGATGCCTACTGTCGGAAACCTGCCCGGACTGCTCGCAAGGTCACGGCAAGGGCAAGAAGGACCGGAGCGTGGTACCGCCGCACTCGCAAGCCATCGGATCGACCGTCACCTGCATGAACACTGCCAAGAAGGGGTCGCCGAACGCCAGGGCCAAGCGGCCGTGCGGTCGGGACCTCCGCACGATTCAAGTACCGCTCGTGGCCGACGCCAGTCTCTTGCGAGCGCAGGAACTCCTGCTTCAGCTCTACCAGGAAGTCGCGGGCATCGAGACGGGGCTCGCGCGCTGGAGTTCGAACGAGTTCTACGACGACCTGTGGGTGCTCTGCGCAGCCGTTATCTATGCCGGTCCACCCTCACTCGCAGCAGGCCTTGGTCAAGAAATCGAGAAGGCTTGGCGCGAACACTGTGCTAATCGCGGCGAGAGCCTCATGGAGCGCAAGGGCCGCAAGGGGTCGAAGGACCACCCATTTTCAAAGGTTCCCGCCCCCAAGCTCTTAGCCGTTGCCGTACGCACCGTCCTGCCCGTACTACTGGCTGAGTCGGAGAAGGAGCAGCAGCGGGGAGTAAAGGACCTGCTTGGCTTCGTATCCAAGCGCTCGCTAAAGGCCGTGCAGCGCGTGCGCAACCTCGAGCCTATGTCGCAGCACCTACGTCTGGCGCTAGTCGAGGCGTCGATCGCCGAGAACCAGGTATTGGCCTACCTCCGCAATCACCCGGCGAAGGGAATGCGCCGGGACTTCCGGCATTACGACGAGATGATCACGCCGGAGTTCATCGAAAGCGAACTGCGGGAAATTGTTCAGGACGTTGATGCTGAGGAGTTCGTCGTTCCGTTCCAGGTCATGATCCGCTTCGTCATCTCCCGAACCGCCAAGTTCTGGGCGGACGTGTGCTGCAGAGAGGATCCTGAGGCGATCAGCTCTAAGATCCTGCGGCTCGTGAACGAGGCGGGAAAGGCAGGTGTGAGCCGCAAGCTAGCGCGCTTGGTCGTCGAGGTGGCCACCCTAGAGCCCGAATACCCGATCGTCACATACCTGACCAAGAACGCAGACGGTCATGAGGTCGTCTGGTACGAGCGTGAGTCCCGCTACTACGAGCGGAAGCTCAACCTTGCGCGACCCAGAGGGCGGTGGCCGAAGTGAGGAGCTCGGCGAAGAATGCCACTCCGTAAAGCAACTCGAAGCGCTGATACTCGGAGGCGACGGCCCGCCGGCCTCCCCCTACGGCGGGCCGTTTCCGGTCCCGGTCGCAGTGGTGCTGGGTCAGGTGGCTTTCGTGTCGCCGCTGGCGCGCGCCAGGCGCGCTACTTCCAGGGCGGCCTCACTGTCGGGCGTCCAGCCGGGGTCTCCCTGGAGGCGCTCAAGGGGTGAGCTACCGTTCAGTTGCGTGCGGGAGCGTTGGAACCAGCGTTTGATGCCGTACTCGTTGTAAGTGCCGCTTAGGTCGTGGACCACCTGGGCGAGGTAATGAGCGCGCGCGGTCACGAGTTCTGGGGGCGTGCGGGCGCCGGTGGCGTAGCGCCGTACGCTGTTGGGTGAGACGCCTAACAGGCTGGCGAAAAGCTCGTCGCCGAGATCGCGGCGCGCTAGGTCCCACGGGTCGCGTGCCGTTCGGGCGGCGCCGGTGTCCACGTCTGATTATCCCCGTGTAGCCCCGTGGTGGGTAGGCTGGTCGTGAAGGTGGTGGCTGGTGCGAAGGGTGAGCGTTACCGAGGCGCGTAGTGAGTGGTCGAAGCTCCTTGCGGCGGTGGAGGCGGGTGAGTCGGCCATCATCACGCGTTACGGCAAGTCGGTGGCGCACCTGGTGCCGCCCGGGGGCATAGCTCGCTTCCAAGACGCCGCGCGCCTGCGCGCAAGCACCCCGCCTATGCGCGAAAGCGCCGGCGAGTTCATCAGGAAGTTGCGCGACGACGAGCGTTACTGAGG
>CALCHY010000190.1 GCA_937907415.1 uncultured Trueperaceae bacterium
CTGTACGGCTGCTGATCCGGCTTTGCGCTTCTGGGTCTCTTTAGGTTGGGTGCCGTAGTTGTATTGCCTTGGCTTGTATTGCCTTAGCATGTACTGCCTTGGCTGGTCATGTCTGTACGGCTGCTGATCCGGCTTTGCGCTTCTGGGTCTCTTTAGGTTGGGTGCCGAAATTGTATTGCCTTGGCTTGTATTGCCTTGGCATGTACTGCCTTGGCTGGTCATGCCTGGACTTGACTTGACCTGTCGGGGCTTGCCTTGGCAAGCCTTGTCTGGACTGGGCTTGTCTGGCCTTGCCCAGGCTTGCCTTGTCTGGTCATTACTCGAGGGTGGTAGCTTGGCGGACAGTTTGTGGGTCGGAGGTCGGTTGTGGTCGTTTCTGTCGTGAATCTAAAGGGTGGGGTGGGGAAGACGACGTCGGTGTTGTTCTTGGGCGCGGTGGCTGCGCGTCAGGGGCGCAGGGTGGTCGTTCTTGATGGTGATAACGAGCGCAGCGCTTCGGCTTGGGCGCAGGCGGCGTTGGATTCGGGGGATCCGTTGGCGTTCGAGGTGCGTCACGTCGACGCGGATGACGTGGCGGTGGTGGCGAAGCAACTCGCGCGCGAGGGGGCGGTGGTGGTGGTTGATACGCCGCCGAATAGTCGCGAGTTCTTGTGGGCGGCTTCGAGCGTGGCGGATGTGGTGGTGGTTCCGACGCCGCCTACGGGGGTGGACATCAATCGGTTGGGGAGCACGTTGCGGGTGTTGGCGGGGATTGATGCTTCGCGGGGTGAGAACGCGTTGAACGCGATGGTGTTGTTGGTGAGGTACGCGGGTGGGCGCCGTTTGGCGCGGGAGGCGTCGGAGATGCTCGAGGAGCGGGAGTTGCCGGTGATGGAGGCGACGATTCGGGATCTGGAGCGTTACAAGCAGGCATTCGGGGCTTCGCCGGCGTACTTGGCTGAGTACGAGGAGGTGTGGGATGAGCTCGAAGAGTCAATCGAAGAGTAAGAGGGGCGGCAAGCGCCTTTTTGTCGCGATGGACGTGGACCCTACGGGCACGGAGGCGGTCGTTCCGCCCGGCCTCGCTACTGAGCCGCTGGCGGAGGAGTCGCCTACGGCTCTCGAGGCGCCCGCGGCTGATGCAACCGCGCCCCAGGAGGAGCCGGGGCCGCCCGCTGAGGCCGTCGGGCCAGTCGGGGTGCCGGGAGTGGCCGCGCCCTTGGGGGAGGAGCCTCCGGCTGCGGAGCCTCCGGTCGGGGCGTCCGCTGAGGTGGTCGAGGCGGCGCCTGCGTCGGCAGCTCCGCCGGCGGTGCGGCGCTCGAGCTCGCGGGCGGTAGGGAAGGGGGGGCGGGCGCCGGCGGTGGCTGATGGTGATGTGCGGGAGATTGATGGGGAGCTTTACGTGCGGGTGGGGAGCACTTGGAGGGCATCGACTGATCGGGTGCAGATGACGATTGCGGTGACGGCGATGGAGCGGCATCGGTTGATGCGGTATGCGGAGGAGAACGAGATGAAGTTGATTGATGTGTTGCGTAGGGCTATGGGGGCGCTGCTGGACTGAGGTTCGACCGGCTCACTGTTGGTGGGCTGGTCTCTTTGTTGAGGGTGGCCCGCCGTTGGTGGGCCGTTCTTGTTCTGGCTGCTGTGGGTGGTTTGGCGGCGGGGTAGAGCGGCGAGCGTCTGGCGGCGCTAGGAGGCCCGTGGCGCTCTTGGGGGTACCTGGGGTGTTTGTTTGGTGCTCGCGGGGGTTTGGGGGTGGTTCTGTGGCGTGGTGGAGGGGGTCGTGACTGGTGTGGCGGTTCTGCATCGGCGGGGTGCTTGTTTCGTTCGAAAAAGAGTGTGGGCGCCCCGCGTGGGGCGCCCGGGTGGTTCGCCTGCTTAGGCGATGAGCTTGGCGAGGCTGGTCCAGCCTTTCGCCTCGTTGTCGTACGCCTCGACCTGGCGGAGGTTCGTGGAGAAGCTGACGGTGGCCTTGACTTCGCCGTCTTGCTGGTAGGTGCGGGTGAAGAGGTCGCTGACGCTCTTGAGGATGATGCTCTTGCGCTCGGTGATGAGCTCGCGGACCTTGGTGAGGTCGGCTTCGTCGCTGGCGTACACGCGGAGCGTCTCCCACTTCGGCTTGTCCTTCTTCCCTGAGACGTTGACGGCGAGGGGGAGGAAGCTGTCGCCTTTGGTCTTGATGGGGGCTTCTGCGGACTTGCTGGGAACGGCTACGCCTTGGATGGTGATCACTTGGTACTTCCTTTCGTGGCACTCGCTGGTGCCTTGGTGATGTTCTTCTTCTGCCCGTAGGGCTTCTATTTGTTCTTCGGCCCTGCTGGGCCTGGGCGTTGGCTGGAGCAGGGGAGAGTGCGTCTCCCTGTCGGTTGGTCTGGTGCCCCTCCGAGGCTTCCTACTGGGTGACGTCGCGCTTGAGCCAGCCGTCCGCGGTGCGGATGAGCATGGTGTCTGGCTTGCCAGCTTGGAGGAGGGCGTCGCCTGGTTGCATGGGGCGCTTGGGCGCGAACTGATCGAGGCGCTGGAGCGCTTCGGGGGTGTCCTGGCGGAGTTGGTCGTAGGCGGCGTCTGGCGTGTCGGCCTCTACCGTGGTGGCGTAGAGGTGGCTCTTGCCGAGGTTCTTGAAGGTGACGCGCTTGGGGGCCTTGGCGTGCTCGTCGCCGCACTCGCGGCCGGCGTAGTACGCCTCGAACCTAGGCACTCTCGTCACCCATGGGTGGGTAGATGGGTTCTTGGGGGGCGTGCTCGTGCCAGGAGAGGCCGCGGCCGGCGACGAGGATGGCGCCGTCCAGTCGGTAGAGGGCGTCGCCGATGCTCATGCTGGTGCGTCCCGCGATGCCCGCGACCTTCGCGGCCTCCTCGGGGGTCATGCTCTCGCCTTGCATGCGGGCGAACGCCTGGTGCTCGTCCTCACAGTGGATGAGCATGACGGGCTCGTGCGTGTCCATGAGGTTGTCGCGCGTCACGGCCTCGGGGGAGAGGAACGTCTCGCGCGTGTGCTCGGGCTTGGCGTAGAAGACGCGGTAGGTGGGCATGGTGTTCCTCCAGGTGAAGCCGGCCCACTGTCGGTGGGCCGCCGGGGGCGTTCGGTTAGGAGCGGAGGTAGGCGACGTCCGCCCGGTGGTGGATCTGGCGCGCCTCTTCGAGCGTCTTGCCGACGAACTGCTCGGGCGTGAAGCTGAGCTCGTCGGGGTAGTACGAGAAGGCGAGCTCCTCGCGGCCGTCCTCCATGGTGGCGACCACCTTGGTGCGGCCCCAGTGGAAGTCGGCGATGTCCTTGGCGTCCCTGCTGCCGTGCTCGATGCGTGCTCGCGTGATCTTCATGCCGCTCCTCCTGCCCCCGCAAGGGGGCTTCCTGCCGGGCGTCTCACCTCGTGTGGGCGCGTGGACAGAACTGCTGGGCGCTTGGCTCGAGGCGGCGGCGTGCGCGTTAGTCGAGAAGGATGCTGCTGGCTTCTTGCGTTCGTTGGAGGGTGGTGGTGATGTCGGTGGCGTGCTCGTGCCCGAGGACGCTGTCGGCGATGCGTACTCGCCAACCGTTGGTGTACTTCTGGTAGCGCGCGAGGACCCTGACGGTGCCGTAGGGGAGGAGCGCTGCCCGGTGCACGCTGAAGTCCTCGTTGAAAACGACGCAGGCGAGCGCGTCGAAGCGGTGCGCGTCGATGTCGCGGATGTCTCCGAAGTGGGGCGGGAGCTTCCCGCGAGTAATTCGGCGCGACTTGACTTCGTACCTGACTCCGTCGGGACTGACGGCGTCGAAGCCGGGGTTGGAGCGGTCCACGAGGGTCAGGTGTAGGGCGTTCGCGATGAGGCCCTCGGCGATGTCGGCGGTAGGGTTGTTGGCGCTGCGCACGATTTCACGACGAGTTAGCTCGGTGAGGATCTTCGAGTAGACCGTCAGAAGCTGTTGTGGTGAGAGCGTCTCGAAGTCCATGACGTGCCCCCTGGGTTACGCGAGTGAGCGAGTGACTGGTGTGGTTAGTCTCGCTCATCTCGCGCGCGCTTGCCAGAACAACGTGGGTCTTAACGCCGGAGTTCGCTCCGGATGCGCATGAGGGCGCGCCCGAGCCTGTTCTCGCCGCGCCCGCCGCACTTCTCGCAGGTGCAGCGGCCCCAGCGGGTGTCATGCCAGGCGTTCCACTCCACGATCTCCGTGTCACCCGTGGCCAGTAGGCGCTCGGCATGCGGCGTGCCCGCACGGAACTTCTGCCGGAGCAGGTGCCGCATCACGCTCTCGCTCACCTGCTCCCAGTCGGGCCGCAGCTGCACCTTGCGGCCGGCACGCTTGGCGCGGCCAGGCGTTTCGAGCGCCGCGATCACCAGGCGCTCGCTCCCATCCAGGCTCTTCATCGCTTGGAAAGCATGCTCCACCGTGGGGTACTCCACCCCCAGGTCGCAGCGCACGCGCGCGGCCTGGAAGTTGCTGAACGCAAACTTCTCCTGCATCAGCCCCTCCTTCTGCCCTTGCTCGTGCGCGCGAGCGCTTCATGGGGTCATAGCGGCCCACTGGCGGTGGGCCGGCTGTTGGGCGGGTGGCCCACTGGCGGTGGGCCAGGTGGCGTCACCCCCAGGTGAGGATCATCGGGTGCTTGGCTATGGCCTCGCGCGCTTCCTCACTCGCGCCCTGAAAGCGAAGGATGGCGTCGATGCGTCCCGAAGCACTCCACGCACTCGTTCTCCAAACACTTCTCCACGTACTTCCCGAACGCGCGAGCCGTGGTGGGATCCCGTTGCACAATGCCACTGAAGCCCCACATGCCCCCTCACCTGCCCCGCTTAGGGGCTTCCCTCAACCCCGTTGCACTCCTCGAGCTCGGAGCCTAGTAGGGGAGAGGGGCTGCCTGGTATCCTCCCGGCGAGGAGACAACATGGCTGGAATCGTGCGTCTGTTCGGGTGGCTTGCTGCCATCTCCGGAGCGCTCCTAAGTGTGTTCACTATCGTCGGTGGGCCAACCGGGAATTCGCTCAGCGTCCTCGTGGGAGCCGCCTACTTCTTCTCGGGCCTCTTCACGCTCGCCCTATGCGTGACGGTCGCCGACACGAACGATCGCACCGCCGCCATCGCCAAGCACCTACAGCTTGAAGTCAAGCGCGATGACTCCTTCCGCTTGCGGCGTTAACGAACCGGCCCAGAACTCCTGGGCCACCCCCCTCAGCGCAACACGGCACCCGTAGCGCCTGCACGAAAGCAGCGTGCCTTCTTCCCCGAACAAAGTAGATGAGGGCCCGCCATCCCAAGCGGACCCCCAATGGAGGAAAAGGAACTAGAGGTTAAGGGTTGAGGCGCGGCATGAACGTGCCGGCATCCAAGTCGGCCTGCGCGTCCTCCTCGCTCGCGTAGTACCCGCTGTCGCGCGAGTTCGGGCCCCCGATGTCACACAGCGTCCCGATGTAATACCCAGCGGCGCTCGAGAGCACCTGCAGCTCGCGCTCCTCGCCCTGCACGCGCATGGACTGAATGCTGAGCTTGCGACCGTCCTTCTCGATGAAAGGCAGTGTGTTCACCATGCTTCCCTCCTGCCCGACAGGGCTTCCTTCAAACGCCTGAGCGCCCAGAGCCCGTAGGGGAGAGGCGACCGCGCCCCGAAGGGCGCGAGCGCGAGCAGAAGCCAAGGCGAGAGCGGCCCACCGTCGGTGGGCCACCCGCCTCACCAGCAATCAGAAGGGGAGCTCCTCTTCAGCGGGGAACTCCTCGTCCGCCGCCCCGGCCGGCGCGCCAGCCGGAACATCACCCTCAGCGCCGATCAGAGCCGAGAGCTTCACCCACTCCTTCGTGTCATTGTCAAAAACCTCCACCTGACGCAGGTTCGCCGAGAACGACACCGAAGCCCGCGTCACACCATCCTTCTCGTACGTGCTAGCGAACATGTCGGCCACCGAGCGCACGATGATGCTCTTGCGCTCCGCCGCCACCGCCTGCAGCCGCTCCAACTCCGCGCGCTCGCGAGCGAAGATCCGCAGCGACTCCCACTGCGGCGTATCCTTCTTCCCACTCACGTTCACCGCCATCGGCAGGAACGGGTCGCCCTTCGTGCTGATCGGGCCGTTAGCGTTCCTCGAATTAATCGCAACACCCTGTACTCGAATCATTGTCTTCCTCTTTCCGGCATCACCCTAGGTGCCCTAGTAGATGCTCCTTTCCTGCCCGCAGGGCTTCTATTCCTCAACCCCGCACCAGCAGAAGCCGACGCACACGCACCCAGACAGAAACCAACAACCCAGTGCCGGGCGTAACCACCAGCACTCAGGCAACCCCTCCAACCGGGCGCACACCCCGCCAACGGAGGAACAAAAAGCGGCCCACCATCAGTGGGCCACTCCCGAACCAAAACCGGCCCACCGACAGTGGGCCGCTCACGTCAAGCACTCAACCAGTCACTGCCCCTCATCCCCATACAACCAATCCCGCATCTCCTCCACCGAATCAAGCACCGGAACATCCCCCCGCTCCACCGCCGCCACAAGCTCGCGCGAGCCCGCCTCCTCAACCACCGCCTCCCGAACCCCCGCACCCCGCCGAGGCCCAGACTCCCCCCGCGCCGCCTTCCGCAAAAACACCCACCGCGCCCACCACCCCTCCGCCGGCACCACCACCAACACCAGCCCCACAACAGGCAACATCAACAACGGCGCAAAAACCACCACCAAACTCAACAACACCCCCCCCCCCCCCCCCCACCCAGCATCCCGCGAGCGCCGCACCACCACCCCCGCCACCCCCGACCACAAGAG
>CALCHY010000191.1 GCA_937907415.1 uncultured Trueperaceae bacterium
CAACGGACGAGTCGACACCACCAGACATGGCGGCCAGCACCTTGACTGGCGTGACTGTTGGGGCGGTTGGTGAGGGCAGCGTCGAAGTGCTCACAGCAGCCGATTGTAAGTGTAGTGGCGGCGGGTGGCGGGCGCCGAGGTTACCGAGGCAAGCTAAGGGCGAGTCGGAGTGAGAGCAGAGAACTTCACTGCCACCCACCGCGTGCCAGCCGACACTAAGTGATGGCAAGCGAGTTCGAGCTGCGTTATTGCCCTCAACTCCGCTCGCCGTGAAGTCGAAGAAGCCACCGCGGCGCTCGACGCCGCGTACGCGCTCTACAACCAGGCGCAGAGCGGCACCCGGTGACGGTTGCTGCGCGCATTCTTCGTACGCGGTCGCCTCGCTCCCTATAGACAAAGTGGGGCTGAGCCTCCCTTTACTCGAGCCCGATAGTAGAATCGGGTCTGGAGGTGCCCATGAAGAGCGTCCGAATCGTTCGGGTCATCCTGCTCCTGGCGTTGATCGCCTACCTGTGGCTCTTCCACAGTGCCAATCGGGTGCAGGTCGAACTCCCGATCCTCAACTACTTCTTGCCGCCCTTACCGGTGGCGTACGTGTTGGCCGTAGCCCTCGTGCTCGCCTGGGCGGTCGGTTTCATCCCGGCTAACCTGCGCGCCTGGCGCCGTGGTCGCGAACTCACGAAACTCCGCGCCCGCCTGGCCGAGTGGGAGGGCACGAGCCAGCCGCCATTGCAAGTGCGGCCGCCGAGCCCAACCCAACACCCTGGCCCGCGCACTACCTACGTGGCGCCAGAACCAGACGTGCCGGTCATACCGGACCGCGGTAGCCCGTATCATGCGCCCGACGCAACTGACGACGAAGCCGGTTGATGCCAACTGGCGTACCTGAAGCGCAGTGGTCCGTGCGGCCACCGGCGCCGCCGAGCGCCGTCGCGGCACTAAGCCGCGCTTTGCAGGTTCCACCTGCCCTGGCCGCGCTTCTCTGGTCTAGGGGCCTGCGCGATGAGGCGCCTGACCACCTCGCTCCAGCCCTCGCGCTCAGCCCCAACCCCGCCTTGGTGGAGGCCGCCAAGCGGCTGGCCGCGGCGGTGCGGAGCGGCAAACGCATCTTGGTGCACGGGGACTACGACGCAGACGGCATCAGCGGCACCGCCGTCCTCTACCTCGGCCTGCAAGAGCTTGGCGCAGACGTCGCCGCCTTCATCCCCGACCGCCTCACGGACGGTTACGGCGTGGCCATGCAGCGCGTGCCTGAGCACATCGCCCGTGCCGACCTCTTCATCACGGTCGACTGTGGGGTCACGAACCTATCAGAGATCGCGGCGTTGCAAGCCGCTGGCGTGGAGGTCATCGTCACCGACCACCACACGCCTGGTGGCGCACTGCCTGACTGCCTCGTGGTTCACCCCGGGCTCTCCCCCGCCGCTCGGCACGGATTGCCTGAGCTGACCGGCGCGGGCGTGGCCTTCCACCTCCTGTGGGCGTTGCACACGGAACTCGGTAAGGAGGCCCCGCTCGAGTACGCCGACCTCGCGACCATCGGCACCATCGCGGACGTAGCGCCGTTGTTGGGCGAGAACCGCGCCCTCATCCGCGAGGGACTGGCGCGCCTTGCCGACTCACGCTGGCCTGGACTGCGCGCCAGCGTGGCGCAAGCGCGCCTCAGCGCACCGATCGACGCGCGCAGCGTGGCGTTCGTGCTTGCGCCGCGACTGAACGCAGCGGGCCGGCTTGGCGAAGCCGACATCGGGCTCGAGCTACTCACCACGCGCTCCGAGCGGCGCGCCGCCGAACTAGCCATCTACTTAGACGCCCGCAACGGCGAACGCCGCCAGATCCAGGACGCCATGTACGAGTCCGCGCTGCTCAAAGCCGACCCGGAGGCGCCAGCCATCGTGCTCGAGGACCCAAGTTGGCACCCAGGGGTGATGGGCATCGTGGCTAGCAAGCTCCTCGAGCGTTACTACCTGCCCGTGTTCATCGCGGCGGCGGGTAAGGGCAGCGTGCGCTCGACGCCCGGCATCTCGGCCGTCGAGGGCCTCCGTGCGGCCGCCCCTCACCTGCTGCGCTTCGGCGGTCACCGCCAGGCTGCTGGTTTTGCGCTCGACATGGCGAACTTCGCGGGGTTCCGCGACGCCATCCACGCTTTCGCCGCGCAGCACCCGCGGCCGGTTCCCACGGTCGTAACCGACGCGGTGATCGGTGCAGACGAGGTCAATGACGGGCTCTACCGCGCCATCCTCGACCTCGAACCGTTCGGGGAGGGCCACCCGGCGCCGTTCTTCGCGCTGACGGACAGGCTCGACGCCGCCCGCGCCGTCGGGCAGGGCGGCAACACGCTGCAACTGCGCATCGGCGGAGTCAAGGGCGTGGCATGGCGCATGGGCGACCTCGCAACCAGCTTGCCGATCGGTGAGAGTGTGAACGCCGCCGTGGAACTGGTGGAGAACGAGTTCCGCGACAAGCGCACGCTGGAGTTCCGCGCCGCTGGCGTGCGCCCGGCCGCCCCGCTGCCGCTCGCGCCCGAGGTCGAGGTGAACGGCGCCACGGCCCAGGTCGTGGCGGCTAACGTGCGCCGCTCGGGTGCTGGCCGCGTGGTCGACGACCTCGGTCCGGATCCGGTAGCTACTTTAGAGGGGCTCGCGCGGCAGCAGGCTCCCACGGTGCTTGCCCTCACCCCAGCGGCCGTTCACGAGCTCGAGCGTGAGGCGCGCGACTACCCGACGGTGGCTGAGGTGCGGCGCGAGCTCGTCGCGCGGAGGCGCGCGGCGCCATCGCCGTTCCTAGAACCGAAGGCCGGGCGCATCTTGGCAGCACTGCGGGAGCTCGGCACGTTGGACGCCAACGACCGGCCGCTGAGGCTGCCAGCGGGTACGCGCCTCTCCCCCTACGAGTCGCCAGCGCTCATGGCTGGCTTGGTGCGGCGCTACCAGTTGCGCACCTTCGTGCACGCCTACCGGCACCTAGATGAAGACGCCCTGGCCGTAACGATCATGCGGTTGTTCGGCGACGCGCCCGCATCCACGGCAGGGCCGACCGAGGCGGAGCGCGTGCCACACGCCATATACTGAGCGCGTGGCAGTCTCAAGCACGCAGCGCACGGGCCTAAGGCCCCACCTAGCCAACCCAGCAAGCGCGGACGTGGCGGCCGAACTCGAGCGGCGCCTGCGCGCGACCGTGAAGGGCGAGGTGCGTTTCGACGCCCGCGCCAGGGCGCTTTACGCCACCGACGCCAGCCCTTACCGCATGGGCCCGGTCGGGGTGGTCGTGCCGCGCGACGAGGCAGACGTGAAAGCCGCCGTCAAGGCCGCGCACGACCTCAAGGTGCCCGTCCTGGCGCGAGGCGGCGGAACGAGCCTGGCCGGCCAGACGGTGGCCGCCGCCCTCGTGATCGACATGTCGAAGCACCTCACTGAGCTGATCGAACTGAACGCCGCCGAACGCTGGGTGCGGGTGCGGCCCGGGCTCGTCCGCGACCAGTTGAACGCCAAGCTCGCCGCGCACGGGCTGCAGTTCACGCCTGACGTGGCCACGACTGACCGCGCGAACGTCGGCGGCATGGTGGCGAACAACTCGGCTGGCACGCGTTCGATCAAGTACGGCAAGAGCGTCGACCAAGTGATCGCGCTGCGCGTGCTTCTTATGGACGGCACGGAGCTCGAACTCTCACCCAAGAGTGGCGCTGAACTGCAGGCGAAGCTGGCGGCCACGGGCCGCGAAGGCGACATCTACCGTGCCGTGATGCGGATGGTCACCGATCACGCAGGCGAGATCGCAGCGCGGTACCCCAAGGTCATGCGCCGCGTGGGCGGTTACAACCTCGATGAGCTGACCGACGCGGGCGGTGAGGGGCAGCGCCCCTTCAACCTCGCCAAGGTCGTTAGCGGCAGCGAGGGCACGCTGGCCGTCATCTTGGAGCTCAAGCTGGCACTGCACCCCGTGCCGCAGCGGCGCCTCATCAGCATGGTGCACTTTACGTCCCTAACGAAGGCGTTCGAGGCGGTCAAGTTCATCAACCGCCATGGGCCGTCCGCGGTGGAGATCATTGACCGCGACCTGATCGTGCTGGGCCGCAGCAACCCCAGCATGGCGCCCATGATGAGCTGGGTGCTAGGCGACCCGGAGGCCGTGCTGCTGGTCGAGTTCGACGGCGCGGACCTCGCGGAGTGCCGCGCCGCGCTGGCGCACATGGAAGCAGACACGGATGTCGCTGGCTTGGCGTACGACGCCTACGTGGCGGAGGACCCGAAGCAGCAGAAGGAGATCGCCGACTTCCGCCGCGACGGCCTCGGCATCTACGCCACCATGCCTGGCGCGGCCAAGCCCACCCCGTTCATAGAAGACGCCGCCATACCCGTAGAGCACCTGGCGCAGTACATCCCCGAAGTGATCGCAGTGTGCGAACGCCACGGCACGCGCGCCGTGTTCTACGCCCACGCCTCCGTGGGGGTCATCCACGTGCGCCCGCTCATCGACCTCAAAGAACAGGTCGGGCTGGCGCAGTTCCAGGCGATCAGCGAGGAAGTCTTCGAGCTCGTCGTCAAGTACGGCGGTTCGTGGAGCGGCGAGCACGGTGACGGCCTCATTCGCTCGTACCAGAACCGCCGGTTGTTCGGAGACGTCTTGTACCAAGACTTCGTCGAGCTCAAGCGCGCCTTCGACCCCGACTGGCTGCTCAACCCAGGCAAGATCGTGGAAGCGCCCGCCATGACGGAGAACCTCCGTTACGGCACCGACTACCCCAGCGTCGAACTCCCCACGGTGTTCGACTTCTCTGAGCAGGGCGGCTTCCTCGGCGCCGTGGAGGCGTGCACCGGCGTCGGCGCCTGCCGCAAGGTGGGGGCTGGCACCATGTGCCCGTCTTACATGGGCACGCGCGACGAGGACCACTCCACCCGCGGTCGCGCCAACGTGCTGCGCGAGGCGCTAACGGGCGGGCTGCCAGGCGGCGTGACGAGCAAGGACGTCTACGAGGTCCTCGACCTGTGCCTCGAGTGCAAGGCCTGCAAGTCGGAGTGCCCGAGCCGGGTAGACATGGCGAAGCTGAAATACGAGTGGTTGCAGCATTATTACGACGAGCACGGCACGCCACTCTCCGCCCGCGCCATGGGCAACGTCGGGCGCGTCGCGCCGCTCGCGCAGGCGCTGGCGCCGGTCTCCAACTTCTTCCTCCCGCTCCGGCCCGTGCGTTGGCTCCTGAGCAAGGCCGTGGGCGTAGACGAGCGCCGCATGCTGCCGCGCTACGCCGCGCAACGCTTCGACACCTGGTTCCGCCGCCGCCCGCGGCCCGCGCCGGGTGCGCTTGGCCCCGTGGCGCTCTTCGCTGACACGTGGACGATGTTCAACCAGCCGGAGACGGGCCGCGCCGCCGTTGCGGTGCTCGAGCGCATCGGCTACCAGGTCGAGCTCGTGCCTTACGGCTGCTGCGGCCGCCCGCAGGTCAGCAAGGGCCTAGTGCGTGAGGCGCAGCGCATGGCGCGCGAGAACGTCAAGACGCTTCACGAGTACGTGGCGCGCGGCGTGCCCGTCGTCGGGCTCGAGCCTAGTTGCGTAGCCGCCTTCACCGACGACTACCCCGACCTGGCGCCTAGCCCCGAGACGACCGCCGTGGCCAAGAACGTGCGCATGCTAGAGGAGTTCCTCGCCAAAGAGTGGACGCGCGGACGCTTCAAACCCGAGAACGTGTTCCACAAGGGCGCAGGCGCCGTGCAGTTCCACGGACACTGCCAGCAGAAGTCCGTCCTACCCGTCAGCGCCAGCGCCAGCCGCACCGTCCTCGAATGGGTGAGCAGCGAAGTCAAGGTGCTCGACGCCGGCTGCTGCGGCATGGCCGGCTCCTTCGGCTACGCCCACCACGACCTCAGCCTCACCATCGGCGAGCAACGCCTCTTCCCCGCCGTCCGCGAACACCAAGGCACCACCGCCGCCCCCGGTTTCAGCTGCCGCCACCAGATCGTCGACGGCACCGGCAAGAAGGCAGCGCACCCCGTCGAGGTGCTGGCGGCGAACCTGATGTGAGTGGCGGACGCCCGCCAGGCCGCAGTACCTGAGCGCGAAGGATATCGTCGTGCCATGAACGCCCCACGGCCGACCCCACCCCACATCCCCGAACTCATCGTCACCGACCGCCTCGAGCTACGGGCTCCGCGCCTGGAGCACGTCCCAGCGCTCACGGCCGCCGTGCGCGCCTCGCTGCCTGAACTGAAACCGTGGATGCCGTGGGCCACCGACGACTACGGCGAAGCCGTGTGTGAGCAGGGCGTGCGCCAGGCCATCGCCGCGTTCGCGCTGCGCGAAGACCTCCGCTACCACCTGTTCGACAGGGCCACCGGCGAACTCATCGGCTCCACCGGCTACCACCGGATCAAGTGGGACGTGCCGCGCATGGAGATAGGGTACTGGCTGCTGAGCAGCAAGACGGGCAACGGCTACGTCACCGAGGCGACCAGGGAGTTGGCGCGCCGCGCCTTCGCGGAGTTGGGCGCGCAGCGCGTCGAGCTCCGCTGTGACGACCGCAACCTCGCCAGCGCCGCCGTGGCGCAACGTTGCGGTTTCGAGTTGGACGGCGTGTTGCAGCACTACGTGCGCGGCACCGACGGCAGCCTGCGCGCTGAGCGCATCTACAGCCTCACTACCGTCTCGGGGCTTCGGTAGGCGCCCTCAACTCGATCCCGCGTTCACATCTCAGGCGGCGCCGCGATCCCGAGCAGGTCTAGCACCGCGACCAGCGTAGTGCGCACGCGGTCGACCAGCACGAGGCGCGCCTCGCGCAACCCATGGCCTGAGCGCATGACTTGCGTGTCTGGCTTGCCGTTCTCGTCCTTGTGGTTGTAGTACGAGTTCCAGGCGGTGGCCAAGTCAAGCGCGTACTGCGCCAGCAGGTGCGGCGCCAACGCTGCGGCGGCGCCCTCCACCACCTCCGGGTAGCGTCTGAGCACGCGCGCGAGCCGCACTTCGAGCGGCCCGAGGAGCGCGAAGTCGGCGCCCGCCCTGGCGGCTTTCACGTCAACGCCTTCGGCGGCGGCCGCGCGCAAGATGCTGCAAGCGCGGGCGTGCGCGTACTGCACGTAAGGCGCCGAGTCGCCTTGCAGCGAGAGCGCCTGCTCCCAGCGGAAGTCGATGACCTTCTTCGCCTCGCTCTTGAGCATGCCGAAGCGCAACGCCCCGATACCCACTTGCCTCGCCACCTGGTCGATGAGCGCTAGGCCCGGGTTCTTCTCTTGCACCACGGCGCGAGCGCGGCGCGCGGCCTCCTCGGCCACTTCGTCGATGGAGAGCGTGATGCCCTTGCGACCGCTCATGGCCTGGCCCTCGAGCGTGACCACCTCGTAGGCGAGGTGGTGAGAGTTGTCGAAGGCGGCGCGGCCCGCGGCGGTGCCGGACAGCGCCAACGCGGTGCGCACGATGGTCTGCGGGTGCGACTGGCGCGCGTCGATGACGTTGATGATCTCGCCAGCGTGAGCGAACGAGCGGCCATCCGGGTGGAGCTCGCCGCGCGGGCTGGAAGTGTAGAGCGGCTTGCCGGTCGGCTGTACCGCGAAGCGCTCGAAGGTCAAGCCCTCGAAGATGCCCGCCTTCCAGAACTGGTAGCCGATGTCCTTGGCCACGTACATGGCGTTGCCGTCCGAGCGCACGAGCACGACTTGCGGCTCCTCGAGGCCAGGGATGAAAGCGCTGACGTCCATGACGAGCGCACCGGCGAACTTGCCGTCGGTCGGGCGCGAGACGCTCGGGCTGGCCTCCATGACGGCGAGCCCGCGCTCGAGCAGGCCACCCTGCACGATGTCGGACTCCCACACGAGCAGGTCGTAATCGACGCCAAGCGAGTGGTAGGTCTCGAGCTGGGCGGCTAGCACGCGCTCGACTTCGAGGCGTAGCTCGCCGCGCTCTAGCCGGTGCATGACCTCGGTAACGCCGCGCTCGATGGCCTCGCCGTCGGTTTCTTTCGCGGCGGACAGGCGCACGTAGAGCTCGCCAAGCCAGTGGTCGTACTTGCGGCCGCCGTCAGCTAGGTAGCGGGCGTTGAAGTAGGTGACGGCGAAGATGCTCTCGGCTGCCTGGCGGCCGGTGTCGTCGATGTAGTTCTGCACCTCGACGTCGTGACCGACGGCCTTGAGGATGCGCGCCGTTGCGTCGCCTAACACGATGTTGCGGAGGTGCCCTACGTGCGCTTCCTTGTTCGGGTTGACGCTCGTGTGCTCGACAACGACCTTGAGACGCTCGGCGGTTGGCGCGCGCAGGTCGGTGGTAACTGCGCGTACGAAGGCGCCAGGGTCCATTCGGAAATTGATGTAGGGACCTACGGCCGAGGCGCTAGCGACGCCTGGCGGCAGCTTGGTTGCCGCCACGATCTCTGCGGCGATGGCGGCAGGGTTACGCCCGAGGGTCTTCGCCAGGCTGAATGCTACCGGTGTGCCGTAATCGCCTGGCTTACCGTCCGGCACCTCTTGGATGGGAGCACTTGCCCCCGGGGCGCCGAGGGTGGCTGCGGCCTCTTCTACGGCGTGCTGCAGGGCAGAGATGACGTCCTTCATGACCGCGCCACGCTACCACAGTAGCCCCGGCTCGCCCGCCCAGCGTGTAGAATCGTGTCTCGTAGCTCGGCCATTCAGCCTCGCCGCTTCGGCGCCTGGTGTCTCACGATCAACCTGAGCGGGAGATTACCAGTAAACTTGAG
>CALCHY010000192.1 GCA_937907415.1 uncultured Trueperaceae bacterium
GGCCGTAGCCAGCGCTCGCGGATGTTGGTCGCGAGGTCGAAGAGGTCACCTACGTCGTCCGCAGTGCGGTGTGCCGGCATGGGGTAGTGCGTGCGAGCCTGCTGCCGGGTTGGCGCTAGCGGCAGATCGAAATCGCGGAACGGCTTGGCGTCTTGGCCGACAGCTACTCGCCAAGCTTCGGCCTCCGCAGCTGCACCGTTCAGGCGCGCTGCTACGCCTGCGGCGAGTTCAAGCGGGACCTGCAGGCCAGCGGCGGCCCCCAACTTGGTGGCGCTATCCGGGGTGAGGGGAACGCGTTCAGGCACGCTGCGCACCGACCGCGTGCAAGTAGGCGAAGATCGCACCGCGCGCCGCCAGCACCTGCTGCTCGACTCGAGACGCTAGTGGCTGCCACCTGC
Source organism: uncultured Trueperaceae bacterium (assembly GCA_937907415.1). The sequence goes on from CALCHY010000192.1 coordinate 399, forward strand.
CAGTCTCCGTCGTTACGGTAACGGCGCCAAGTTCCGCGCATAGGTGCGTGAACTGCCAACCTTGGCCCGGGAACTCGTTGAGGCCAGTGAGCACGCCGCCGCCCCGGTCGACGAATTTCGCGGCGTGGTCGGCTCCGATGATGGGGATGAGGTCAACCAGGGCCTCAAGCTCGTGCCCAGCTGCGTAGACGGCGCCGGTGGCCCCGAAGTAGACCTCCGTTGCGCCAGGGCGCAAGTCCGGGTGCGCGAAGATCGAGAACTTGCCGCCCTGACTCTCGTGCATGTCGATCACGAGTTCAGGGCGTAGCTCGCGCACCAAGTCGGCCAGCACGCGGACTTCGGTCGGGGGGTCAGGCAAGGAGAAGAGCCGGTTGAAGTTACCGACCCCGCCCTCGGCCGTCACCCACGCGGTGAACGCGTGGTCGTAAACGCCGCAACCATCGACATCAGGTAGGTTCTCAGGCAGCACGAGGCGGCGGTTCTGTAAGGTCCTCACCACGCCGGGATCGGCATCTAGCACGCCGTGGAGGTGCTTCCAGATGTCCATCGGTCCGCGGCCACCGGTGACAGGGGGCTTGGAGAGGAACGCGATCTCACCCACCTGCGCGATCGTGAGGCCGTCCTCTTGATAGAGCACGGTCCCGAGCTCGACCAGTAGTGCGGTCAGGTCGGTGGTCGGGGCGAGCGTGATCTGGCGACCTGCTGCGAGTGAGAGGTAGCTCGCGTAACCCTCCCAACCTAGCGGGTCGCGAATCGGGAGGATCACTACGCGGCGCTCGACTCTTAGGCTAGCTGCCACCTCGAGGGCCGCGATGATGCCAGCTGGCTCGGTGGCGTGCGAGCCCGACGTGATGACGATGGGTGGAGCGTCGGCTGGCCCAGGGAGGTCGATGGCGTGAATGCCACGCCCGAATAGCGTCGTCCCGAGCAGAGTGGTGGGCAAGGCGTGCCGCTCACAGAAGGCTAGTAGGCTGGTTTCGTCGATGACAGAGTGGGGCAAGTGCTTCCTCCGTGGCGATGGTTGGCTGATGAGTGGGGTTCAGTGGCGCAGGCGCGGGTCGAGTCGGTCGCGCACCCAGTCGCCGATTAGGTTCACGGTGAGGACGGTTAGCAAGATAGCTACGCCTGGCAGGGCGGTGATCCACCACGCCATGACCATGTAGACGCGCCCCTCTGAGAGGATGCCGCCCCAGGTTGGAGCCGGTGGAGGCACGCCGAGACCAAGGAAGCTCAGGGCCGCCTCGGCCAGGATGAACTGAACGAACGCGAACGTGGCGAGTACGAGCAGCGTGCTCGTCACGCCGGGCAGAACGTGCTTCCACAGAATGCGGCGAGTGGAGGTTCCGAGCGCGATGGCCGCCTGAACGTACTCCTGGTCTTTGATCACCAGGACTAGGGACCTGATGACCCTGGCGAATATCACCCAGCCCGTAACCCCGAGAACGATGATGAGGTTGACGAGCCCCGGCCCCCATACGGCCATGACCACGATGGCGAGGAGGATGAACGGGAACGCCTGCTGCACGTCTGCGACGCGCATGAAGACGATGTCTAGCCAACCGCCAAAGTAGCCAGCTAGCACTCCGATGACGAGGCCAAGGAAGCCCGCGATCATAGTTGCCGTAAGGCCGACGAGAAGTGAGACGCGCCCGCCATAGATGATGCGGCTGAGAAGGTCGCGGCCAAGCGCATCTGTTCCGAGCGGGTACGCCCAGGAGCCACCAGCGAATGCCGGGGGTAGGAGGGAGCGGTTCAGGAGGTCTTGCGCGAGAGGGTCGTGCGGCGCCACGAAGGGAGCGGCGACGGCTGACACGATGATGACGGCGAGCAAGAAGGCAGACACGAGAATCGTGGCTGGCACCTTGCCCTTGCGGCGGCGTCTCGGTTCGGAGGCTACTTGGGTCGTCACGTCAACCACTCACTCGCGGGTCCAGGAACGAGTAGGACAGGTCGACTATCAGGTTGACGGCTACGACGATCACCGCGATGCATAGTGTCGCGGCCTGGACTAGCGGGAAGTCTCGCTGGCTGATGGCTTGCACCACTAGGCGTCCGAGGCCGGGCCACGCGAAGATCGTCTCCGTGATGACGGCCCCCCCGAGGAGCGAGCTGGCGTCTAGTCCGATGAGGGTGACGATCGGGATCGCCGCGTTCCTCAGGCCGTGCTTGAGGACGACGGTCATCTCCCGAAGCCCCTTGGCGCGCGCAGTGCGCAACGCGTCGCTGTTCAACGCGTCGAGCATGTTCGTGCGCACTAACCTCGCGATCCTGCCCATGGTGAAGGCGGCCAAGGTCACGGCTGGCAGGATGAGGTGTAGGAGGCTCCCGCTTCCGCCGGTGGGTAGTAGGCGGAGCGTTACCGAGAAGAGCAGGATGAGGAGCAGGCCGAGCCAGAATCCTGGAACGCTTTGACCAACGAGAGACGTGCCGATGGCGAGTCGATCAAGGAGGCTGTTGCGGTACACGGCGCTTAGGATGCCGAGCGGCACGGCTACTAGCAGGGCGAGGAACAGGGCGGCGGCGGCCAGCTGGATCGTGAATGGGAAGCGCTCGAGCACCAGTCCCAAAGCTGGTTGGTGTTGCCAGAGGCTCGTGCCGAAGTCTCCTTGCAGTACGCCGCCGAGGAAAGCGGCGTACTGCATGAAGAAGGGTCGGTCTAGGTTCATGGATTGGCGCAGCGCTTCGATGTCGGCTTGCGTTGCCGTCGGTCCGACCATGAGCGAGACGGGGTCGCCGCTCAAGTGCGAGAGCGCGAACACCGCGAATGAGACGCCCAGCAGCACGAATGCTGCTTGCGCCAACCGTGACGCTAGGAACCGGAGCTTCATCTACCAGCGAACGTCGTCGTAGATGGAGAGGAGGTCGTCTGAGCGCCGCGTCCAGTCCCAGATGTCCTTGACGCCGTAGATGGAGGAGTTGTTCCACAGGTAGATCCAGGGGGGATCGTCGTGCGTGAGGTGCGCTACTTGGTGGGCTAACTCGGCCCTGGCGGCGTTGTCGAACTCACTACCCATCTGTGCAACGAGGGCGTCGACGGCGGGGTTCGTGTAGTGGTTCCAGTTGAAGGTGCCGGTGCTTGCGACCGCCACGCTGTAGATCTCGTATGCGTCCACGCCTTGCGTGCCCTGGATGGACAGGGAGTACATGGGCGACTGTGACTTCTCCTGCGTGAGGCGCGTAACGAACTGTCCGTACTCGACTTCAACGAGCTTGACCTTCACGCCGACGGCGGCGAGGTCAGCGGCCACGGCCTGAGACTCCTCAGCTGTCAGGTAACGGGCGGTGGTCAGGAGTTCGATGCTGAAGCCATCCGGGTAGCCGGCCTCGGCCAGCAACTCGCGCGCCTTGGCTGGGTCGTACGGGTACGGTTCGATGCTCGCGTCATATCCGAGGTAGTTGGCTTGCGGGATGGGCTGGCTGATGAGCGTGCCGTAACCGCGCTGCAAGGCCTGAACGATCGCCTGGCGGTTGACGGCGTAATTGAGCGCCTGGCGGACGCGTACGTCGCGCAGCGGCTCGCCGCCGGCGACGGGGCTGTCTGGCCACAACCCGATATACACGGCGCGTGGAGACGGGCCTGCTTGAACCTCAACGCCCGGGGTGCGTTCCAGGAGCGGAACCTGGATGGACGGGATCTCCCAGATGAGGTCGACCTCGCCGTTCTGCAGGGCAGCAACGCGCGAAGACGGCTCGGGGATGGTGCGCCAGATCACGCGGGCGATCGGTACGTCTCCGCCCCAGTAGGCCGAGTTGGCGGCGAAGACGATGCGGTCGCCGCGCACCCACTCGGAGAGCACGTAGGGGCCCGTCCCGATCGGTTGAGAAGCGAACTGCTCCTTGCCTACCTGGGTGAGGTAGTCGATCGGCAGGATGAACGCGTTGTCGGTCAGTGCGTTCGGGAGGAACGGGTCTGGCACGGAGGTGAGGACGTCGACGGTGTAGTCGTCGACAACGACGATCTCGCTGATGTTGCGGTACCGCGATGCCACGACGCTGTCCGGAGCGCGGTAGATGTCGAGGCTGGCCTTGACGGTTTCGGCGTCTAGGGCCTCGCCGTTCGTGAAGGTCACACCCTGTCTGATGACGAAGCGCCACGTCGTGGCGTCGACCGCTTCCCAGGAGGTGGCGATGCGCGGAACGATGGTTCCGTCCGCCTCGCGGTGCATGAGGGCATCGAAGATCTGGAGGAACGAGTTGCGTTCGAAGAGGCCGCCGGTGCCTGGGGGGTAGAACGTGGCCGTCTCGGCGGACATTCCGAGGGTGAACGTGGATTGCGGGGGTGCGCCTTGGGCAACGGCAGCGCTGAGCGCCAAGGCCAGCGCACAGGTCGTCAGTAATCTAAGCAGTCTCAAGATCGGGGGCTCCCTACGGTAATGGACGTACTAACGGTTCGAGCGCGACTCGCATGCTGCGACAGTGGCCTGGTCCTGGGCGGCACCTCCTGTAAGAGTGATGGGTGTGATAGTACACAAAAGACTTTGTTGTGGCAATGGGCAGGCTGGCCTCCTGCCTTTACCCAGCTGCCAGCGGCTAGAGGGACAAAGAGAGTCGGCCAGCCATGTTCTAGGACCCGTTCGAGGCCTTGACCCGCTCTTGGCGCTCGCTTCGCTCCAACGTGGGGAAGCTCAAGCCAGCGTCTTCGAATGCCATCCAGTAGGAGCCGCTTGCGGCTACCGGCGAATGATCATCTCCTCAAGCTCCCGTGGGTACAGCGATAACCTCTCGCACCCGGACTCCGTCACAAGCACGGTGTCCGAGTGCCTGAAACCGGCGTAGCCGGGGACGTACAGCCCGGGTTCGACGGAGAGGATCATTCCGACCTGGATGGGTGAGTGGTCGTCGAGGTCGAGGAACGGGTGCTCGTGGCCCTCTAGGCCGAAGCTGTGCCCGGTGTGGTGGCGCAGCAGGTCACCCATGCCGAGTTCGTTGTGGATGAAGTCGCGGACGTCGCGCTCGACGTCGGCGCAGGTGCGGCCTGGCCTGATCGCCTGGAAGCCGCGGTCTTGGGCGGCGGCCATGGCGTTGAAGTACTTGATGAACCGCTCGTCTGGCTCGCCGAAGATCATGGTGCGTTCGAGTTCAGACTCATACCCGCCAACGGTGCCGTACGCGCCCGTCACGATGACGTCGCCCGGCTGCACGCCCGCTTGGCCGTGCAGACCGTGCGGGTTGGCGGTGTTCGTGCCGCGGATGAACATGGCGTTGGCTGGCATGCCGTCGCGTGCCTTGGGTACGTAGCGCTCGCCGAGGGCGACGAGCATCTCGTCAGTAGCCTCGAGGCTGGCGGCGCGCGAGACCGCCACTTCGCTCACTCCGCGCTCGATCTTGTCGTGCATGATGCGGTGCGCGCGGTCGCCCCAGCGGCAGGCTTCCCTGATGAGGGCGATCTCCGTCTCGCTCTTGACGATGCGCAGGTCGTCGATCAGTTCGAGGCGCAGTGCAATGGGCGCGCCAACCACGTCGCTTAGTGCTGGCCCGCGGTAACCCCAGCGGTTCTCGTAACCGTCGTGGTCGGCGGCCAAGCGCGCGCCGCCTAGGCCGGCGTCTGTCAGCAGGTCGTTGAGGTGCAGCATGGGGTGCTTGCCGGAACCGCCGCCTGGGTACTCGGGGTAGGTGCGCACGTGCTCCATGTGCGGGCATTGTTGCTGCAGGTGGTTGATCTCGAGGTGCGGGATGAGCATGGCCGGTTCGCCAGCGGCTGGCACGACGAGGACGACGGGTCGTTCGGTTGCGGCGAAGTGAAAGCCGGTCAGGTAACTGATCCTCACCGGGCCGAACACGCACATGGCGGCCAGGCCGGACGCTTCCAACGACTCCTGTAGTGCAGTCACGCGCTGCTTGTGTTCGCTAGCTGGGATCTCTAGGCGGGCTTGCACCTTAGTACATCCGTTCCACGTCGAGTTGGTTGAGTAGCGGTTCGTTGGCGAGGTAGCGGCGCAGGTTCTCACAGAACAGGTCGACGATGCGCTCGTTCTCGTGCTCGCCCGTGCTGGCGGAGTGCGGGTAGATGGTGATGTTCGGGTGCGCCCACAGGGGGCTGTCTGCCGGTAGAGGCTCCCTCGCTGCCACGTCGAGAGCGGCGTGACCAAGCTGACCCGAATCCAGGGCGCGCACTAGGGCCGGCTCGTCGACCACCACTCCGCGCGCGATGTTGATGAGGGTGGCGCCGCGCTTGGTGGCGGCGAGCGCCGCGTCGTTCATGAGGCCCTCGGTGTCCGGCGTGTGCGGAGTGATGAGGCACACGAAGTCGGCTTCTGCCAGCATCTCGTGGAGCTGTTGCGAAGAGTAGAGGGCGTCGAGGCCAAGCTCGCCGGCGTCGAAGCCCTCAGTGCGGCGCTTGCTGCCAGTAACGCGCATGCCGAAGGGTCTCGCCAACCGCGCTACTTCCTGGCCGATGTTGCCGTAACCCACGATCGCCAACGTCTTACCTGCCAACTCGCCCGTCGCGAAGCGCTTCCAGAGCCGCTCCTGCTGTTGTTGCCGCGCGAGCGCCGCGCGCTTGGTCTGCTCGAGCAGGATCATCATCACGAACTCCGCGAGAGGCCTAGCGTGCACGCCGCTTGCGGTCGTGAACACCGCGTTCATCCGGTCGAGCTGCTCGCGCTTGACGAGTTGGCCGATGCCTGCGCTGGTCGCCTGAAGCCAGCGGGCAGACGGCGCCCGCTCAGGCAGCTGGCCGATGGCGGTGTAGTCGAAGTCGAAGAGGACGTCCGCTTGCTGCAGCAGCGCTTCCCACCGCGCCTGGTCAGCCGCGCTCCGCTTCAGTGGCGCGCCAACATGATCGGCCAGGTAGCGTGGTTGTGGCAGGAGCTCAGGGTGGTACTGGACGTCAAGGCGCTCGTCAACCGCGCTAATCCGCGCGATGAGTTCGGGCTCCAGGTAAGAACAGATCAGGACTTTCATCTTCAGGGGGCTCCTTCTATCCGAGGTTCGCTTTGGTACGCGTGGCCCTAATGCTGGCTCAGGGTTCGCGGAGTTGCCGCGAGAAGCGCTC
>CALCHY010000193.1 GCA_937907415.1 uncultured Trueperaceae bacterium
CCGTCTTGGCGTCGAACTTCGAGACCCCGATGTGGAAGGTGTAGTCGCAGGCGCTATTGCCGGCAGCCAGCTCGTTCCAGTGGCGGTAGCCGGCCATGAGGTCTTCCTGCCGCGCGGGCGCGAGCATCTCGATGTAGGTCGTCGTGCCGCCAACGAGCGCGGCCTGGCTGCCGGTCGTGTGCGTGTCCTTGGTGACGGTGCCCATGAACGGCAAGTGGATGTGCACGTGCGGGTCGATGAAGCCGGGAAAGACATACTTGCCAGCTGCGTCGACGATCTCGGTGCCAGCGGGCACGTCCAGGTCGGTGCCAATGCGGGTGATGGTCTCGCCTTCGCAATATATGTCCGCACGCATGCGGGATGCTGCCGTGACTATCTCGCCGTTCTTGATGAGCAGGCTCACGTTCGTCCTTTCGCGCATTCGGCATCGGTGGCGGGACCTAGGTCCCGCCACACACGGCCGTTAATGGATCTCTATGCCGACTTCCTTGCGGTAGGCGATCATGGCGTCCCAATCGGTGGTCACCTCTGGGCGCGTGCGTGTCAACTCGTTCCACGTGACGCTTGGCCGCAGGGGCGGGCGCTCCTCCATGACGATGCAGGCATCTACCGGGCACACGAGGCTGCAGAGGTCGCAGCCAACGCAGTCTTCCTCGCGGACTTTCGGCTGCAGGGTGGCGCTGCCAGTGTAGGTCTCTGGGTCGACGCGCAGGCCGTCTGCCGTGAAGTCGATGCACTGGTGCGCGCCCTCGTCGCAAGCGACGTAGCAGAGGTTGCACTGGATGCACTTCTCCTCGTCGATGACGGCTACTGAGCGGAACGAGAGATCGAAGTCGCCGAAGTTGCCTATCCTGCTTACGGAAGCGCCGACGACCTCGTTGATGGAGGCTGCGCCCTTCTCGTCTAGCCAGTTCGAGAGCCCGTCGCACAGCTCGTGGATGATGCGGAACCCGTAATGCATGACGGCCGTGCAGACCTGCAGGCTGGTGGCGCCGAGGAGGAGGAACTCTGCCGCGTCGCGCCACGTCTCGATGCCGCCCATGCCGGAGATGGGGATGCCGGCGCTCTGGTACTTGGGGTCGGCGGCGACTTGCGAGAGCAGGTGCAGCGCGATTGGCCGCGCGGCTGGCCCCGCGTAACCGCCGTGGCTGCCCTTGCCGCCTACGTTGGGGCGGAGCTCGAAGCTGTCGAGGTCGACGCCAGCTATCGAGTTGATGGTGTTGATGAGGGAGATGCCGTTAGCGCGGGCGTTGATGGCCGCGTGCGCTGGCGGGACGATGTTCGTCACGTTCGGCGTCAGCTTGACGATGACCGGGATGCTGGCGGCCGCCGTCACCCAGTTCGTGATCATCTCGCAGTACTCGGGCACCTGCCCGACAGCGGCGCCCATGCCGCGCTCGCTCATGCCGTGCGGGCAGCCGTAGTTGAGTTCTATGCCGTCCGCGCCGGTGTCTTCTATCTGCTGCACGACCTGCTTCCAGGCGGCCTCGTTGCTAGAGACCATGGCGGACACGATGACGGCGCGGTCAGGCCACAGCTTCTTGACTTCGCGGATCTCGCGGAGGTTGACCTCGATGGGCCGGTCGGAGATGAGTTCCACGTTGTTGATGGCCACGAGGCGGTTGCCAGCGTACTCGAAGGCGCCGTAGCGGTTGCAAACGTTGAGGACCGGGTCGCCGATGGTCTTCCATACGGCGCCGCCCCAACCGTACTCGAACGCCTTGTTGATCTGGTAAGCGGAGTTGGTTGGCGGTGCCGACGCTAGCCAGAACGGGTTCGGGCTCTTGATGCCCGCGAAGTCAGTGGTTAGGTCAGCCATGGATCCTCCCGAACTCGTTGACGGTGGTGTGGAGGAAGCGGCCGCGGGTCGTGCCCGGTGCAGGCGCTGGTTCGGCGACGCCGAGTTGGTTGGCTATGGCGCGCGCAACGATCTTGCCGTCCTCGGCAGCAGTGACGGTGAGGGCGTGGCCGCTGGCGCGCACGCAGTCGCCCGCGCCGAACACCTTGGGGTTGCTCGTGCGCAGTTCAGGGTCCGTCGTCACGTAACCGCCTGTGTGTTCGACGCCGATGGCGTCGTAGAGCTGGATGAGCTTCTCCTGCCCGATGGCCTTTATGACCTGGTCGGCTGGGAGCACGAACTCGCTGCCAGGCACGGGTTCCGGCCGGCGCCGCCCGCCGGCGTCTGGCTCACCGAGGCGCATGCGCACGCAGCGCACTGCCGTCAGCTTGCCGCCCTCGCCGATGAACTCGACCGGCTGCGTGAGGAGTCGGATGTCAACGCCCTCGCTGCGCACGAAGTCGACCTCGAAGTCGTAGGCGGTCATCTCGTCGCGCCCGCGGCGGTACAGCATGGTCACGCGCTCTGCGCCGAGTCGCTTGGCGATGGTGGCGGCGTCGATGGCCGTGTTGCCGGCTCCGACGACGATGACCTCGTTGCCAACGGGGATCCTGGCTAGGTCGGTTAGGTCGTCCTTGTCCGCCATCTTGGTGGCGGCGATGAACGGCAGCGCCTCGACGACGCCCCCTAGGTCCTCCCCCGGGATGCCAAGGTCCGGCACGCGGCCAGTACCTGCGGCTAGCACCACGGCGTCGTAATCGTTGAGGAGCTGAGCTGGCGTGATGTCGCGCCCGACCTCGACGCCCGTATGCACTTCGACGCCGAGCCGCTTGACGAACTCGACCTCCTCAAGCGCGACCCGCGTCGGTTCGCGGAACACCACGATCCCGTAGGTCGAGAGCCCGCCCGCGAGGTCCTGGCGCTCGAACACGGTCGCCTTCACGCCGCGCTTGGCGAGTTCGCCGGCTGCGCTAAGCCCAGCCGGACCCGCGCCGATGACGGCCACGCTCTTGCCAGTGGCGGGCGCCGGTTCGAAGACTGGCAGGTCGTTGTCGAACACGTGATCCGTGGCGTAACGCTGCAGGCGCCCGATGGCGATCGGCCGATGCTCCTTGCCGAGCACGCAGGCGCCGACGCACAACTCGTCTACCGGGCAGACCCGACCGCACGAGTGACCCATGAGGTTCGACTCGAGGATGGTCGTGGCGGCGCCGAGCAGGTTGTCGTTGGCGATCTGGCGGATGAACGTTGGCACGTCGATGCTAGTCGGGCACGCCTTGATGCAGGGTGCGTCGAAGCAGTAAAGGCAGCGATCGGCCTCCACCGTAGCTTCGTTCTTCGTGTAGCGCGGATAGGTCTCGGAGAAAGAGTCCTGCAGCTGCGCCAGTGACAACTCGTGTTGCTCCATGCTCCTCCTGGGACTCCGCTACTGCGTAGGGGGTTCGCGGGGTGCTGATGGGGCCGACTATGAGATAACTAGCGCTCGCGGCCGCCTCCCTACGGCGACCGCGAGCGCGGCCTGGCTTAGAAGGTGCGGCTCCAGTTCTGGGGCCAGCGCTCGATGACGATCTTGGTCTGCGTGAAGAACTCGATGCCGTGTGCGCCCTGCGCGTGCAGGTCGCCGAAGAAGCTGTCTGACCAGCCGCTGAACGGGAAGAATGCCATGGGTGCCGCGACGCCCAGGTTGACGCCGATGTTGCCTGCGATCGCCTGGTGGCGGAACTGCCGTGCCGCGCTACCCGAGTTCGTGAAGATCGATGCCTGGTTGCCGAAGGCGCGGTCGTTGACCCACTCGATGGCCTCCTCGAGGCTCGAAGCGTGCATGAGTGAGAGCACCGGCCCGAAGACTTCGGTCTTGGCGAGCTCGCTTTTCGGGGCGACGTCATCGATGAGCGTCGGGTGCACGAAGTAGCCGTTACGGAAGCCGTCGACCTCGGCGTCCACGCCACCGGTGAGGACGCGCGCGCCTTGGCTTACGCCCTTCTCGATGAGCCCGCGGATGCGGTCCTTCGACTCGCCGGAGATGACCGGGCCCATCTCGACGCCCTTGTCAAGGCCGTAACCGACCTTGCGCTTGGAGGCGGCGGCGACCATGCGCTCGGTGAACTCGCCGCGCGCGCCACCGACGGTGA
>CALCHY010000194.1 GCA_937907415.1 uncultured Trueperaceae bacterium
GAGCGGCGGCTGTTGCGCGCCGTCAAGGACGAAGGGCACCTGCCGCGCCACATCGGCATCATCATGGACGGTAACCGTAGGTTCGCGCGGGCGGCCGGGATCGACGTGAAGGCCGGCCACGACTACGGCGCAGGCAAAGCGCGGGAGGTGCTCGACTGGTGCCTCGAGTTGAGCATCCCTCACGTCACCCTGTGGGGGTTCAGCAGTGAGAACCGCTCGCGGTCGCCTGAGGAAGTCAAGCACCTCCACCAGCTCTTCGGGGAGCAAGCGAAGAGCCTCCTAAACGACGAGCGCTTGCATGCCAACAAGGTGCGGGTGCGCGTGATCGGCGACATCGCTGACTTTCCTGACGATGCCAAGGCCGCGCTCGCCGCGATGGAGGAAGCCACGCGCGATTACACGGGCATGTCCGTCAACGTGGCGCTCGGCTACGGGGGCCGCGAAGAGATCGTAGACGCCGTGAGGCGCCTGGCCGCCGAGGAAGCGAGCAACGGCGTGACCATCGACGAGTTGGCGCGTACGCTCACCGCCGAGCAGATAACGCACCACCTTTACACGGCCGGCATGCCTGACCCAGACTTCGTCATCCGCACTTCGGGTGAGGTGCGGCTCTCCGGCTTCCTGCTGTGGCAGACCGCTTACAGCGAGTTCTACTTCTGCGACGCCAACTGGCCTGAGTTCCGCAAAGTCGACTTCCTGCGCGCCGTTAGGTCGTTCCAGGCGCGCGAACGCCGCTTCGGTAAGTAGTAGGGGGATTGCCACCGATGGACAGACCTTTCGTTGCCGTGATCATGGCGGGCGGGCAAGGGCAACGCTTCTGGCCACTCTCCACCGCTAACAAGCCGAAACAGTTCCTGGACTTGCGGGGGAGCGGGCGCACGCTACTCCAGGCCACCTACGACAGGGTGCTGCCGCTCGCCGGTTCACCCGAACGCGTGCTGGTTGCCACCGCCGAGCGTTACGTAAAGCTCGTGCAGCAGCAACTACCTGACCTGCCGCCAGGCAACCTGCTCGTAGAGCCAACACCGCGCGACTCTGCTCCGGCCATCGCCCTCGCCTGCCTGACCATCGAGGAGCGCTTCGGTGACGTCGTAGCCGGCTTCTTCTCATCAGATCACGAGATCGGCGACGTGGAGGAGTTCCAGGCCGTCCTTCACCGGGCGGCGCAGCTGGCGAACGTCGAGGACGGGCTCGTCACCATCGGCATCAGCCCAACGCGGCCCGCCACCGGCTACGGTTACATCGAGGTCGGCGAACCCGCTGGCGACGAGGCAGGCAGCGGCAATCACGTAGCGCGCTTCGTAGAGAAACCGAACTTGCCGACCGCCAAGTCGTACGTGGCCGGTGGACGTCACCTGTGGAACGCGGGGATATTCGTGTGGCGCGTAAGCACGGCCCTGACCGAACTCGATGACCTCGACCCAGAACTCATGGTGCCCCTGCGGCGGGCGTTCGCTAGCGGCGAAGTGGACGAGGTCTTCCCTACCCTCAAGAAGATCAGCATCGACTTCGCGCTCATGGAGCGCACCGACAGGGCGCTGGTGGTGCCTGGCAGCTTCGCGTGGGACGACATCGGCGACTGGGTGGCGCTCGAGCGCCTCCTCACGCCGGAGAACGGACCGGGCGGCGCGAACACCGTGGTGGGGCGGCACGTCGGCCTGGACACGTCGCGCAACATCGTTTACACCGAGGACCCTGACGACGTCATCGTCACGCTCGGCGTGCACGACCTGGTCATCGTCAAGCGCGGCAACGCCGTCCTGCTCGTGCATAAGGAGCGCGTTCAGGAACTGAAGACGCTGCTCGCGGACGAGCGGCTGGCCGGCCTCCTGCAGCGCGAGGACTGAACACCCCGCTCACGCCTTGACGGCGCTCAGGTAGAGGCTCTCGTAGGCGCTGGTCATAGCCTCCACGCCGAAGGCCTCGGCGGACCGCGCGGCAGCCTCGCCGAGGCGCCGCGCCAGGCCCGGCTCAGCCGCCACCCGCGCCAGCGCCGCGCTCAATGGCCCGGACGCCGAGGGGGGCACGAGCAGGCCGTTCACGCCGTCGGCAACGAGCTCCGGAACCCCACCCACGGCGGTGGCCACCACGGGGAGGCCAGCCGCGAGGGCCTCCATGACAGACAACGGGTTGCCCTCGAAGTCCGACGCCAGTGCGAACGCGTCGGCCGCGCCTAGTGCCGCCACCACGTCGTTGCGCACGCCCAGGAACCGCACTCGCTCCGCCACCCCGAGCTGACGGGCGCGCGCCTCGAGGTCGCCTCGCAGGGCGCCGTCGCCCACGAGCACGAGCCAGGCGTCTTGCCGCTGCCTGGCCACGTCCGCGAAAGCCTCGAGCAGCAGCGCGTGGTTCTTCTGTGCCATGAGCCGCGCCACGCACACGTACACGAAGGCGTCAAGCGGCAGGCCCTCCGCCTTGCGCCAGGCCGCCCTTCCCGTCGCCGCGGCCCGCAGCGGGGCGAGGTCGATGCCGTTCGTTATCACGGGCGCCTCGCGGCCGTACATGCGGCGCACGCCATCCGCCACCGCGCCTGCTACCGCCACCGGCCTCACGCGCCAACCGTAGAGGAGGCGGCCGGCCACGCGGCCCGCCCCGTCCGCCTCGCGCTCGACCACGTTGTGGAGCGTGTGGACGGCCGCAACGCCCGGCGCAGCCAGGTAGGCGGGCAGGGCGTACGGCAGCACGGCCAGGTGCGAGTGCACCACGTCGGGACGGAACTCGGTCAGCGCGCGCGCTATGCGCCCGAAGACGCGCGGGTCGAAGCCGAGGCGCTTGCCAAGGTAACGCACTTCGAGGCCGCGCGCCGCCAGCTCGGCCTCGAAGCGAGTGCCGCGCGGGCCGTAGAAGCTGGCGGCGCGCACGTCGAAGCGCGCTGGGTCGAGGTGCAGCATGAGGTTGGCGACCATGGCCTCGGCCCCGCCCACCCCGAACTCGGGGAGGAGTTGGAGGACACGGGTGCGCGCACCCTCACTTCGCATGCTCACATCATGCGGCGGCTGGCCGCGCGTTGGGGGTGCGGTTGCGCGGCGCGCCGCCTCAGCCGGACACGGCGGCCTCGATGGCCGCAATGTCGATCTTCTTCATCGTCATCATGGCGTCGAACGCGCGCTTGGCCGTGGTGGGGTCGTTGCTCGTCGTCAGGTCGAGGAGCACGCGCGGCGTGATCTGCCATGAGTAACCCCAGCGGTCCTTGCACCATCCGCAAGCGCTCTCGGCGCCGCCGCCACTCACGATGGCGTTCCAGTAGCGGTCGGTCTCGGCCTGGTCGGCGGTCACCACCATGAAGCTCACCGACTCGTTCGGCTTGAAGTCGGGACCGCCGTTGAGGCCCACGTACTTCTGCCCGAGGACGGTGAACTCGACGGTGAGCTCGTTGCCTTCTGTGCCGCCCGGGTAATCGCCGGGGGCGCCGTTCACGCGGCCAACGCTACTGTCCGGGAACGTCGCGGCGTAGAACCGCGCCGCCTTGAGGGCCTCCCCGTGATCGAACCACATGCACGTGATCAGCTCAGCCATGGTGCCTCTCCATCCGTAGCGCGGCAGCCGTGCTAGAACAGGTCTTCGACGCTCACGGGCGCCTGCGGCTCGACGTACGCCGTGTCCATCTGCGCCAGCTGCAGCTTGCCAGACACGTCGTCGTTCACGCCGTGCCAGTACGTGTAGCTGTCTATCACCCAGATGCCGCTTTCGCGCGTACCGTTGCCGCTCGCCTTCACGCCGCCGAACGGCATGTGCGCCTCCGCGCCGTTGGTGGTGTTGTTGATGCTCGTCATGCCGGCCTGGATGTTGTCCTTGAAGGCGAAAGCCCACTCGCGGTGATTGGTGTAGATGCTGCTTGAGAGGCCGTAATCAACGGCGTTCGCAGCAGCTAGTGCCTCGTCGATGCCGTCGACCTTCACGAGGTTGATGGTCGGCCCGAAGATCTCTTCCTGGAAGAGCTTCATGCCAGGCTTGACGCCCTCCCACACCGTTGGCCAGCCGAAGATGCCGGCGTTAGCGTCGCCAACGAAGCCGCTCGGCTTCGAGTCATCGGTGATGCGGCCCTTGCCGTAGAGGAGGGTGGCGCCGTCCTCCTTGCCCCACTCGTACTGCTGCTCCCAGCGCTTGAAGAAGCGCTCGTTGATGAACGGGCCGTACAGCACGTCCTGCGTCTGGAGCGGATCGCCGATGCGGATGCCCTCGACCGCGGCGAGGAAGCGTTTCTTGAACTCGTCGTAAACGGGAGCGTCGACGATGACGTTGCCAGCGCTCGTGCAGCGCTGACCGCCAGTAGCGAAGGCGGAGAACACGGCGCCCTGGACGGCGTTGTCAAGGTCGGCGTCGCGCATGACCACGAGCGGGTTCTTGCCGCCTAGCTCGAGGGTCGGGTGCTGCAGGTTGCGACCCGCCACCTCACCGACGTAACGGCCGACCGCGCTGGAGCCGGTGAACGCCAGCTTGTCGACCAGGCCGTCGTCCATGAGTTCGATCATGTACTGACCGGCAGCGTCCTTACCGCCACCGAACACCACGTTGAAGACCCCGGCGGGCAGGCCAGCGCCCAGAAGGATCTGCGCGAAGGCGTACGAGCAGGCAGGCACATCCTCAGACGGTTTCCAGACGATGGTGTTGCCCGTCACGAGCGCGGGGATGATCTTCCAGCTCGGCACGGCGATCGGGAAGTTGCCTGCCGTGACGATGCCGACGACGCCCAACGGCCGGCGGTAGGTGGTCAGGTCCTTGTTAGGCATCTCGCTAGGGACGGTCTGACCGTAAAGGCGGCGGCCTTCGCTCTGGAAGAAGTAGCAGGTGTCGATAGCCTCTTGAACGTCGCCGCGGGCTTCCTTGAGGGTCTTGCCCATCTCGCGCGTGATGAGGCGCGAGAGCGACTCCTTCTCCCGCTCGATGGCCTGGCCGACGAGGCCGATGATCTGACCGCGGATGGGCGCGGGCGTCTTGGCCCATGACTTAGCCGCGGCTTTGGCGGCGCGTGCGGCCTCCTGCACCTGCTCCTTCGTTGCTTCGTAGAACGCGCCGAGCACGTCGGAGGTGTTGCTCGAGTTGCGGGTCTCGAAGGTCCGCGCCCCTAGGACCTCACGACCCCCGTAGAGGTGTGGGTAAGTCTTGGTTTGAGTCATGTTCGCTCCTTGCCGTCATTACAACATGACGCGGCGCGCGGGCCTGCAGTGGGAATGAGAGCCCCTCAACTTGACTAACCAAGAACGCCACCTCGGAGGGTGGCAGCCAAACGACTTAGGTGACCCGAGCATGCATGTGATACTGTGAAGACATGCGCAATATCACAGTCACCGTAGACGAGGAGACGTACCGCCGTGCCAGGGTGAAGGCGGCCGAGCTCGACACGTCGGTCTCAAGGCTCGTACGCGATTACCTCATCGAGTTGGCGGCTGACGATAGCGAGTTCGAACACCTCGAGCGCCTTGAGGCTGAGCAGCGAGGCCGGGTCGTCGACTTCAGCGCGAAGGACAGGCTCACGCGCGACCAGGTCCACGAGCGTCACGCGTGAGCAGGTTCCTCGACACGAACGTCCTTCTCTACTCCATCAGCACCAACCCAGACGAGGCGGAGAAACGCTCGATCGCAGTGGCTGCCCTGGCGCATCCGCGCAACGCGCTGTCGGTGCAGGTGCTGCAGGAGTTCTACGTGCAGAGCACGAGAGCGTCGCTACCCACGCCCCTCCCTCATGAACTGGCGGTTCAACTAATGCGGGCGTGGACGCGCTTCCCGTTGCAGGTCACCACCCCAGAGGTCATGTTCCTGGCCCTCGCCCTGCGCGAGCGTTACCGCTTCTCCTACTGGGACGCGGCAGTTGTAGCGGCCGCTCAAACCCTCGGCTGTTCCGAGTTGTGGTCGGAGGACATGCAGCACGCTCAAGTGGTAGGAGGCGTGACGATCGTGAATCCGTTCCTGGGCGCCGCAGCAAGCTGAGTCTTGAACCCAAGCGCGAGTGGCAGACCCTCACCCCTTCCGCAAGAACCACACCTGTTCGCTCGGCCACGCGGCCGCCCACTCACCGGAGACGAAGAAGCGTGTCTCCTCGCTGGGCGCGGCCGGCCGCGGCTCCTTGAACCCCTCGATGCTGAAGCCCGTGCGCCTGAAGAGGCTCACCCACTCCTCGAAGGTGAGGTTGAACTCCACACCGCCCGGGTCTATCGGCACGTTCGACCAGTCGTAGCGGTGACCCCCGAAGTAGGGCCTTTGCAGTCTAAGGGTGAGGGCGCTGCCGTCCGCTGGGCTGAAGGCTGGCACGAAGGGGTGGTTGCCGAGGAAGCGCAGGAGTCCGCCTGGCCGCAAGATGCGGTGCGCTTCCGGCAGCCACGCGTGGGGGTCGCACCAGATGGCGGCGCCGTACTCGCTGATGGCGAAGTCGAAGCTCTCGTCCGCGAACGGTGTGTGCTCGGCATCGCCGTGCACGAACTCGACGGTGGCGCCGTGTTTGGCAGCCAGCCGTCTGGCGGTCGCGAGTTGCCCTTCCGCGACGTCGATGCCCGTCACTTGGGCCCCGCGCCGCGCCATCCAGCCGGACACGTAGCCGGTACCGCAACCGAGCTCCACGGCCCGCAGGCCGCTCATGGCTGCTGGGAGGAGGCCGAGCTCGTGCTCAGGCACGTTCCAGATCCCCCAGTACGGCTCCGGCGCCGACCAAGCGCGTTCGCCGGCCGCCACCCAATCGAGGGCTCGTTCGTTCCAGTAGCTGCGGTTGAGGGCCACGTGCGCTGGCCCGCCATCGTTCTGGTCCATGAGGAATGCTAACGGGAACGGGGCCAGTGCTGTCGTTCGTGGGCGCCCGCTCAGGCTTCTGCTCTCAGACTTCTGGCCCGCACCCCCGAAGCGGTATGCTCCCTCAAACCTTTTAACCGGTCCAGCGAGGCCGGAAGGGAGACGTAGCATGGTCAACGCCCAAGCCCCACACCCGAACCTAGTCATGAAGGCCACCCTCTTAGGGGCGGCCGAACTCGAGCGCGCGCTCAAGCGCATCGCGCACGAGGTCATCGAGCGCAACAAGGGCGCTGAGCGCCTAGCGCTGGTCGGCATTCACACGCGCGGGGTGCCCATCGCGGAGCGCCTCGCGGCCTACATCGCGGAGTTCGAAGGCGTCACGCCGCCCGTCGGCAAGCTAGACATCACGCTTTACCGCGACGACCTCACCGAGATCGCACTGCAACCGATCGTCAAGCGTACCGAGGTGGAGTTCGACGTTCATGGCATGCGCATCGTGTTGTGCGATGACGTGCTCTTCACGGGCCGCACTGCGCGCGCCGCGCTCGACGCGCTCATCGACATGGGGAGGCCAGACGTCATCCAGTACGCCGTCGTGGTCGACCGCGGCCACAGGGAACTGCCCATCCGCGCCGATTACGTCGGTAAGAACGTGCCGACATCCTCGACAGAGGTGGTGCAGGTGAAGTTGGTTGAGACGGACGGCGTCGACGCGGTCGAGCTGTGGGAACGCGCTTGATGGCGGCGCCGACCGTCACTGGACCGTCGCCTCTCCGCTCCCGCCACCTCCTCGACTTCGCCGCATGGGCGCCTGCGGACATCGTTGGGCTGCTAGACACGGCGGACGTCATGGCGCAGGTCCTCACCCGCACCATCAAGAAAGTCCCTGCCCTGCAGGGTTTCACGGTCGCTACCCTCTTCTTCGAGGACAGTACGCGGACGCGTCTCAGCTTCGAGCGCGCCGCCCGCGCCCAAAGCGCTGACGTCATCGGGTTCGCGGCTGGGGGTTCGTCGCTCAAGAAGGGCGAGAGCCTGCGCGACACGCTGCGCACCGTCGACCAGTTGCAGGTCGACCTGTACGTGGTGCGCCACCCGGCAAGCGGCGCACCTTACCAGTTGACGCAGTGGACGGACGCCGCCATCGTCAACGCTGGCGACGGCCGCCGTGCCCACCCGACCCAAGCCCTCCTCGACGCGTACACGCTGCGCAAGCGTTTCGGTGCAGCTGCGGGCGGCGAGCTGCCGTTCACGGGCAAGCGCCTCGCCATCATCGGCGACATCGATCACTCGCGCGTGGCGCGCTCGAACATCGAGCTCTTCACGAAGCTCGGGGGTGAGGTCACGTTGTGCGGCCCGGCCACCCTAGTGCCGCGCGAGTTCGGTAACCTGCCAGGAGTGCGGCTCGCTAACAGGCTCGAGGAGGCGGTAGAGGGCGCGCACGCCGTGATGGCACTGCGCTTGCAGCGCGAACGCATGACTGCCGGCCTGCTGCCGTCGTTGAGCGAGTACGTCGCGCGCTTCCAGCTCACGGAGGCCACCATGAAGCTCGCTCGAGCGGACGCCGTGCTCATGCACCCTGGTCCGCTCGTGCGCGACCTCGAGGTGGAAAGCAGCCTGGCTGACGGGCCGCGGAGCGTCATAGAAGAACAGGTCGCCAACGGCGTTCCTGTGCGCATGGCCGTGCTCTACACGCTGCTGGTCGGCAAGCGCTAGTCGTGGTTGGCGCCGCGCCGGTCCCGGATCTAGCCCTAGCCACCCACCCCACCGCCTGAGAGGCGAACCCACCCGAAAGCGAGACCGAGCATCAGCATCCTAGAAGTTCAGAACATCAAGAAGTCATACGGTAGCGGCGAAAGCTACTTCGAGGCGCTCAAGGGCGTGTCCCTCACCGTCGAAGCTGGCGAGTCCGTGGCCATCGTCGGCAAGAGCGGCTCAGGTAAGTCCACGCTAATGCACTTGTTGGCTCTCCTCGACACGCCTGACTCAGGCAGGGTGCTGGCGGATGGCGCCGACGCTAGCGAACTCTCCCCCAGCGCGCTCAATCACCTGCGCAACAGCACTTTCGGTTTCGTGTTCCAACAGTTCTTCATGATTCCGAACGCCACCGTGCTCGACAACGTCATTCTGCCGCTCAAGATCGCGGGCATGCCGCACGGCAAGCGCGTAGCTAGGGGCCGGGAGGTGCTGCGCCAAGTCGAGCTCGAGGACAAGGCCAAGAACCTCGCGACGGCACTCTCGGGCGGGCAGAAGCAGCGCACGGTCATCGCGAGGGCGCTCTCGAACTCGCCGCGCATCATCTTCGCTGACGAACCTACAGGCAACCTAGATAGCGCCACCAGCGAGGTCATCGAGGACCTCCTCTTCGACCTCAACAAGTCGCAGGGCATCACGCTCGTGATCGTCACTCACGACGAGGACCTGGCCGCGCGCTGCGACCGGCGCGTCTACATCAAAGACGGCCTCATCGTCGATGCGCCGACTGCAACCACCGAGGTGTCGGCATGAGGTTCGGCGAGATCATCACCACGGCCATCGGCAACGCGTTCCGCAGCAAGCTGCGGACCATCCTCACCATCCTCGCCATCTTCGTCGGCGCCTTCACCCTCACCCTCACGAACGGGGTCGGCACGGGAGTGACGCGCTACATCGACGCGCAGGTGAGCTCCCTAGGCGAGAACGACGTCATGCTAGTCAGTCAGGCGTCGATCAGAGAAGGTGGGTTCGGCGACAACTCGAGCGGCCCGACGCCGTACGACCCAGACAAGGCCGTCGTCGCCGGTCAGGGTGGGCCGCAGTTCGCGGCACTGACGAGGGCGGACCTCATCACCATCGGCGCCACGAAAGGCGTCCTGTCGGTCGAGCCGCTGCGCGTCGTGTCTCCCAACTACATCGCGGGCGCCAACGGCAAGAAGTACGAGCTGACCGTCAACCCGTCACCCACCGGCTCGAACATCGACCTAGTTGCGGGCTCCGCCTTCCCGCGCGACGAGGCGGCCAGCCTGCTGCTTCTCCCAGCCAGTTACGTTGAACCCCTCGGCTTCGCTAACGCCGCCGCGGCGGTCGGGGCGCCCGTGTCGATCGGCATTAAGGACGTGTTCGGTAAGGAGCACGTCGTACTTGGGGCGATCTCCGGCGTGCAGGAGGACACCATCCTGGCGTTCGGGATGAGCGTAAGCAGAGGCTTCACGGAGGCCCTTTACGCGGCGCAGACGACCGGACTTCCCGCGGCGGCCGCGGACATCTACCCGGTGGCAGTGGCGCGGTTCTCACCTAGCGCCAGCGCCGCGCAAGTGAGCGCCATCAAGGAGGCGCTCAGCGCCAATGGGTACAGGGGCCGCACGGTCGCGGACCAGTTGGGCGCCGTCAACTCGGTGGTCAACGGCATCGTCGGCGTGCTCAACGCCTTCGCCGTCATCGCCCTCATCGCCGCGAGCTTCGGCATCATCAACACGCTCCTCATGTCCGTGCAGGAGCGCACGCGCGAGATCGGCCTCATGAAGGCGATGGGCATGGGCGCATCCAAGGTCTTCGCGCTCTTCTCGGCGGAGGCTGTCGTGATCGGATTCCTCGGCAGCGCGATCGGGGCCGCTGTGGCCATCGGTCTCGGCACCATCATCAGCAACGTGCTCGCCGCCGGCCCGCTCAGCGACCTCGCCGGACTGCGCGTCCTCGAGTTCAACCCCATCTCGGTCATCACGGTCATCGTCGTGGTCATGCTCCTCGCGTTCCTCTCGGGCACCCTGCCCGCGGCGCGCGCTGCGAGGCTCGACCCCATCGAGGCGCTAAGGTACGAGTAACAAGCGCGTGGGTTACCGCGGCGCCTCAACACCGCTGCAGCTCACGTACCCAAACCTTTTAACCGGCCCCGTGAGGCCGGAAGGGAGCAGTAGCATGGCCAACCAAGCCTCAACGAAGTCTGCGAGCAGGCGCTCTTCGAGCGCCAAGCGCTCGAGTGGTCCGCGGACCGTCATCCGCAACGCGCGCCTAGCGACTGACGCTGGCCTCGGCCCCAGCGTGGACGTGTACGTGCGCGGCGCCGTCATCGAAGGCTTCGACCTCGGTGGCGCAGTCGACCGCGAACACGACGCCGGCGGCAACCTCCTGACACCCGCCTTCATCGACCTCCACACTCACCTGCGCGACCCCGGCCAAGAAGTGAAAGAGGATCTGACCAGCGGCCTCAGCGCCGCCGCGGCCGGTGGTTTCGGGACCGTCGTCAGCATGGCCAACACGGCTCCGGTGATAGACGACGCCGGGTTGGTAGCTGACCTCGTGCGCCGCTCCGAACTCATCGGCCAAGCGCGCCTGCGGCCGGCCGCCACCGTCAGCGTCGGGCTAGCGGGCGAGCGCCTCACCGATTTCGCTGCGCTCAAGGAAGCCGGCGCCGTGATGCTGACAGACGACGGCATACCATTGGTCGACTCCCACCTCATGCGCAGGGCTTGCGAGTACGCCGCCGAGCTCGGCCTCGTCATCCAGACTCACTCCGAGGAGCCGGCGCTCCGCAACGCTGGCGTCATGAACGAGGGCGCCGTAAGCCGCGCGCTTGGGCTGCCAGGCAACCCCGCCTCGGCGGAGGCCATCATGGTCTTCCGCGACGCGGAGATCGCGCGCATGACCGGCGCCAGAGTACACATCGCCCACGTGAGCAGCCAACGCGCCATGCAAGTAGCGCAGTGGTTGCGGGCGGACGGCGCCCCGATAACGGTGGAGGTCACGCCGCAGCACCTGACCCTCACGGACGAGGCGCTGCGCGGCTTTGACCCCGTCTTCAAGGTAGCTCCGCCGCTGCGCACCGCCGCCGACGTTGCCTACCTGCGCGAGACCGTGCGCGCGGGCTTGGTTGACAACATCGGCACGGATCACGCGCCACACACGCGCGCCGAGAAGGAGCGCGACCTGCTCGAGGCCCCGTTCGGGATAGCCAACCTCGAAGTCAGCTTTGCCCTGCTTTACAGCGAGCTGGTTGAGACGGGTGAGCTGCCCCTCGCCCACCTCCTCCACCTACTGCAAGCCGGGCCGGCCGGGGTAATGGGATGGCAGGCGCCCGTGCTCGAGCCAGGCGCGCCAGCCGACCTTACGGTGCTTGACCTGACCACCGCCCGCGAGGTGCGCGGGCAAAGGTTCAAGAGCAAGGCGAAGCACAACCCGTGGGAGGGCCGGTTGCTCAGGGGCTGGCCTCGCCTCACGATGGTAAGAGGTGAGGCCTGTTTCGTGGCGGAGGCCTAGGCAACAGCCTAGTTTTCCTAGGTAAGTGACGACATTTCCTCTCCGCCAGCAGCAGCAATGCCTACAATGTGCCCATGACGGCAGCCGCGGACGCCAGCCACCACCTCCCCAACCACCCCCTTGGGCGTGGTGGCGTTGCAGACCCGCGTACAGCGCTGCAGCACGACGCCGCGCTCCCCACCCCAGCGCCGGCGTCAGGCTCGAACGCGGCCACCGTCATTCCCGCTGGCGCCGCAAGCGTTGCCGGCATGCACGGGGGCATGTCGGCTCACCGCGCGCACAGCTTAGAGGGCCTATCCGACGCCTGGCGCCTGCCCGCCCGGGCCCACGCACGCTTCGATCAGCTCTACCTCTCCGGCGCTCCTGCAGAGGCCGCGCTGATCATAGAGGCCGGCCTGGTGGCGCTTGAACTAGACGTGCCGCGCGCGCGCATCATGGCGTTAGCTGGCCCGGGTGATGTCATCGGCGCCCTCATGCCAGGGCACGGCCACTACCTAGAGAGCGCAACGGCCCTCAGCGGTGAGGTCGTCGTGCGGGTGTTGGACGAACGCGTCCACGCAGAGCTGGCGCCACAAGACCTCACCGAGGTGCTGCTCAGCGCCGCGGCCGCGCGGGTCGTAACCCTTACTCACGCACTCGAAGACGCCGAGCATCCCGTTCCGGCCCGCGTGGCGCGCGCGTTCCAGAGGCTCGGCTCGCGCTTCGGGCAAAAACTAGCCGACGGCACCGTCCGCCTGACGCTGCCCGTCACTCATGACACGCTCGCCGCCATGGTCGGCGCAGCGCGCGAGACGACCACTGCCGTCATCGCGCAGCTAAGGCAACTTGACCTAGTTCAAGGCACGAGGGGCAACTACCGCATACGCCCGGCGGAGCTCGCGGAGTACGCCCTCGAGGTCGCGCTCAGCGGCACAGCGCTACAGCCTGCGCAGTAGCTCCGGCATGTCCTCGCCCAAGCGCACGACCACGTCCTGGCCGTAGATGTAGCGCAAGTAACCGTCGCGGTCGACCACGCCAACCACGTCCGTGTGCGCGATCGTGCTGCCACCCTCCACGAAGCCAACGAAGAACGCCCGCGCCGCCTCAGCTACCTGCGAGTTCGAGCCAGTCAACCCAACGAAATCAGGGTGGTAGCGCTTCAAGTACTCCGCCAGCACCGCAGGCGTGTCGAAACCGGGATCAACCGTCACCAGCACGACGTTCAGGTCGTCAGGCGCCCCCAACTGCTCGTAAGCGTGCGTGAGGCGCGCCATCGTCAACGGACACACGTCAGGGCAACGCGTGAAACCGAAGAACACCAGCGTCACCGCGCCGCTGAAATCCCCCGCCAGGTCGACGGGTTCGCCCCGCGTATCGACGAGGTCGAGACCAGTCACCTTCACCGGGTTCTGCAGCTCCGTGCCGCCCAGCGCCTGCCGGGGACGCAACAACGTACCCAACTTGAAGGCGCCAACACCTAGGACCGCCATCGCGGCAACGAACCACAAGACTTTAGCTGGGGCCCTCATGCAGGCAACTATACGTGCCGTACGCTCCTAGACTCGTGGTCCAGCATCTCGAAGAACGCCTCCACCACGGCCGGGTCGAAATGCGTCCCGCTGCCATCGCGGATGAACTGCGCCGCCCGATCGACGGGCCACGCCTCCCGGTAAGGCCTCTCAGACGTCAACGCATCGAAGACATCAACCACCGCGAAAATGCGCGCCGCCAACGGGATCTGCTCACCCTTGAGGCCGCGCGGGTAACCGCTGCCGTCCCACTTCTCATGGTGGCAGTAAGGGATATCCAACGCCGGCCGTAAGAACTCGATCGGCGACAAGAGCTCGTACGCGAACACGGGGTGCTTGCGCATGAAGTCGAACTCCTCAGAGGTCAACGGCCCGCGCTTCAACAGGATCTGATCAGGGATGCCCATCTTGCCGATGTCGTGCAGCAGCGCCCCGCGCTGGATGTGCACGAGCTCGTCAGACGCCACGTTGAGGCGGCGCGAGAGCCTCACCGTCATGTCCGTCACGCGCTTGCTGTGCCCCGCCGTCTCCTCGTCCTTGAGGTCGAGCGCGCTAGCCCAACCCTCGATGGTGCGGTCGTATGCGCGGTGCAACTCCTGGTTGCTGCGCTCAAGCGAACGCACCAACTGTGAGTTCTCCACGGCTATGGCGCCCTGGTCGGCGTACGTCTCGAGGAACTCGAGCCACTCGGCAGACGTCTCCATCGGCCGCTTCGAGTACAGCTCGATGACGCCCTGCAACTGCCCCTTGGCCACCATCGGCACCGCCATGTAAGACGAGTACTCCACCTGATGCTCCGGCTCGACCGCGGCACCCCAGCCGTCCTCACCGCGCAGGTCCGGCAGGTAAACGGAGCGTTGCTCCATGCCAGCCACGCCGGCGGGCCCGACGCCGAAGTCGACGCGGGCCCTCACGCGCAACTCGCTCGTGAAGCCAAGGCCCATGGCTGGCCGCAGCGCATGCAGCTGCGGATCGTAGAGAAGCACGCCAACCGCGTCGATCCCGAGGTCCTGCACGACTTGCGTCATGAAGATGTCGAACACCAGCTTCACGTCGACGCTGTTGTTGATGGCCATGTCGATGCGCCGCAACGACTGAAGGTGGCTGAGGCGGCGCTTCAACTCGTCGTTGAGGGAGCGGATCCTGTCGACGACAGGCACGCGGTCGCCCACGCGGCGGTAACTCAGGATGAACGCGCCGATGTTCGGGTCGTGCAGGAGGTTAGACACCGACCCCTCGAGCCAATGGTAGGTGCCACCGACGTCACGAACCCTGAACCGCACCTCCTCGGTGGCGCCAAGCCGCGCCTCGACCATGTCGAAGGCGTCGGACAAGGCGGCCTGATCGTCAGGGTGCACGAGGTCGAGTTGGTTGGTGCCAAGCAGCTCGCTGTCGCGGTAGCCCATGCTCGACTGGTTATGGTAGTTGACCCGCTGCAGGCGCCTGTGCCTGTCGAGAAGCACGAGGCCCTGGTTGCTGCGCTCGAAGATCGCGCGGTAGTAAGCCTCGCTCGAGCGGAGTCGCCGCGTCTCCATGACGCTGGCGGTACCGTCCCGCGCCTGCACGAGCAACCCGCGCACATCAGGGTCGTCCGAGAGGTCGGTCGCCGTCACGTCGAACCAGCGCCACGCCCCGCTCACCCGCACGCGCACGACGGTGTTCACGTTGTTCAACGGGCCCTTGGTCGGGTCGTAACGCGACGCGAGCGCCGTCTGTGCCGCCTCGCGGTCGCGTGGGTGCACGATGCGCCACAGGTCGAGCTCGCGGTGCTCGCCGGCAACCAACCCGAGCGCGACAGCCGTGGGTGACGCGTAATCGATGCGCCCATGAGCGTCGATGACGAAGAACACGTCCGATGACCGCTCGACCACGACGCGAAAACGTCGCTCGGCCCGACTAGCGCGTGAGTCGGCAGGCTTGGTCGGCAGGGCCCGACACACGAGCACGGTGCGCCCATCCTCGACACGGAAGGCGCTCACCGCCGCTGGCACGACCCCACCTTGAGGTCGCACGAGCTCGACCTCGAGCTGCAGCGGTCCGGCACGGTCAGGCGCCACGATCAACGCCAGCAGCGGCGCCGAGACGGGCAGCAGCTTCACTAGCGACATGCCGAGGAGGGCGCCGGGCCGCACGTGCAGCAGGGCTTCGGCTGCCGGGTTGGCGGCGCTGACCAAGTCGTTGGTGTCGAGGACGAGGAGCGCGTCCTGCACGCGCGCGAATACTTCGGCGAGGAGCAGCGTGCCGAGGGACGTGTGCGGTTTGTCCGCGCCTGCGGCCCCGCCATGACCGACGTCGCCGTTTACTGCGCTTGGCCTAAGGCTGGGGGAACGTTCACGTGACACGGTTGGCGTTGCCTCCTCGGCGGCCTGTTGCGTCCCGACAGCTGACGGCGCCACACGCAACCCCAACAGGATATACGCTTAGCGCCCCGAGCGCCTGCCGAAGATGCCACTTGCGGAGCTTTGACGTGTCAGTCGCCGCTTACACCCGCGCCAGAACTTGCACCACCTTCGGGCGCGGCATGGTGATCGAAGAGCGCCTGAATGCCGTCGAGGCGCGCGGCCACCAGCTGAGCTACGTCAAGCACTTGCGGGGCGTTCTCCGCCTCCGCACCGTCGCTCGAGGAGAGCATGACCTTGCAGAACGGGCAGCCCGTCGCTATGACTTGGGCCCCAGTCGCCACGGCCTCGTCGAAGCGTGCGTTTGACACGCGCTGGTCGCCCTCCTCCTCTTCCTTCCAGAACTGAGCGCCGCCTGCGCCGCAGCAGAAGGAGTCGTTGCGGTTGCGTGGCATCTCGATCACTTCGTTGCCTCCGCTGGCGAGGACGTTACGCGGCGCGTCGTAGATGCCGTTGTGGCGCCCGAGGTAGCACGGGTCGTGATAAGTGATCGACTCGTCGAGCGTGAAAGTCGGAATGCGCCCCTCGGCCATCAGTTGCTCGATCAGTTGGGTGTGGTGGGTCACGCTGTACTCGCCGCCCAGCTGCGGGTAGTCGTTGAACAGGGCGTTGTAACAGTGCGGGCACGTCGTCAGCACTAGCTTGCGCTTGTCCTTGTCGAGCTTCTCGTCGACGAGCACGGCGTTGAGCGTTTCCACGTTCTCCGTCGCCAACTGGTAGTAGAGGTACTCGTTGCCTGCGCGGCGCGCGGGGTCGCCGGTGCACTTCTCACCCTTGCCTAGCACGGCGTAGTTGACTTTCGCTTGGTCAAGGATGCGAGCCATCGCCCTCGTCGTCTTCTGCGCGGCCGGGTCGTACGAGCCGGCGCAACCGACCCAGAAGAGGACCTCGAAGTCGGGGTTCTCCTCCACCGTCGGCACGGTAAGGCCATCGGCCCACTCCATGCGCTTGTCCTGGCCGATACCCCACGGGTTGCCGCTACGCTCCATGCCGCGGAACGCGGTTTGCAGCTCGGCGGGGAACTCGCCTTGCATCATGACGAGGTCGCGGCGGATATCGACGATGTCGATCATCTGCTCGCAACCTACGGGGCACACCTCCATGCAGGCGCCGCAGGTGGTGCACGCCCACACGGCCTCGGCCGGGATGGCGAACTCGAGGAGCGAGCGTGGGCTCTCTGCCCCACCGGCGAACTCCTCGGCGATCATGTTCAACTCGTAGCGTTTGTTGATCTCGAGCGCGGCCGGGCTGAGCGCCTTGCCCGTCTGGTTGGCGGGGCAGACGTTAGCGCAGCGGTTGCACTGGATGCAGGCGTAAGCGTCGAGGATCTGCGGGAAGCGCAGGTGCTCGAGTCGTGCCGCGCCGAACTGCTCCGCCGTGTCGTCCTCGAGGTCGACTGGCTCGAGCACCCCGAGCGGTACCGGGGCGAGCTCTTCCGTGCGGCGGTCGAGCGCGAAGTTGGCAGGCGCCGCGAAGAGGTGCAGGTGCTTGGAGCGCGGGAAGTACGGCAGGAACGCCAGGATGATGCCGAGAGCGCCCCACCAGAACACGTGCCAGCCGATGATGCGGCCGTCGCCCGGCCCGATGAGGCCAGCGACGATGCTCGTGATCGGTTGGTAGGGGTCGGGGCCGCCGTGCGACGCGAGGAGGAAGCTCTCGGCCAGCAAGCGCGAGCCGACGTGCAACAGGATGAAGCCGCCGACGATGAGGCTGTCGAGCTGCACGCCGCCTGCCGCCACCTTCTCGTGGAGCTTCACGCGGGCGCCGTGGGTGATGGTCTTCGGTTTGACGACGAAGCGCCGGATGAGGAAATAGACCATGCCGACGAGGATCAAGAAGGTGAGGATGTCGGCGATCAACAAGTAGATGCTGCCGACGACACCGAAGTTCAATCGCGAAGTGAAACTGACGGGCAGGAAGCCGTTGAGGGCGTCGACCGCGTTGACTGCCAGGTAGAGCATGAAGCCGTAGAAGATGAAGGAGTGAAAGAAGCTGGCGACGGGCCGTGCCCTGAAGACGGTGGTCTGGCCGAGTGTGCGCATTATCCCGTCGAAGATGCGGCGCGGTAGTTGATTGAGGCGCGGCACGGGCCCGTTCTGACCGCGAGCGATCACTTGAACCACGCGCCTGAAGCCAACGTACGTGAAGTATAAGGAAGTGGCGGCTAACAGCAAGAAGATGATCTTCTCTGGGATGCTCAGCATGCAGGCGTCCTCCTGCGCCGGCCGGGGCTCGGGCGCGTAACGCTAAGGTTCTGGGCCCCAGTCTATAGGCCACTGGCGCGGCGAGGCACCACGGCACAATTGTACTCAGTACAAGTTGCGGGTCAAGGCGTCTACGCCGACCCTCGCGCGCATGAGAGAACGGTGTACGAGTCTTCGTAGCCTGGTCGCCACATGAGCGCCTGCTTGGTACTAACATGTCGCTACCACGGAAAGGAGGTGGTCTATTATTAAACGCTTAGCAATGACCGGTGGAGGTGCCCGCCTAGGGTAGCCAAGAGCCGCCTCCTGGATGAGTCGGAACTCGAGGTTCCCCCAAATTCCAGGCTGGCACCGACTCGCCCCAGACAAGTTGTCTGGGGCGAGTTTTTGTTTACCGAGTTGGAGGCTCTTACGAGTTCAGCGCTTGCCGAGCAAACGCCACGCCGTTGGCAGCAGCACGGTCGCCAGACCAAGCTTGATGAGGTCGCCAGCCACGAACGGCAGCATGCCGAGCTCGATGGCCCGTAGCCAGGAGCCGCCTACGGCGAAGTGCAGCCACGTGAGGCCGAACGCGTAGATGACGAGGCTTGCCACCAGCATGGCCACTGCCGTGAGGCGCATGGATCGGTCCCAACCGCGTTCGGCCAACGCGCCGAGCAGCGTGGCGGCCACGACGAAGCCGACCAAGTAACCGCCCGTCGGCCCCATCAGGTAAGCGAAGCCAGACTGCCCACCAGTGAAGAGCGGCATGCCTGCCACGCCGAACAGCAAGTACGCGCCGCTCGTCATGGCGCCAAGGCGCGCGCCGTAAGCCGCCCCGAGCAGGAGCACGCCCAAGGTCTGGCCGGTGACCGGCACAACGCCGATCTGCAACCTGATCTGCGCCAGGAGCGCCAAGAACGCCACGCCGGCAACCACGAGCGCAGCGGTGCGCAACCCACCACGCACGGCGGTCGTTGGCGTTGGCATTACGGTGCTTAAGAGAGTGGAACGGCGGTTGGCGCTGGTCATGAACTGGCCTCCTCGGGCGAAGAAGCCGCAGCATACCAGCGCCTATACTTGCTTGGTGCCACACGATCCCTCCACCCCTCGGTCGTCCGATTGGGTCATCAGCGTCAGCACCGCCTTCCCGAACATGGCCAACCCGCTGGGAACGCTCTTCGGCGGGCACGTCCTCGAGCTCATGGACATGGGGGCCGCGGTGGCAGCCCAACGCTTCTGCCGCAACCCGGTGGTCACCGCCTCTACGGAGCCCATCGACTTCCGCAACCCCATCCACGTCGGCGAGATCATCGAACTCAAGTGCCGCGTCGCCTGGACGGGCCGCACGAGCATGATCGTGCGCTGCGAAGTGCACGGCGAGAACCCACTGACCGGCGAACGTCGACTATGCACGATCGGGCACCTCAACTTCGTTGCGCTCGGCGCGGACGGTAGGCCAACGCCCGTACCGGAACTGAAGTTGGAGACGGACATCCAGCAGCGTCACTGGGAGACGGGGCAGCGGGTCCGCGATGACCTAGAGCGCCGCCGCGCACGCAAGGCGTACGAACCAAC
>CALCHY010000195.1 GCA_937907415.1 uncultured Trueperaceae bacterium
CTGACGACCACTTGACCCCCAGTCAAGTGCGCTACCAGGCTGCGCTACACCCCGGACTGTCCGTGGCGGCGGTTGGGTGCGGCTCGTTGGGGCCGCCGGCGCACGGGTGTCCCTTGCAGGACGCAAAGGCAAGTTTACGTTCGGGCGGCTGTGGCCGTCAAGGATGCAAGGGGTTGGTTGGGGCGCTTGGTGTCGCCGGCCCGATCACCACGGAAGGCTGCTGGTGGTCCGCACGCTATGGGTAGTCAGCGGTGGCGGGTGCCAGTCGTCACTGGAAACCCCGGTGCATGCGAGTAGGGTACGGCACGTGATCAAGTCACCAAGCGAAGCACTCGTTCACGTTGAGCACTTCCGGATGGACTTCGGCCGGACTACCGTGATCAAGGACTTGTCCTTCGACGTCAACCGGGGCGAGACCTTCGGGTTCCTCGGCAGCAACGGCTCAGGCAAGACCACTACCATCCGCGCACTGTTGGGCATCTATCAACCAACTTCTGGCACGCTGCACATCTCTGGGCGGCCGTTCAAGCCGGAGGACGGTGAGCAACTCGGTTATCTGCCGGAGGAGCGTGGGCTTTACAAGCGCGAGTCGGTCATCGACGTCATGACGTACTTCGGCTCGCTCAAGGGGTTGGGGCGCGAGCGGGCGCGGGCGTGGTCGCTCGAGTTCCTCGAGCGCGTGAACCTCGCTGATCATGAGAAGGTGAGGCTGGACAAGCTCTCGGGTGGGCAGCAGCAGAAGGTTCAACTCGGGGTGACGATCATGAACGACCCTCAACTGCTCATACTCGACGAGCCAACTAAGGGGTTCGACCCGGTCAATCGCAGGCTCGTCATGGACATCATTCACGACCGCAAGAAGGCCGGGGCAACGGTGATCATGGTGACTCACCAGATGGAGGAGGTGGAGCGCCTCTGCGACCGCGTGCTCCTGCTAAAGGGCGGGTTGGCGCGGGCTTATGGCACCGTCTCGGGCGTGCAGGACTCGTTCGGTGGCACGGTTATAGAGGTGGAGCATGACGGTAAGGTGCCACCTTCCAGCTCTTACACGCTTGAGTCCGACCGGGACGGGCATGCCGTGCTAGCTACGGTGCGCGGGGCAGACACCGGCGCCATCTTGCGAGAACTCACCGCTGGCGGCTTGAACGTCAAGGCGTTCACGCCGAGGCGGAAGTCGCTGGATGACATCTTCATCGAGGTATACGGCGACGAAGTGGCGAGGGAGGCCTAAGGTGGCGCAACATAACCTAGGCACTGTCGTGCGCTTCGAGGTCGTGCGCACCATCAGTAAACGGCGGTTCTGGCTGGCGACCTTGGCTGTGCCGATCATCTTGGCAGTCGTGTTCCTGCTCGTGTTCGTCTCAGGGAACGCCTCGGATGAGTCGTCGAGCGAGCTGAAGAACGCTCAGTTCACCTACCAGTACGTTGACCCGGCTGGCCTCGTCGACCAGGCCTTCGTGAATGCCGCCAACGGCCGGAAGATCACCGATCCAGCGGCTGGCGAGGCGGCGGTGCGCAGCGGCGAGATCACGGCGTTCTTCGACTACCCAGCTGATCCAGCGACGCAACCAGTGAAGGTATACGGCGAGGACAAGGGGCTCTTCGCTAACGGCCAGTACTCTTCCGTGGCTCTCGCCATCTTGCAGCGGAGCGCTGAAGCGCGCGTGAACGCCCCCGAACTCAGTCAGATAATCCAAGGCAACGTCGCCACCGTAACCACGACGTTCAAGAACGGCGTCGAGGCTGGCGGCTTCAACTCCCTCATCCCTCCGCTCATCTACATCGTGATCTTCTACTTCGTCCTGCTCATGCTCGGCAACTTGATGCTCAACTCCACCCTCGAGGAGAAGGAGAACCGCGTCACGGAGATGATCCTGACCACCATCAAGCCAACTAGCCTGATAGTAGGGAAGATAATCTCGCTGTTCATCATCGGCATCGTTCAGATGCTCGTGTTCGCCGTGCCCGTCGTCGTCGGTTACTTGTTCTTCCGCGAGCAACTCAACTTCCCTGGGCTTGACCTCTCCGGACTGGTGTTCGATCCGCAAGCCATGATCGTCGGGGCCCTCGTACTCATCGGCGGCTTCGCGCTGTTCACCGCCACGCTTGTTGCGCTCGGTGCGGTGATGCCAACGGCTAAGGACGCGGGGCCGATCTTCGGCGCCATGATGGCCCTCATCTTCGTGCCCTTCTACGTGCTGCCGCTCACGATCAGCAACCCTGACGCGCTCATCGTGCAGATCTTCAGCTACTTCCCCTACTCTGCGCCGATAACTGCGCTGCTACGCAACGCCTTCGGTACGCTGAAGTCGTGGCAGGCGATCATCATCATCGTCACCTTGTTCGTGCTGTCCGCGATCATCTTGCGCCTCGCCGTGCGCCTCTTCCAGTACGGCTCCATCGAGTACTCGCGCAGGGTGAACGTGCGCGAAGTGCTCACCCGCAAGGCGCATGATTGACGGATCACCGCGCTGCCCGCGCTGAGTGACGCCAGCGCCCGGCACGGCGCCGTGACTTATCATCACGATGTGACCCAAGCGCAGTTAGAACCACTCGACGTGCTGGACGCAAGCGGCAACCCGACCGGTGAGGTCAAGGCGCGCGGCGCCGTGCACCGAGACGGCGATTGGCACCGCGCGATCCACATCTGGGTAGTGCGTGAGGGGCGGCTAGTGCTCCTGCAACGCAGGGCCACGACCAAGGACCTGGAGCCGGGCAAACTAGACGTGAGCGTCGGCGGGCACGTGCGCGCCGGCGAGACGTTCATCGACGCCATGAGGGAGGCTGAGGAGGAACTAGGGTTGGTGCTGCGGCCGGGCCAACTCGCTTACCTCGGTACCGCCGTCGCCGTCAGGCACTATCCAGCGTTGCCCACGCCCATGACTGATCGCGAGCACCAGGACGTCTACGCGGTGCTAGACGACCGCGCCCTCACCGATTACCAGCTGCAAGTGGCGGAGGTAGACACGCTGTACGAGGTGCCTATCGACGCGGCCATCGCCCTGTTCCGCCATGGCACCTACGTCGCCGCGGCCGGATACGACAGCATGCGCCGTCCAAGCCACGCCCTCCTAATAGCCGACGACCTGCCAACTCAGGGCAGGGAACTGCTGGCCGAGGCGCTCGAACGCGTGGCCGCCTACCTCAATGGAGAAGAGGCGTCGGACATAGCCCAACGCCCCTTCCAGCGGCCCGAGTAACGAGAGGGCGCCTTAGTTCTCGATGACGGTCGGAACGATCAACGGGTTGCGGCCCGTCGCCTTGCGGATGTAACGCCTCACCGGGTAGTAGATGTCGTCGCGGATGTCCGACAGGCGGCGTTTCTCGCGCACGCCACGCTGCAAGCTCTCAAGCGCGATCTTCTCGACCTCACCCTTGAGACCGTTGCTGCCGTGCGCTACGCCGCGCATGATCACCTCGACGGTCGGCGCCTTGCTCGCCAACGCCATGATGACGACCACGCCCTCGGCCGAGAGCGTCTGCCTGTCGCGGATGATCGGCTCCGTGACCTCGTCGCCTGCCTTGCCGACGGTGTCGATCAGCACGACGCCAGCGTCGACGCTGCCAGTAACCTTCATCTGGTCGCGGCTGAGCTCCACGACGTCGCCGTTCGCGACGATCATCGTCTTGGTCGGCGGGTGGCTCATGCCGTCCGCTAGGCGCTGGTGGTGCACCTGGTGACGCATCTCACCGTGCCACGGCAAGAAGAACTTCGGGCGGGTGAGGTCGAGGATGAGCTTCAGCTCCTCACGGCTCGCGTGCCCGGAAGCGTGCACCTTGTAAGCGGGCGGGTAGAGGACGTTGACGCGGCTGGCGTAAAGCTGGTTGATGACGCGCCCGACGGCCTCCTCGTTGCCAGGGATGGGGTTGGAGGAGAGGATGACCGTGTCGCCCGGCTTGAGCCTGATCTTGCGGTGCGTGCCGTTCGCGAGGCGCGAAAGCGCGGCCATCGGCTGGCCCTGCGAGCCGGTGCACAAGAAGAGGACCTTGTCGTCCTGCAGGTCGCCGATGTCGTCTGAGCTGAGGAGCGCGTTCTTCGACTCGATGTAACCGAGCTCCGTCGCGATCCCGAGCGCCTTGACCATCGAGCGGCCCTCCATGATCACGCGGCGGTCG
This sequence comes from uncultured Trueperaceae bacterium, assembly GCA_937907415.1. The sequence continues at coordinate 4,117 of CALCHY010000195.1, forward strand.
TAACGGTCCGCTATGCGCAGGAAGTTCTGCAGGCGGTGCACGTGCGAGGAGAACGTCGTGACGATGACGCGGCCCTTAGCCTTCGCGACGATCTCGTCAACGGCCATCGCGACATCGTGCTCGCTTGGCGTGTAGCCGGGGCGCTCAGCGTTCGTGCTGTCCGAGATCAAGAGGAGAACGCCCTCCGCGCCGGCCTGCGCCAGCTTGTGGAGGTGGCTCGTCTTGCCGTCAGCTGGGTTGTAATCGAGCTTGAAGTCGCCGGAGTGCACCACGCGCCCGATCGGCGTGTGGATGACGAGGCCGGAGTTGTCAGGGATGGAGTGCGTCATGCGGAAGAAATCGACCGTGAAGTTCTGGCTGATCTTCACGCGCGCGTCCGTGCTTATCTCGCGCAGGTCGACGTCAGACTCGCTGAGCTTGAACTCTTCGAACTTGCCGCGCAGGAGCCCAAGGGTGAGACGCGCGCCGTACATGGGGATCTTCGGGAGGAGCCTGAGCATGTAAGGCAGGCCGCCGATGTGGTCCTCGTGCCCGTGCGTAAGCACCCAACCCTTGACCTTGTGGGCGTTCTCGACGACCCAGTCGATCTTCGGCACGATGATGTCGACCCCGAGCATCTCCGTCTCCGGGAACGCGAGGCCGCCGTCTATCAGCAGGATCTCGTCGTCGTACTCGAAGGCGAACATGTTCTTGCCGATCTCGCCCATGCCGCCAAGCGCGATGACCTTGAGCTTCTTGTCACCGTCCGTGCTTGGTTGAGGGCGGTCGTCGGCGCCAGCGTTGGTTTGGTGGTTCTGCGGCTTGCCGCGTGGCCGGCGCGAGCGGCCAGCGCCTTCCTTGGCGGCCGCGCCACTCGTCGCGCTAGGCGGTGCGGCGCTGCTGGCCGGCTTGGTGGCCGGGGTAGCTTCCTTGTTCTTCGGCTCGGCCCGCCTGGGCCGGCGTCTAGGGTTGACCTTGCGGTCTTCGTCTGCCATAACTTTCGTCTCGAGCCAGGGGTGCGTTGCGCCTGGTGGCGCGTTGGCGGTGTCCGGCTCGAGCTCCCTTCATTGGTTAGCGCGGCGCTGTGGAAGCGGCCGCGAAGTACTGCTATTGATGGTGCCTGGTCGGACGGCCACTAGGTGGACGGCCGACCAGTTGGTCGCTTAGAAGCGGTCGCGCCTCGGACCGCGGTCGTTGCCGCGCGGCCCACGGTCGCCGCCGCGGCCGCCGCGATCGCCGCCTGGCCCCTTGCGTGGGCCGCGCGGTGCGATCTTGCCTTCCAGTTCCGGGCGAACCAAGTCGATCTTGCCGCGGTCGTCGATACCGTTGACCTTGACGCGCAGTTGGTCGCCTTGCTTGAGGAAGTCTTCCACGTTCTCGACGCGCTCCTCGGCGATCTGGCTGATGTGCAGCAGGCCGTCAGTGCCGGGGAAGAGGGTGATGAAGGCACCGAACTCGGTGACCTTGGCAACGACCCCGTCGTACTCCTTGCCAACTTCGGCTGAGGCGGTGATGGCCTCGATCTGCGCCTTGACGGCCGCGGCGGCGTCCGAATCCTCGGAGTAGATGCGGACGGTACCGTCCTCCTTGACCTCGACGGTCGCACCCATGGCTTCCAGCTCGCGGATCTGCTTGCCACCTGGCCCGATGACGGTGCCGATCTTCTCGGTCGGGATCTTGACTTGGAGGATGCGCGGGGCGCGCGCCGAGATCTCGCTGCGTGGCGCCGGGAGGGCGTTGGCCATCTCACCCAAGATGTGCAGGCGGCCGGTGCGCGCCTGCGCGAGCGCCTCGCGCATGATGGCGGCGGTGATGCCGCCGATCTTGATGTCCATCTGCAGCGCAGTGACGCCGTTGGCGGTGCCGGTGACCTTGAAGTCCATGTCGCCCAGGGCGTCCTCGGAGCCGAGGATGTCGGTGAGGATCCGGTAGTTAGAGCCTTCCATGACTAGGCCCATGGCGATGCCGGCGACCGGCTCCCTGAGGGGCACGCCTGCGTCCATGAGCGCGAGCGAGCCGGCGCACACGGTGGCCATCGAGGACGAGCCGTTCGACTCGAGCGTTTCGCCTACCACGCGGATGACGTAAGGGAAGCTCTCCTGGCTCGGCAGGACGTCGACGAGCGCGCGGCGCGCGAGGTTGCCGTGGCCCAGTTCGCGGCGCCCAGTACCGCGCAGGCGCTTGACTTCGCCTGTCGAGAAGGGCGGGAAGTTGTAGTGCAGCATGAACTCTTCGCTGTCGTCGAGCGTCAGGTCGTCGACGAGGCGGTTGTCGCGGCCGGTCCCGAGGGTGGCGACGCCGAGCACCTGCGTCTCGCCGCGCGTGAACACGGCGGAACCGTGCGCCATCGGCAGCACGCCCGTCTCGATCCAGATGGGGCGCACCTGGTCGGAGGTGCGGCCGTCCGTGCGGAGGTTCTCCTCCAGGACGAGGCGGCGCATCTCGGCCTGCTCGGCCTTGTCGAACGCGGCCTTCACTTCGTTGATCTGGTGAGCGGCGTCCGCTACGGTGGCGTCAGGCACGAAGCGAGCGATGACCTCGTCGCGCAGCGCCTTGAGGGTCTCGGCGCGCTCGTGCTTGCCCTGGGTGAGGAGGGCGTCGCGCAGTGTGCCGGCCACGGCCTGCTTGACGTTGTCGGCGACCTCGGCGGAAAGCTCGAGAGATGGCGTGAAGCCGCGCTTCGCGCTGCCGATCTCTGAACGCATGCGCTCGATGAGGGCGACGACGGGCGCTAGTTGCTCCTGAGCGAACTCGATGGCGCCGACCATGACGTCCTCTTGCAGCTCGTCGGCGGCGGCCTCCACCATCAGCACGGCGTCCTTGGACGCGGCCACGGTCAGCTCCAGCTGCGAGCCGCCGTCATGCAGGCGGCGCATGCTCGGGTTCGCGAGGTAGTCGGTGCCGTCGAAGCCAACCGTGCAGCACGCCGTTGGTCCGTTCCAGGGCACGTCCGAGATGGACAACGCGGCGGACGCGCCGATGGCGGCGAGCGGCGCCGGGTCGTTCACCTGGTCGGCGGAGAGGACCGTGACGATGACCTGCACCTCGTTGCGCAGGCCCTTGGGGAAGAGCGGGCGGATCTGGCGGTCGACGATGCGGGCGTTAAGGGTGCCCTGGATGCCTGGGCGACCCTCGCGGCGCATGAAGGAGCCGGGGATCTTGCCGATGGCGTAGTGCCGCTCCTCGTACTCGACGGTGAGGGGGAGGAACGGGACCGGCGAGGCGCCGTCGCTCATCTGGGCGGTGACGAGCACCAGGGTGTCGCCGTAGCGCACGGTGACGCTGCCGGCGGCCTGCTTGGCGAGCTTGCCGGTCTCGATGACGAGTTCTCGCCCCCCGAACTGGGTGGTGTAGCGACGGTGGTTTGGTAGGTTCACGCTCTCTCCTTCGACTGCCTTGTTACCCGCTGTGCGCGCCGTGACACGTCCACGTTGGAACGCGAACGGCGGCTTGATGCGCCCCGGTGGGGCAATAGATGGGCGCGGCCACCTTGTAGCTTCACGCCCCCGTACTGTGCGAACGGCGAGGCCGCACTGGCCTCGCCGATAGAGCCGAACTCGCTGTGACGGCCGTAGATCACGGCTGTAAGCGTATTTTCACTGACGCGAACTAGCAGAGTGGACTGCTTCCTGACGCTTGACCTCAGCGGCGGAGGCCGAGGCTAGCGATGAGTTCCTTGTAACCGTCGTAGTTCGTGCGCTCCAGGTAGGTGAGGAGGCGCTTGCGCTTGCCGACCATCATGAGGAGGCCGCGGCGGCTGTGGTGGTCCTTCTTGTGGACCTGAAGGTGCTGGCTTAGCTCCTCGATGCGCTTGGTGAGGAGTGCGACTTGCACGGAGGTCGAGCCGGAATCCTGGCTGTCTTTACCGTACTTGCGCATTACTTCGAGCTTCTGTTCCGCGTTCATGGGCATGAGGATTACCTTTCAGATTCTTCTTACCCAGGCCGGATCCAATGATAGGAGTCGATGCCGGTCCAGGCGCCAACTAAGGATGCTACCACAGGCCGCGGCGGCGTGCGCTAAGCGGGCTTACTTCGAGCGGCCTTACGCGTG
>CALCHY010000196.1 GCA_937907415.1 uncultured Trueperaceae bacterium
CTGAAACTTCGTGATTCATCGCTTGTCTGTTCTAAGTTCTAGCGTCATGTCTACATGTTGATTCGCATAAAAGCGTGCAGTCTGTCTCGTAACCCTGCAATCGCCTGCAGCGCTCTCAGAACCGTGCAGTTTGAACGAGAAGAAGTAAATTGTCGATAATCGACAACTTCGCTGTTAATCGTCAGATAATATTAACGTCCAGATCAGATTGACTCGAAATCTTCCAATCCGCCGAACAGGCTCCAAACGGAGCCTGTTCGGTTTGTTCTCAGGTTGCAGGTTCCATCCTGGAGACCTAATTCGTCTCATCTGGCCCAGAACCGTGACCACGTGTCCCACAAGTTGAGTAGTGAAATAGAAGGCACAGAAAGGGGATTCAGAGAGAACTGTCGGATCCGTGAATGGCGTGCTTCTAGTCCCACAAGTCTGGGAAGGTCGGCAATCTGTCCCGCAATCAGCGGGGAACAATTAACGGCCATCGAGCCAATAGACTCTGTGGCCTTGGAGGTACAGCAGTACGCACCAGTGCATCTGACGGCTCGGCTTCAGTGACCATCGTTTGATGTTCGTCCTAGTGCGACCGCGTCTTGGATACGCAGCCGCTCTTGGTGACCCTCGGAACAGGGCCCCGAGGCTGTTTGATTTCTGTTAGGTGGTTTCCGTTATCATCGGAATCATGGTGCATGGGGTATGGGGAATGGCGGATGGGGCCGTCGTCACTGAGCATCGGCCGGCCGAAGGCCGCGCGAGGGCGTCCAATACCCCCCAAGGGGATTTGTGCTCGTGCCTAGCTCAGCGGTTTGCCTCCATATACAAGTCAAGTTGGGGTCCTGAAACTCAACCTTGCGTGCCCGCCTTCTGGGTCCGGGGGCACTTCACTGCTGAAGCGGGTTCCACTGGATTGAAGGGCTGACGAGTTGCGAATAATCGACAACGTTTCTGATCTGCTTGGTGACGACCTGAAGGCCGAGATTGCCCCTGGCTCCAGGGTCCGAATCGCTGCCTCGACGTTCTCGATCTTTGCGTTCGAAGCGCTTCGTAAGGAGCTTGAACAGGTAGGCGCGTTGGAGTTCATCTTTACCTCGCCATCGTTCGTGCCGGAGAAGGTAACCGACAAGCTACGCAAGGAGCGCCGCGAGTTCTTCATCCCCGGGGGCCGGGCTGAATCGAGCCTTTACGGTAGTGAGTTCGAGATCAGGCTGCGAAACAGGTTGACGCAGCGCGCGATAGCCAGAGAGTGCGCCGACTGGGTGAGTCGGAAGGTAACGTTCCGGTCGAATGCCACCGGGAAGCCAATGCAGGCCTTCGCCACCGTCAACGATGGGGCTGCATACTTCCCGATACAAGGGTTTACTACCACAGACCTTGGGTTTGAGAGCGGCCCAGCCGTCTCGAACGTCGTCACCAAGTTCGAAGGCGCGACCGAAGCCCGGCAGTTCCTCGATCTGTTTGAGCAGATTTGGTGCAACCCCGAACAACTCGAGGACGTCACGCAGGCGGTCTCTGACCACATCGCGAGTGTTTATACCGAGAACTCGCCCGCTCGCATCTATTTCCTGATCCTGTACAACCTCTTCGCTGAATTCCTTGACGACATCAGTGAAGACGTTCTCCCGAACGATCTGACCGGATACCGGGAAACGAAGGTCTGGCAGAGCTTGTACAACTTCCAGCGCGACGCGGCAACGGGAATCATAAATAAGCTTGAGACGTACAACGGTTGCATACTCGCTGACTCGGTGGGCCTTGGTAAGACGTTCACGGCGTTAGCAGTCATCAAGTATTACGAGCTGCGCAATAAGTCGGTGCTGGTGCTGTGCCCGAAGAAGCTCTCAGAGAACTGGACGAACTACAACGCCAACCTTACGACGAACATCTTTGCTAGCGACCGGTTCAACTACGACGTCCTCGCGCATACGGATCTGTCCCGCACCTCAGGTGAATCGCTTGGACTGCGGCTGGACCGCATCAACTGGGGCAATTACGACCTGGTTGTCATCGATGAGTCGCACAACTTCCGGAACGCTGACTACGCGGAGGAGAAGGAATCTCGCTATCAGCGGCTAATGCGGCAGGTCATCCGCGAGGGTGTGAAAACCAAGGTCCTGATGCTCTCGGCTACTCCCGTGAACAATCGCTTCAACGACCTGAAGAACCAGCTCCAGCTCGCCTACGAAGGCGGGTCAGGTAATCTAGCACGCCAACTAAACTTGTCCACCTCGGTCGAGACGGTCTTCCGCGACGCACAGCGCGTCTTCAACCTGTGGTCAAAGCTTGACCCTTCGCAGAGAACTACCGACGGCATCCTCAAGATGCTCGACTTTGACTTCTTCGAACTCCTCGATGCGGTCACAATCGCCCGCTCGCGCAAGCACATCCAAGCCTTCTACGACACCTCCGAGGTAGGCGCCTTCCCTGAGCGCCTTGCTCCGAAGTCCATTCGGGAGCCACTTAGCGACTTGCCAGATGTGCCCGACTTCAACGGCATCTTCGCGGAGCTCCAAGAGCTCACTCTCGCGGTATACACGCCACTGGCGTACGTATTCCCGAGTCGGATGGCCAAGTACGATGAGCTCTACCGCATCCGGGGCGGCACGGCCAGATCTAACCTTGGCCAGGGCGGTCGTGAACAGGGCCTGAAGCGGCTCATGACGGTAAACCTGCTAAAGCGCCTCGAGAGCTCGGTTGAGGCGTTCCGTCTGACCTTGTCAAAGGTCGAAGAGTCGATCGACCGCACCTTGCGACGGCTCGAGGTCCATAGTGAATCAACCACCGATGTTGACATCGATTTCACCGATCTCGACTTGGACATCGACGATGAAAGCGATGCCAATGTGGAGGCGCTTTCTTTCGGCGAGAGAATCAAGATTGATCTTGAGGATCTGGACATCGAGTCGTGGCGGCGTGACCTGGAAAGCGACAGTGAAACGCTGCGTGAACTTATCGGCGCGATGCAAATGGTCACAGCAGAGCACGACCTAAAGCTCATTAGACTCAAACAGCTGGTAGCAGAAAAGGCGACCCATCCTATCAACGCAGGTAATAGGAAGGTTCTGATCTTCTCCGCATTTGCGGATACCGCGAACTATCTTTACCGTGAGCTCGCTCCGGCGCTTTCAAGTGCGGGCCTTGAGTCGGCCGTCATAACCGGGGGCAGTCACAGTGCGAAGACCACGCTCGGCACGGGCTTCGATTTCCAGCAAGTCATGGCCCTGTTCTCGCCTCGCTCGAAACAGCGCCACCTGATTATGCCGACGGAGACCCGCGAACTAGATGTGTTAATCGGTACCGACGTGATCAGCGAGGGCCAGAACCTTCAGGATTGCGACTACTTGGTCAACTACGACATCCATTGGAACCCGGTTCGGATAATCCAGCGATTCGGTCGCATCGATCGCATCGGCTCTACCAACCAACATATTCAGCTGGTCAACTTCTGGCCAGACATGTCCCTCGACGAGTACATCAACCTAAAGGAGCGCGTCGAGAGCCGCATGGTACTGGTTGATGTAGCGGGTACCGCTGACGACAACGTTCTTACCCTCGAGGACAATGACGCAGCGTTCCGCAAAGAACAACTTCGTAAGCTCCAAGACGAAGTAATCGAACTTGAGGACGTCCGGACTGGCGTCTCTATCACCGACCTTGGCCTGAATGACTTCCGCATGGACCTTCTCGGCTATATGAAGGAATACGGCGATTTCGCCAATGCACCCAAGGGGTTGCATGCCGTTATCCCCGCCAATCCCGCCAAAGGCCTCATGCCAGGGGTGATTTTCGCGCTCCAGAACGTCAGTGCCGACGAAACTCAACTCACGGGGAAGAGTGGCAATCGCGGAAATCGACTTCACCCGCACTACCTCGTTTACCTAGACTCTGACGGCAAGGTCATTTCCGATCACACCGAGGCGAAGCATCTACTTGACCTGATACGTGCCGGCTGCCGCTCCTACGACGAGCCTGTTCAAGAGGTCGTGCAGTTATTTAACTCCGCCACCAGTGATGGCTCACACATGGAGAAGTACTCAGCCTTACTCACGAAAGCGATTCACTCCATGGTCGACGTGACTGAGGAGCGAGATATTGATAGCCTCTTCAGTGGGGGGCACACCACGGCGCTTACTCAAGTCATCGCAGGGCTGGACGACTTCGAACTGATTGCTTTCATTGCTGTAGTTGACCCCGAAGCGCGGAGCGTTTAGGTATGGCGGACATCCTGTACCAGTGGCCTCTTGCAGCTCGATTCGGTCGTCGCGTGCCCAAGGAGAAGTTCTACCAGGCTGGAACCGTGACAACTACGGTGCGCGAGAGGTTCGTAAACGAAGTCCAGAGCATTACGTGGTCGCACAAACTGGCGGAGGCCACCATCAACCTTCCCGGTAGCGCCTTGGTGCCGGAAGTGCAGGTGTTTCAGATCGACAGCAAATTAGATGACGTTTCAGAGTTAGTGCTAATGGCAATCGATAGGGCCATTCCGTACCCGATTATCTACGAGGTGCTACGCGGCACGGGTGGGCAACAAGAGGCTCGGATGGTTGCTGCTCACAAGCAGCTTGGTGCCGCGATTCCAAAACTGAGCGGTTATTACTCAACGGATTGGCTACCGGTAGCAGACGAGCGGCAACCACTCCCCACCGCGATTACTCTGCCGGCCCTTTACACTGCTCTGCTGGCGCCCCTGATGCCCATTGCAACACGGCCAGGCGAGACCGTTCTGGAGGTTGCTGACAAGCTGCGAGTCGTGCGGAAACTCGAACGCGAAATTGCGGCCCTGGAGCGTAAACTTCGTTCCGAACCACAATTGAATCGCAAGATTGAGTTGCGACGCTCTCTAATGAGCAAGCAAGCAGAACTGGACCGCAAGAAGGGTTAAGCCGTGGAGAAATTACGCATGACGTCACCCGACCTTACCGAAGCGAATATCGACAGGCTCGCCGAGCTATTTCCCAACGTTCTTACGGAAGTCGTCGACTCTGAAGGCAATCTGAGGTGGGCCATAGACTTCGACCTCTTGCGCCAGGAACTTTCAGACCACCTTGTTGAAGGAGCCCAGGAGCGCTACCAAATTACCTGGCCTGGTAAGCGGGAATCAGCTTTCATAGCGAACGCTCCCATCGCGAAGGCGCTACGTCCAATGCGCGGGGAATCGGTCGACTTTGATACTACGGAAAATGTCTTCATTGAAGGCGACAATCTTGACGCCCTCAAGTTGCTCCAGGAATCCTACCTAGGCAAAATCAAGCTAATTTATATCGACCCGCCATATAACACGGGGAATGACTTCGTATACAGTGACGACTTTGCTGAAACAGCGAAAGAGTATTTGGCTAAATCGGGTCAAATAGGCACTGATGGTGTTCGGTTCCTGACGAATGTTGAATCGAACGGTCGGTTCCACTCAGATTGGCTAAGCATGATGTACCCGAGGCTTAAGCTCGCCCGAAATCTGCTTACACAGGACGGCGCAATCTTCATATCCATCGATGACTCTGAGGTCGGCAACCTGCACCGACTCGCATCTGAAGTGTTTGGAGAATCCAACTTCGTTGGAACAATGATTTGGGCAGCTGGCCGGAAGAACGACTCCAAGTACATCTCTTCCTCCCACGAATACATCCTCTGCTTCGCAAGGAACCTCAGCGCCCTAAAGGAGAACGGTGATACCTGGAAAGTTCGCAAGAAGGGCCTTTCCGAGATTTATGCACAAGCTGAACGACTAGTCACAGCTCATGCAAAAGACTATGAAGCTGCATCTCAGGCGCTTAGGGATTGGTACAAGGGTCTACCGGACTCCCACGAGGCAAAGCGACATAGGCACTATTCTCGAATCGACGAGCGGGGGGTCTACTTCCCTGATAACATTTCTTGGCCCGGCGGGGGAGGTCCCACCTACGACGTGCTGCACCCGGTCACCGGACGTCCCGTAAAGATTCCGTCCCGCGGTTGGCTATTCCAAGAGCCTGTAATGCGTGAGCACATTCAAGCTGGCCGTGTCGCTTTTGGCCCTACGGAAGACGGCGTCCCAACATTCAAACGGTACCTTAGCGACACTGAGTTCGAAGTGCCATACAGTGTTTTCTATCAGGATGGTCGGGCTGCATCGAAGCGCTTGCGAACCCTAATGGATGGACCAGTATTCGACTTCCCAAAGGATGAAACAGTAATTCAAACGCTTGTAAACATGGCCACGTCCGATAATGATCTGGTTCTAGACTTCTTTGCAGGGTCTGGAACCACTGCACAGGCCGTTATGGCGCAGAATGCCGAAGACGGTGGGCGGCGAAGATTCATACTGGTGCAGCTCAATGAACGCCCTGCGCCAGGTTCTGCCGCCGCCAAGCAGGGATACGCGTCCATAGCGGCCATCGCACGAGAGAGAATTCGTCGTGCGGCGCAATTGACGAAAAGCAAGGAGGGGAACGGCGCCGGGTCCCAGGACTTGGGGTTCCGAGCGCTGAAGGTTGACACAACAAATATGGTGGACGTCTTCCGTTCACCTGATGAAACATTTCAGCTCAATCTAGGTGAAGTCGAAAACAGCACAAAGCCAGACCGCTCAGGGGAGGACCTGTTATTCCAGGTGCTTCTCGATTGGGGGCTTGAGCTGACAATGCCTATAAAGATTGAACACATCGACGGCCATGAAGTTTTCGTGGTCGACGACAATGCCCTAATAGCGTGTTTTAGTGAGCGAGTTAGCGCCGAAGTCGTCCGCGCCCTTGCGGACCGTGCGCCTTTGCGTGCGGTGTTCCGCGACTCAGGCTTCGCTTCGGACGATGCCCGAATCAATGCCGAGCAGGTCTTTCGCGAGATTACTCCAATCACAGACGTAAAGGTCATTTGATCGGCGTGAAGCTTCAGTTCAAGGTTCAGAAGTATCAGACCGATGCTGTTGACGCGGTGGTCGGGGTGTTTGAGGGTCAACCCCGGACCGACGGAATTTCCTACCAGATTGATCCCGGTCGCGTGAGGATAAACACGAGCGCAGCATTGTTTTCGGACTCTGGTCTGCGAAATGCGGAGATCGCGCTTACGGGAATCCAACTTCTTGAGAACGTGCACGAAGTTCAGCGCTCAAGAAATTTGCCGCTGTCGCCTAGATTGATTGATAGCAAGGCGGCCCCCGGCGCCCCGAACCTTGACGTGGAAATGGAGACGGGGACGGGAAAGACGTACGTCTATATTAAGACGATTCTGGAACTGTATAGGCGCTATGGGTGGTCCAAATACATTGTCGTCGTTCCATCCATCGCAATCCGTGAGGGTGTAAAGAAGTCATTCGATATGACGGCTGAACATTTTCAGCAGCTTTACGGAACCAAGCCTCGATCCTTCATCTACAATTCCTCGCAATTGCACGAGGTGGAGCGGTTCAGTTCCGACCCCGGTGTGCAAGTGATGATCATCAATATCCAAGCGTTTAATGCGACCGGTAAGGACAACCGCCGAATATACGACGAACTCGATGACTTCCAGTCTCGGCGCCCAATTGATGTCATTGCCGCGAATAGGCCAATCGTCATCATCGACGAACCGCAAAAGATTGGTGCGGCGAAGTCGCTTGAAGCGCTGTCGCGCTTCAATGCCCTTATGATGCTGCGCTACTCGGCTACGCACACGGTAGAGCACACGAAAGTACATCGGCTCGATGCTCTTGACGCGTACAACCAGAAGCTCGTAAAGAAGATCGCCGTTCGTGGAATCTCCGTCAAGGGCCTGGCCGGGTCTTCGGCCTACCTCTATCTAGACTCAATCCAGATTGCAGCTGGCGCTAAGCCGCGAGCCCGAGTCGAGATCGAGGTACAAGAGAAGAGCGGAATCAAGAGGCGAGTCAAGCGGCTGGATGTGGGTGCAAATTTGCACGATATTTCTGGCGGCCTCGAAGCGTACAAGGGCTTATTCATAACGGAAATCGATGCGAGTCGCGACGTAATCGAACTGAGTGATGGCAGTGTAGTCCAGGTTGGTGACCTTACTGTCGATGTAACTATCGAGGCAAAGCGGCGAATCCAGATTCGTGAGGTTATCCGCGCCCATCTCGATAAAGAACGTGAGTTATTCACCCAGGGCATCAAGGTGCTCTCCTTGTTCTTCATCGACGAAGTCGTCAAGT
>CALCHY010000197.1 GCA_937907415.1 uncultured Trueperaceae bacterium
ACGCCAGCGTGGGACTCAAGTCGAGGACGCGGCCGGCCGCCACCCCCAAACCCAACGCGAGCGCCACCATGAGCGGCAAGGTGAACAAGAACTTCGCAAGCACCAGGTCCCGCTTGCGGACCGGCTGGGTCTGCACGAGCCAGTAAGTACCAGCCTCGTACGACACGCTTGGGTAAGCCACGCGCAACGCAACGCCTGCCACGATGAAGCTCACGAAGGCGATGTTGAGGGCGCCGATGACGTCGCGGAACTGTTGCGTCGGCAAGTCGATCGCGGCGAGACTCACGAAGTAGACACCCGCTAGAGCCGCAAGCACGATGACTTGGCTCCACTGCTGGACGTCACGAAAGAAGACCCGCATGTCCTTGGCGATGATGGCGCCGATGGGCCCCAATCGACTGCCAAGGAACATCTCCCACGCAGGCGTTCTGTAGGAAGCGCGGGTGCGAGGCGCAGGGGTCGTGTCCAAGCTCTTCACCCAACCGCGCGAGAACGCCAAACGCGCCAGTGCGCCAGTGAGAAGCAGTCCGCCGACGGCAACGCCGACTAGGAGCAGCACGCTGATGGCAAGGCGGCCGTCCAGGGCGGCCCAACTCGCGCTGCTCGCCCAAGCAGGCGGGAGCCAACCGATCTCTAGCCGGGCGAAGGCAGCAAGGAAGCGCTCGAAGGCGTCGCTGTCCTCCGGCCTGATGCGCGCCAGCTGCTCGGGCCGCAGCGCCCTAAGCCCAAGCAAGGCAGCTGCCGCGGCGCTGATGCTAACGGCCGTTGCCACCTCGCGCACGCGGCCGGCGGGGGAGAGCCGTACCAGCAGAAGGGCAAGTAGCGCACCGAGGGTTACCGGCATGGCGTAAAGCGCGGCTGCCGCCACTGTTCCGACTAGGTAGAAGAGCGGCGGGGCATGCAGCGCGGCCCCGACGCCAACGAGCACAGGTAGCGTGAAGATCAGCGGCAGACCCGCGGTGTTGACGAAAAGCTCGAGCACCTTCATGCCGAACACGGCCGCGGTTGAGGTCGGCTGCGCCAGGAGCAGTTCGAGGTCCTCGCTGCCGTAAAGGGTGCCTATGCTCGCGATGAGCACGCTGAAGAGCACCGCCGCCATGAGCATCAAGAAGAGACCCTCGAGGCTGCGCTGCGTTACGGCAGGCGCGATGGTTCCGATCAGCGGATAGGCGTACAGCCAAGCCACCCCGAAACGCACGAGCCGGAAACCTAAGTAGGCCGCGCCGCCGACGAGGCTCAACGAGAACAGCAGCCAACTCGGGCGAGCCGCGAGTGAGCGCAGGGCGCCACGGATGCGTAAGTTGGCGAGGGTCACGCTGGCTGCTGCGCTTGGTCGTCTGCCGTGAGGCGGAGGAACAAGTCCTCGAGCGTCGCGGTGCTCGACTGCTTGGTCAAGGCCCGCAGCTCAGCCATGGTGCCTTGAGCCACCAAGCGCCCATGGTTCACGACCGCCACTCGGTCAGCGACCTCCTCGGCCACCGCCAACGTATGCGTGGTGAGGACGACAGTGCGGCCGGCGGCTGAGAGCTCACGGAAGAGCGTCTTGACCTCACGGTGGCCCTGCACGTCGAGGCCGACCATCGGTTCGTCGGTGATGAAGAGCTGCGGTTCGCCGAGCAGCGCAACGCAGAAGGCGAGCCTTTGGCGCATGCCGTGGCTGTAACTCTCGGTGAGGCTATCCGCGTGCTCCGCAAGTTTGAAGCGCAGGAGCAGCTCCTCGATGCGCGCGTTGGGGGCGGCCTGACGCCTGACACCAGCCACGTACCTGAGGAGCTCGCGCGCCGTCACCTTCGGATAGAACCACGCGCGGTCAGGAACGAACCCAACGGCGGACTTGGCAGCCTGCGGCGCGGCCAACGTATCGTGGCCAGCGACTCTGATGGTGCCGCTAGTCGGCTGGGCCAACCCTGTGATGCAGCGGATGGTCGTCGTCTTGCCTGCGCCGTTAGGCCCGAGGAGCGCGAGGACTTCACCAGGGGCGGCGGTCAGCGTTAGGTCGTCGACGGCTAACGCGCGGCCGTAACGCTTCGTGAGGTTGGCGATGCTTAACAAAGGGCACTCCCGAGGCAGATGTTAGCCACCCCGGGAGTGTTCGCGTGCTGAAGTTTGGCACAGGACGCCCGCGCCCCAGCGTTCACGGCAGCAAGTAGCGCCACTCGTCCGACATGAACTTCTCCTCGGCGAGGGCCTCCGCGCGCGCCAGCTCGTCGGCGGTCACTGGACCGTCCGTCAGTCCGTAACGCTGCTTGAACGTCGCGACCAGCCGGTCGATCACTACCTCGCGCGGGAGTTGCGTCTGCTGCCTGAGAGGGGCAACGCGCTTGTTGGCGCTCACGCTCCCCTTGTCGGAGAGCTTCTCCCGTCCGATCCGCAACACCTCGAGCATCTTCGCCGGGTTCATGTCGTAAGCCATGGTGACGTGGTGCAAGACGGCGCCGCCGCGACGCGTCTGCGCCGCGCCACCGATCTTGCCCGCGACCGACGAGATGTCGTTGATGGGGATGTACTCAGCTTCGACGCCCAACGACCTTAGTCCCTCCAACACCCAGTCGTCCATGAACTCATACGAGTCGATGAACGACATGCCTTTGACAAGCGTGTCTGGCGCGTAGATGGAGTACGTGATGGTGTTCTCCGGCTCGACGAACATGGCGCCGCCGCCTGTGATGCGGCGCATGACCGAGATGTCGTGCTTGGTCGCGCCGACCGGGTCGACCTCGTTGCGGACGGACTGGAAGCGCCCGAGGATCACCGCGTTGCTCGACCATTCCCAGATGCGCAATGTCGGCGGCCGCTTGCCGGCCCCGACCTCGTAGGTCAGGACCTCGTCGAGTGCCATGTGGAGCTGCGGCGCCTGCGGCCCGGCGCGCACTAGGCGCCAGTCGAGCCCGTGCCAGCGCGGCCGGAACTTCGCGAAGCGGTCGTCGCTCATACGCGCTCGCGCGGGCTGCCGTCGTCGACCGCGCGCCTCACGGCTACCGCTACCGAGTTGGCGTCGAAGCCAAGCATCACGGTGTCCTCTGGCAGGCGTGAGGTTATCAGGCCCGCCAACTCGTCTGCGCTGGCGGTGGCCGGCGCACCTTCTAGCGCAGCGACGATCGCCTCGAGCGCTTCCGGGGGTTCCAGGAAGAAGTCGCCGCTCACGTGGACGTCGGTCAATGCTCCGCCTGACACGCTCAGGTCTACCACCACTAGCTTGCCGCCTGGGTGCTTGTACTCGCCGTGTAGTGCCATGCCTCCGATGATAGCGCCGCGTGCCGCAGCGCACGGTTGACCGAGGTCAATGCAGAGCGCTGCACTCGGGAATAGGCTGGAAGCAACCATGGTTGATCACACGAATACCTTCACTTCCCCCGCCGTGGGTACGTTCACGGCGGTTCCGTCCGTGGTGCAGAAGTCTCGCGTTACGGTCGAAGTCAAGACTGAAACGCCGTTCCTGCCGAAGGCGGCGTTCTTCCTCATCTCCCTGGCGTCCCTCGCTGGCGCCTACTTGACCGGCAAACTGCACGGTGTAGACGGCGTCGCCCTCGCCTGGCGCTGGCTGCAGTTCTGGGGCCTTGCCTTGCCTACCGGCATGCTCGCCTGGCGGTTGTTCTACTTGCGCGGGCAGGAGTCCGGGCTCGACGTTGCCCGCGTCTCCGGCCTGCATGCCGATCTGCTCGAACGCGTCAGAAGGGTGAGCCGCTACCTAGCCCCGCTGCTCGTGGCTGGCGCTGGAGCCTCGCTCTTCTTGCCGTACCTAGCTACGTGGACGGCCGTTGCCTTGACGGCAAGCAGCCTGGCGCTCGCCGCGCTGATCACGCAGGCGCACCGGAGCCGCGCCGCGGCGCTGGCGGCGTTCTTGATCGGCGCGGGCGCGTTGGGGCTGTGGGGCTGGGGTGACAGCAACGGACTAGGGTTCCTCGCCGCCGTGAGAACCGTTCACCTCTTCGCGTTCGCGGCTTGGTTGGGTGGCGCGCTCTTCAACCTCGGCGCGGCGGTTCCAGCCGGGCGCAAGAACGCCAACCTCGATGCCGTCGTAGCTGGCGCCCGCCAACTCGAGCGCTTCAGGTGGGTGGTCAGGACTTCGCTGCCCACGATCATCGTTACGGGCGTGTGGATGGCCTTACGCTACGGCGGCGTCACCAGCCCGTTCTGGCAGAGCGGTATCGGCTTGCTCGTGCCGTTCAAGCTGTTGCTCATCGTGGCGTTAGTGGTCATCTTCATCACCTGCCCCCTGTACCGGGCCTGCTCGCCGGTGCGTGGGGTGTGCAATCTCGACGATCTTGGGTCAGACGCGGGGTGACGGGCGCTGCGCGGACCACTAACGCGGCCGCGGCTGATGCCGCGGGTGGAGGCATGTTCCAGCGGTTGGATAACCGGTCCACGCCATGCTCGCTTGGCCTCTTGCGCGTAAAGGAGCGATTGGCTGGCATGCCTCTCGGCGCGACCCTCGAGGTGGTTACGCGCGATAAGTTCGCGCCTTACGAGGTGCCCGTCTGGGTCGAACGCGAGGGCCTCGAGCTCACGAGCATCAGGCACTCGGGTTTCTGGCTGTTCGGCAGCACGATCTTCCGGATCCGCAAGACGGTCGCCGTCAAGGCTCCACGCCGCAAGATCGGCTAGGAGCTCAGCGCGGGGTGGGGCTGCCAGCGGCGGCGGGGCCCGCGAGCCATTACGGTTGCGAGCTTCAGGACCTCGTCCCACTGGCGCTCCAGCACGCTCGTGGCTTGCGCCTCCGACGTGCCGAGGCGCCGCTCGTGCCTGCGTAGGCGGGCGGCCACCGCGCCCCTGTACCTCTCGGCTAGTACCAACTCACGCTTCGCGCGCGTGAGTGCGACGAACAGTACGTTGGCTTCTACGGCCTCCTCTTCGACGTTCGCGTGCCCGATCCCGAGGTTTTCAGGCCCCAAGAGGAAGGTTCGTTTCGCTTCGCGACCCTTGGCTTTGTGGATGGTGCTTAGCACCACGGCGTTGGCGGCGTCTGCTTGCTTGAACATGCGCAACGTGACCTGCTCGAGCTCGGTGTAGGTGACTACCCGGTCACGGATCAGCCCTCCGATCGCCGCGATGGCGCTGCCATGCGGGCGGCTCGCCAGGGCCTCGAGCATGAGGGCAAGTGCGCGGTGCGCATCGGCGTTGCGTTCCTGAAGCTCGCCCAGCCTAGGATCTGCGAGGTACTCGAACTCCAGGCGCCTGTTCTCCGCTTGAGCGTGCCGTTGCACGACCTCGGTCGCAGCGCGTGGCAGCCGGTCCTGGTCGGGGAAGATGCGCCTGGCCAGGTCGAGCAGTTCCGCCGCCAGCTCCTCGCCCAGGACCGTGGCTGGCACGCCAGCCTCCGCCATCGCCATGGCAACGCCAAGTAGTGGCGCGTTCGTGCGAGCCATTACGAGGTCGCCTGGGCGGGCAGTGCGCGCGAGGGCCGACTCGGGTATGAAACGCACGCTGCCAGTGGCCGCACCAGGCGCGGACTCCATCTCGGGAGCGAAGCGGCGGGCAAGCGCGACGTGGCGGGTAGGGCAGCGGTAGGAGACCGACAGCGGCAGAACGGTAGCCGCGGCCTGCTCCTCGATGCGCTTCAGGGAGTGCCTGTCGGCACCAGCGAAGGCGTAGATGGCCTGGCGTGGGTCGCCCACGAACAGGGCACGCGCGCCAGACGCGACCAGGCGCATGACGAGCGCTAGCGTGACGCGGCTGAGGTCCTGCGCCTCATCCACGCACACGAAGTCGTAGCGCTCGAGTTGCAGGCGCTGCACTACCGGCAGGTAGACCATGTCAGTGAAGTCGACGGAGCCGCGCGCCGCAGCCGCCGTGCCCGCCTCGAGCAGCGGGTTCAATAGTGCGTGCAGCTGGGGTAGCAGTTCAGGGATGACCGGGCTGGTCAGGCCGTAGCGCGGTAGCAGCGCGGCCACGGCCGTGAGGTCGTGCGCCGCGGTTAGCTCAAGGCGGGCGAAGTTGGCGAGCGCTGCGAGGGAAGCGGCTATGCCAGGACGCGCACTTTCGTCGACCTGGTCGCCTATGCCTGCGACTAGTTCGCGCGCCAGGCGGCGGTACTTAGACGCGTCCGGCACGGCTGCCCCAACGGCGGCATGGTGCCGCGCTAGCGCGGAGCGGCCGAGGGCATGGATGGTGGTGGCGTCCACGCTGTTGGGTAGTCGCGAGCGCAGTTCGGCCGCCGTCGAGCGGTTGAAGGCGAGGAAGCAAGCGCGCGTGCCACCGGGGAGGCGCCGAGCGACCTCGACGAGGGTGGTGGTCTTGCCGCTACCAGCGGTTGCCATCACCACCGCGTGACCACGTGAGCGCTCGACGTGCTCGAACACGGCAGCTTGATATGCGCTTGGCGCCGCGAGGCCGCTCAGTGGTCGTGCGTGAGCGTCCGGAGTTGAGGCGGCTCGTTCGATCGCCACGGTAAGAACCTCCGCTCGCAGCATTTCGCGAGCGGAGGTCAAAGTCATCGGGTTGTGGCCTAGAGGTTCTAGGCAGGCGACCGAGGCGCGGCCGCGCCGGTGGCCTTAGCCTTGGTCAGTACCGGCGGTGGCCCCCGTTACGGGCGGCGTTGGCCGTCGCGGCCGGTAGCGCCCGGGCGTCTGCCGCTCTGCTCACGGCTACCCGGACCGCGTCCGCCTTGCGGCCGGCCACTACGGGCGTCGCCCGCCTGAGGCGCACCCGCCTGGCTGCCACTCCGGTGGTCGCGGCGTTCGCCACCACCTTGGTGGTCGGGGCGTTGGCTGCTCCCGTTCTGGCTACGGCCACTGCCTTGGCGGTCACCGCGGGGCGCGCGGTCGCTGCGGGCCGCACTGCCGCCGTCCGTTTGGCCGGACTGGCTGCCTGCTGGCCGTGGGCCGCGCTGCGAGCCACCGTTGCGCCGGGGGCCGCGGTTGCGGCTGGAGCCGCCGTACGAGGGGCGGTCGGTAGTGCCGTCCAACGCCTCGAGCTGGGCGGCTGGACCAGCGAAGCCGTCCACCGGGCGGCGCTCAATGCGCATGCGCAGGCGGCGCTCGAGCTGCCTCACGTTGTCGAGGTCGTTGACCGTGACGAACGTGAGCGCCTCCCCGGAGCGTTCCGCGCGGCCAGTGCGGCCGATGCGGTGGGTGTAAGCCTCGGAGGTGTCGGGGAAATCGTAGTTGATGACGTGCGAAACGCGCGCCACGTCGATGCCCCGGGCAGCGATGTCGGTCGCCACGAGCACGTGGTAACGGCCCTTCTTGAAGCCGTCGAGAGCTTCTTGACGGCGGCGCTGTGAGAGGTTGCCCTGCAGCTCGGCCACGAAGTGGTTGGCCTTATCGAGCGTCGCGGCAAGGCGCTTCGCGCGGTGCTTCGTGCGGGTGAACACGAGGACCGAGCGGAGGTCCTTCTCTTTGAGGAGGTTCAGGAGCAGATCGGTCTTGTTGATCTCATCTACGGGGATGAGCGCGTGCTCGATCGTCTCGGCCGGAGCCACACGGTTGATGGCGACCTTGAGCGGGTCGGTGAGCAGCTCGTCCGCGAGGTAAGAAACCTCGGATGGCATGGTCGCGGAGAAGAGGAGGCGCTGGGCCTCGACCGGAACGGCCTTGAGGATCTGCCGGACGGGGGGCAGGAAGCCCATGTCGAACATGTGGTCGGCCTCGTCGAGCACGAGCGCTTCGACCTGGGTCAAGTCGGCGTTGCCGCGTTGCATGTGGTCGAGGAGTCGACCAGGGCAGGCGACGATGATGTCGGCGCGACCGCGCAAGGCTTCGATCTGAGGCTGGAAGCCAACGCCGCCATAGACGGTGGCGCTGCGCAGCCCGGTTGCCTGACCGAGGGTGCGGAACTCGTCGTTGATCTGCTCGGCAAGCTCGCGCGTTGGCGCGACTACGAGGGCGCGCACTTTGCGGCGCATGCCGCGGCCGCCGTGGCGTTGACCTTCGGGGCCGGCGCCGAGTAGTAGGCGGTGAAGGATTGGCAGCACGAAAGCGGCGGTCTTGCCGGTACCGGTCTGCGCCAGGCCAAGCACGTGGCGGCCGCTCATCGCGGCTGGGACGGTCTGCTCCTGGATGGGCGTGGGTTTCGTGTAGCCTGCGGCACGCACGCCGATGGCTACTCGCGGGTCCAACTCGAACCCGTCGAACGAGATCTCATTTTGCATTCTGTGGGGTATTCCTTCCTGGCCAACCACGAGCCAGGAACCCCCCAGGGCCAGCGGATAGCGGGGGTAACTATACGACATCGATCGCGCTCCGTAGTGATTTGGCGGACAAGCCGCCACCACCGGCTCGAAAAACGCGGCTTCAGGCAGGTCGAGTGTGCCGTTCCCCAGGGAACTCGGGCACGTCGGCGCGGCCCGCTTCTGGCATGGCGATGTCGCGCAATATGCCCGCGATCACCTGAATGGTGCGTGCCTGGTGGTTCTCGCCGTCGAACATGGCGTCGTGGTCGAGGTAACCGCCTGCGCCGTTGTGGGTCATGGGGCCCATCGGCACCTCGACGAGGCGGCCCGTGCGCTTCAGGCGGTTCCAGTACGAGTTGCGCATGATGGCCCAGCGGCCAGGGAAGAGCGCGTGCCCAAGGCCTGGAAAGGGGTCGGAGGAGCCCACCAGGTGGTAAACGCGGTCGAGGACGTTGAGTCCTGCCTCGCTTGCCATGACGCCTGCCAAGGAGACCATGGCCATCGGCGCGTCCAGTGCCCGCTTGAGGAATGGCGCGGCCGCGAGCCCGATCTGCACGCCGCCGCTGTACCCGACGATGGTGATCGGCACTCGGCTGCCTGGCTCGTAACCGGCTTGCAGCAACGAAGTCAGGATGATCTGCGCCTCACCGCGGCCGTAAACCCGCCCGTACCGCGGATCTGCCGCGACGAGCACCTGATACAAGTTGCGGATGTTGATGCTGAAGGCGAGTAGCGTGTGCCGCCCTTCGACCTTGAACTGGAACATGCGCCGCCAGAAGCGCCCCAAGAGAGGCTCCTCGAGGAGGCTAACGTTGCGCACCGAGTAGGGCATGAGGTCGCCGAGGATGACCGTGTCTGGCAGGGCCTCGGACAGTCCATCGAGCAGGCCCTGCACGTCGTCATAGTTGGGGGCGCCGACCTTGGCGATCCCGTCAAGATAGACGACGAACTGTCGCGGATGCTTGCCCTTGCCGATGGGCCGGTAAGGGCCGACGCTCTGCTCGTGCGGGTGCTCGAGTCCCTCCCCGTACCAGCCAGCCCACCAACCAAGCGCTTCTATTGGCGAGAGGAGGAGGGAGAGCAGCGCCGCGAAGACCAAGACGGCTATGAGCACGCCGATCACGTCTGGCCGCCACGCCGCCGCCTGGCGGGCTTGGGTGGTGCTAGGCCTTCGTCTGGGGCGTCATCGATGAGGTCGCGTAGTCCTCTGACGTCGGTCACGAGCTTCACCCCGGCAGCCTGCCTGCGGGCCACGCGCGCGAGTAACAACAACGGTCTACCTATCGTGCGCTGCAGGGTGATGAGCAGCAGCGCACCAACGGCGACTGCCAGGACGGCCTCCCAGGGTGCCAGCTCCAACCCTTCCGCCACGCTGAGGACGGTAGCGCCGATGCTCCAGATCCACAGGAGAACGGAAAGCGGTAGCCCGAGGTAGGGGAGGAAAACGAGGAAACCGAAGAGACGCGGCGCCTGTCCGAGCGCGACCATGCCGGCGATGAACGAGAACGGCGCCTCTGAAGCGAGGGCGTAGCGTGCCACGACGTAGACGCTCAAGGCGAAGAAGAGATACGTGAAAGCGAAGATGATGGCCGAGATGACGAGCGAGATGGCGAAACGCCGCGGAGACACGCGGTTGACGAAGAGCACCACGCTCTCGCCTATGGCCTCCGACAGCCCGGCCGCGAACAGCACCCCGAATGCCAAACTGATGGCAGCTCCGCCCAGGCGCAGCAACTCCGTGGTGCCCGGTTGGAAGAGGAGCGTGTCGCGGATTAGCGCTAAACCCGTGCCGAAGTCGAACATCATGAGAACGGTACCAGCAAGGCGCCTCCTTGAGCGGCGCACGGTGATGTGCTAGCATCTTACAGTTGTCGGCCCCGAGCGGGCCGCTATGCCACTAGCCTGAACGGCGGTCAAGGGCCGGGCCCGGGGCCGCGTGATAGGAAGAACGAGGAGCAACGTGTCACAAAACGCATCCGCGATGAAGCGTCACCGCCAGTCAGAACAGCGGCGCCTCGCCAACCGCGCACAGAAGAGCACCATCCGCACCTTCACCAAGAAGGCCGTCGCGGCTGCTGAAGCCGGCGATTTCGCGGCCGCCGCCAAGTACCAGAAGGTCGTCCAGGGCCTGGTTGACCGCGCCATCAAGTCGTCGTTGCTTCACGCCAACGCGGCCGCCCGCCGCAAGTCGCGCCTTGCCAAGCACATCAACGCGCTGCAGAACCCAAGCGCCTGATCGACTAGCTACCACCGATTGACTTGCAGGACAGCCGGCGGACTTCGGTCCGTCGGCTTTTCTTGCCCATGCGAGGGCGCGCCACCGCGCTGGTCGCTGCTATGCTCGCCCACGTGACGACCGCCAGTAGCGCCGAACCCGGCGCCTCAGCACCAGCATCACCACCCGCTCGCGGCGGGCCGCGCATCATCCTCGTGCGCACGAAGGAATCCGCCAACATTGGCTCGGTGGCGCGCGCGATGCTCAACTTCGGGCTCACTGAGCTGTGGCTCGTCGCGCCTCGCTGCCGCATCGACCACCGCAGTTACGACCTCGCAACGCACGCCGAAGAAGTCCTAGACGACGCGAAGGTCGTCGACAGCCTCAAGGAAGCCATCGGCGACGTAGGCATGGTGTTCGGGACCAGTGCACGGCCTCGCAAGGCGGACAACTACCCGATCGTTACGCCGAACGAAGCCGCGCGACGCTTGGTCCAAGGTACGGCGGTCGTGTTCGGGCCTGAAGACCACGGCCTAGCTAACGAGGAGTTGACGCTGTGCCAGGCGCAGATCGTCATTCCGACGCGCGACTTCTCCTCACTGAACTTGGCTCAGGCCGTACTGGTCGTTGCTTACGAGTACGCTCGCTCGCTTGGCGACTCCGCAGGGCCAGTCGAGCCCGTGCACAGTGACGACCCCCGACACTCCGCCGTCACCCGCGAGCAACTTGAGCAGTTCTACGCCCAGCTCGAGGCGACGATGCTCAAGATCGGCTACACGGACGAGCGGCGTGCGCCTGGCATGTTGCGGCTCTACCGCGGGCTACTCGACCGCGCCAACCCGACGGCACACGAAGTGGCCGCGTTACGTGGACTACTAAGCCAGGCGGCTTGGGCAGCCGACCAGCCGCCCGGTCACTTCCTGGCCGCTAGGGACGACTGACCTACAGCCCAGCAAGCGCCTTGGCGTGAGCTAGCACCTCATCGAACATGGCCTCGGTTAGCCTACCGGTGTTCGTGTTCTGAAAACTGACGTGGTACACGTCGACCAACGTCAAGGCGCCACTGGCAGCGGCGCCAGGCAGACCGCTCAAGTCGTGTACCGCGCCATGCGCGAACTTGTTGGCAGCCAACGTCGTTTGAAGGCCCCGTGAGCGCCACGCACCCACTGCGGCGTCGTGCCCGATCTTGCCCATCGCAAGTGCGACGCGTGCGTTCTTGACGCCGTCCAGGTCGTGATGAAGCCATCTCTGACATGCAGCCAACTCCCCGCGCAGCGGCTTATTGCCAGGCGGAACGCAGCGCAACGCGGCCGTGATCCACACGCCGCGTAGCTCCAGGCCATCGCCGCGGCTGACCGCCACTGGACTTGAAGCTAAACCGGCACGGTAAAGGGCGGGGTAGAGGAAGGCGCCGGAAGCGTCCCCCGTGAACATGCGACCGGTGCGGTTGCTACCGTGGGCGCCCGGCGCCAACCCGACCAGTAGCAGGCGCGCGTTCGGGTCGCCGAAGCCCGGTACTGGCGCGCCCCAGTACTCCTCGTTCACGTAGGCCTTGCGCTTCTCCCGGGCGACCCGCTGACGGTACTCGACCAGGCGCGGGCAGAGCTGGCATGTGGCTAGCGCAGGCGGGTACGGGTCGAACGCCGAGGCGCGGTGCGGCATGGCTGCAGCCTACCCGAGGGCGGCGGTTGCCCTCGCGGATGCCTTCTGCAGCCTACCTGCACCCAACCAGGTATCCACGAAAGAACGAGAAGCGGCGCTTCCGTGGAAGCGCCGTCCTCAACGTACTTTATTTGGTGCGCCCGAGAAGATTCGAACTCCTGACCTTCTGATCCGTAGTCAGACGCTCTATCCAACTGAGCTACGGGCGCATGTTGTCACGACCTTACGGTCGATGGCGGAGAGGGAGGGATTTGAACCCTCGATGGAGGTTTTGCCCCCATACTCCCTTAGCAGGGGAGCGCCTTCAGCCGCTCGGCCACCTCTCCACGATTGCCTAACCTTACCTTGGCGGAGGGTGAGGGATTCGAACCCCCGGACAGGTTGCCCCGTCTGCGGTTTTCAAGACCGCCGCCTTCAACCGCTCGGCCAACCCTCCGGTCAACCTGCTACCAGCTTGAAGCTTGCGGCAGCTCCCTGTCAGCCCGTCCGAACCTACCACCACTCTCCCGTGAGTGTTGCGCAGGACCGTCCGTACGGTCAGCGTCGGCAAGTATACGCAGGGCCTCTCGGCGCTGTCAACGAACGTAGGTGTCATGGCTTAGGGGTTCTCTGCGGAGGCTCACTGGCTCGGCGCGTGGCCACCTAACTCTCAGCCGTAATAGCGTGGCGCCCAGCTCAGAGCCGGGCGCCACGCTTGATCGTCAGACTAGCTTGGCCTTAGCGCCGGTCACATCGCCGAGCCTGGCGCGCCGCCGCCTGGATCGGTTTCGGCTATGCCTACGCCGCTACCTTGGGGCGTTACGAGGTACCAGTTGCCGCCTACGCCCTGGCCGCCTGTCGCGCCGGCTGCCGTGTCTGCTGCGTAGTAGTAGAGGGGCCAACCGTTATAAGTGAGCTGGTAGCTGCCGTCTTCGCGCTTTGCCACGCCGAGGAGCTTGGCGTCCATCGGCGCCTCCACCTGAGGCAGGCTGTTCTCATCCGCAACTAGGACGGGTGGCCAGTTGATGATGCATTGGGCATCGCAGTTGCTCACGTTGGTGGTGTCGTTCAAGAACAGGTAGAGCGATCGACCAGAGGCGTCGGTGACGTGTGCGCCGAGGTCCGCTGCCGTTGCTACTTTTAGCTCGGTCGTGGCGGGGGCTGCTTGCGCCAGAACGAAGACGCCCACCAACAACCCGAGGAGGGCGATCCCTCCCGCTAATCGACGTGGCCTGCGACCTTGTTTCGCTTGTTTCGCACTCATCAGGAACTCCCTTTCGCGTGCTTCACCTTGCCGCTAGCCCAACACTGTTCGTCCGCCACGGGAGCCATCGGCGTAGTTCGCAGCCGGGCACTGCTCGGACTCAACACGCTCCTTCCGGGTGGCGCGATGAACCACGCGCCTTAGCGCAGGTAGGCTCGGGCGCTCACCGCTTCCGCAAGGATGCAGCACCAGCGTGAGCGCGCGGATAGACCTGGATGAACTACCAACAGCCGCGCGTGCCACAGTGTTGAGTGCTGTCAGGGGGTAACCTGGCCTAGTCAGGCATACTGTAGGCTCTACCTCGCTGTTATGGCCTGGCAGAAGGGCGGTACCTCGTGAAGGCACTACTGGTGATAAGCAATGGCAGAGGCATTATCGCGGAAGGCGACGACATGAATGCGTTGCACGCTGCCTACGACGCCTCAGTGACTAGTCACAAGGACGACCCTCATACTTCTGAGCCAAGGCACGAGCGGCCGGCGTTCGCGGACCTCAAAGGCTGCCATGAGGAAGGCGCAACTGGTCACGCCTGCATCCTCAAGACCCAGGAACTACCGCATGCAGCGCAGGAGTACTACCGCGCTGGCTTCGTGGATTAGCTCAGATCCCGGCAGCCGCTTCGACTGCCAGCGTGACCGTTTGGGCTAGACGCTCGACCATCTCTGCGTCGGCGCCTTCCACCATGACGCGTACGAGTGGCTCCGTGCCGCTCGGGCGCAGCAACACGCGCCCCGAGTCCTTGAGCTCGGCCCCCGCTGCGTGCACGGCTGCCACCACGCTTGGGTGCGCGGCCACCTCATCGCGCGCGCCCGGCGCGACCCGAACGTTCTTGAGCACCTGCGGGTAGACGGGGATGTCATCCATCCACGCCTCCAGGCTGCGGCCGGACTTGCGCACGGCGGCCAGCGTTAGCAGGGCCGTGAGCATGCCGTCGCCGGTTGGTGCCTTGTCGAGGAACAGGAGATGGCCGGACTGCTCCCCGCCGAGCGTGAGACCCAAGCGCTTGAGTTCCTCGAACACGTAACGGTCACCGACCTTGGCGCGGTGCATCGTCGTGCCGTGAGCCCTCAAGTAGTTCTCTGCACCCAAGTTGCTCATCAAAGTCGCCACTAACGCGGTCTCGCCGCGCGACAGCGCAGTGATGGCAAGCATGTGATCGCCCGTCACCACGCGACCTTTCGCGTCGATGAGTAGCGCGCGGTCAGCGTCGCCATCGAAAGTAACGCCAACTTCGAACCCGCCCTCGATCACGTGCTTTGCCAGCGTTTCGGGGTGAGTCGAGCCGCAGTCAACGTTGATGTTCAGGCCGGTGGGTTCCGCGTTGAGGACCTCGAGCCGCGCGCCCAGCTTGGCGAACAGTTGAGGCGCGATGAGGTGACTGGCGCCGTTGGCGCAATCGATGACTACGCGCATGCCGTCGAGGTAAGGGGCGTTGTCCAAAAGGTGCTTGACGTAGCCGTTCAGAATGCTGGCGTCAGCGCCGTTGCCGCTAGCGTGGCTGTCCCATGGCCTGGCCATCGTCACGCTTCCGATGCGCGCGCCCGTGATGTCCTCGAGTTCGTCGCCGCCGGGCTCACCCAGGCGCTCCACTAGCGCCTCGATCTCGGCCTCCACCTCGTCAGACAACTTCTCACCGTTGCGATCGAAGAGCTTGAGGCCGTTATCTGCGAACGGGTTGTGACTCGCCGAGACGACGAGGCCGGCGTCCGCGCCCATGGCACGCGTTAGGAACGAAACACCTGGCGTTGGGATCACGCCAAGCCACGTCACGTGCGCCCCGCGTGCGGTGAGGCCGGCCGCGGCTGCGTGCGCGAGCATCACGCCGGAACGCCGCGTGTCCATACCGATCAGCACGTGGGGCTGGCCTCCGCCAGTGGGGTGAACCGTCTCGGCCACCGCCATGCCTAGCCGTAGCGCGAACGTCGCCGTCATCGGGTGCATGCCCGCCACGCCACGAACGCCATCAGTGCCGAAGTAACGCCTAATCGCCATGCGCGCCATGATAACCGGGCGCTCGACAGTCTCAGTCGTTGGTCACTTCGCGTCCTGCCAGTTGCGGCCAAGGCCGACCGCGGCCTCGAGCGGCACCTTCAACTCGACGACCTGCGCCATGATCCGGTGCACGAGAGGCGCCGCTTCGTCAGAGCGCGACTCCGGCACTTCCGCCACGATCTCGTCGTGCACTTGCAGGAGCAGGCGTCCACCAACCCCGGCAAGCGCCGGCGCCAGTTCCAGCATGGCTAGTTTCATGACGTCCGCCGCGCTGCCCTGGATGGGCATGTTGTAAGCCACGCGCTCGGCGGCCTCGCGCACGCTGCGGTTCGGGCTGAGCAGGTCTGGCACCGCGCGGCGCCGCCCCATGATCGTTTCGACGTACCCGGACTCCCGAGCAGCCGCGAGCGTGTCGTCGATGTAGGCGCGCACGCGCGGGTAGCGCAGGAAGTAGGTCTTGATGAAAGCGTCGGCGCGCTCGTAGCTGATCTCCAGCTCGCGGCTCAGGCGTTGAGCCGACATGCCGTACAGCACGCCGAAGTTGATGACCTTCGCGATGCGCCGCATGTCTGAGGTGACGGCGGAGGGCTCAACGCCATACACGCTGGCGGCCGTGCTGCGGTGGATGTCCTCGCCCGCCTTGAACGCCTTGATGAGGGCGGGTTCGTCCGCGATGTGCGCCAGCAACCTCAACTCGATCTGCGAGTAGTCTGCCACCAGGAGCAGCTGCCCCGGGGCGGCGATGAAAGCGCGCCTCACCTCACGGCCGCGTTCCGTGCGCACCGGCACGTTCTGTAAGTTCGGGTTCACGCTTGAGAGTCGCCCGGTAGCCACGACCGCCTGCTCGAAAGTCGTGTGAACCCGGCCGCCGGCATCCGCCAATGCGGGCAGCGGGTCTAGATAAGTGCCCTTGAGCTTGGCGATCTCGCGGTGCTCGAGCACCAAGTCGACCGCCTCATGCTGGCCGCGCAGCGGCTCGATGGCGCTGACCGACGTGCTCTGCTTGCCCGTTGCGGTTCGCTGCCCGGCGCGTAGCCCGAGTTTCTCGAAGAGGAGCCAAGCGACTTGATCGCGCGAGGCGACGTTGAACTCAGGGGTGCCGGCGATGTCCACCAAGCGGCTTTCGAGCGCTGCCATCTCGAGGCCAGCCTCGTCAGATAGTTGCCGCAACAAGCCGACATCGAGCTGCACTCCAGCCACCTCCATGTCGGCAAGTACGGCCTGGAGGGGGCGTTCGATGCGTTCGTACACCTCGAGTTGCGAGCCGCTCAACCTGGAACTCATGAGGCGCAACAGTTCGGCCCCAACGACGGCGTGGTCGCGGGCGGTCTCTCCCCACTCGCCCGCGCCAAGACGCCGGGCCAAAGCTTCCGGCGAGGCGCCGACGGAATCGAGCAAGTAGGCCATGAGGAGCGGGTCGTCGCCGGGCACGGCGCCGACGGCACCGTTCATGCGGGCGGCGACGACCAGCGCCTTGGCGTCGGGCGCGTTGACTGTGCCGCCGAGGTACTTGGCAGCGTGGTGGCTGGCGCCGAGCGGGGGTGAGGAGGCAACCACGCCAGGGCTAGCCCCGCCGTCGCCACCTTGACCAACGGCGAGCGCCAGCTCGACGACGAGGGCCGCGGTCGGCCGCACATCGCTGAGGCGGTACCCGTACGACCACGTGCCACCGGCGGCGGCCTTGGCCTGCACCTCGTCCCACTCCGCGTCGACGAAGGTCACCCGCTCCACCAGGCCCAGTTCGTGGAGCAGGCTGCCGAACTCGAGTTCGCGCAGGGCGGCCGTCAGCTCCTCGCGTTGCACTTCGCGCTCGCCCGCCGGCGTTGGCACGAGCTCAACGGGCGCGTCAGTGACGATGCGCGACAGCTCATGTGAGAGTTCGAGTTCGGCGCGCGACTCGCGGATGGCGGCCGCCTGCGACGGACTAGGTAGTCCGTCGAGGTCGGCGAGCACGGCCTCGAGGCTGCCATAACGCTCGAGCAGCCCGCGAGCGGCAACGGGCCCGATGCCCTTTACACCTGGGATGTTGTCTGACGAGTCGCCAGTCAGGGAGCGGTAATCGACCCACTGTGCTGGCGTCACGCCGTACTTCGCCTTGACGGCGGCCGGGTCCATGCGCTGCTTGCCGTCCGGGCTTACGACCGTCACGCGCTCACTGACTAGCTGCAGTGCGTCCCGGTCGCTTGTCACGATCTCCACGTCCCAGCCGTCCGCGCTCTCGCGCGTGGCCAGTGAGCCGATCAGGTCATCCGCTTCGAGGCCAGGCTGCTCGACGCGCGTCACCCCCAGCAGGTCGACGATGCCCTTGATGGCGTTCAGTTGCAGCGGGAAGTCTTCAGGGGTCGGCGCGCGTTGGGCTTTGTACTCCTCGAAGCGCTCTTTGCGGAACGTCCTGGCCGGGGCGTCGAACGCGATGACCAGACTGTCGTCCGGCGCCAAGCCGTTGAGGAGTTCGAGAAGCGCCCGCACGAAACCGTAGATGGCGTTGGTCGGCATGCCGCTCGTGGTCGACAGTTGCCGGATGGCGAAGTACGCGCGGTATGCCAGGCCGTGACCGTCGACCAGCACGAGCCGCCGGCCGCGCTTTACCGCAGGCGTCGGCTCGGGCACCGCGCCGAACAGGTCGGCTTGGTGGTTGGTTGGCGGCTGCTTCGCCACGTCACACGTTCCAACCGCCGGCGACTTCCAGGGTCGTGCCGGTCACGTAATCGGCGGCTGGGCTAATGAAGTACCTCACGGCGCCGACGATCTCGTCGAGGCGCCCGACGCGGCCCATGGGCAACTCCTGCAGCGGGGACGAGATGCTGTTCTCGATGACGCCGGGGCTGACGACGTTGACCGTCACCCCGGAACTGGCCTCGGTGAGTGCGAGCGCCTTCGAGTAGAGGATGACGCCCGTTTTCGCGATGCCGTACGCCACGATGCCAGGCCGCGCCTTCACTAGTTCGGCCCCGGCGTACCCGATGTTCACGATGCGCCCGCCGCGCGGCGCCAGGCGCAGGTAGGGCACGGCGCGCTGGCAGGTATAGAACGTCGAGTTGAGGCTGCTGTTGAGCATGGCGTGCCACACTTCGCTCGAGAGGTCGGCAAGTGGCCCGTGGTGGTAATCACCAACGTTGTTGACCAGCACGTCGAGGCGCCCGAAAAGGGAGTAGGCGGCGTCGACCAGGCCGCGCGCCTGCGCCTCGACGGTGACGTCGGCAGCAACGGCAACCGCGTGCGCGCCGAGACCCGTTGCCGTCTCGACAACGGCCTCCGCCTCCGACTGGCTGCGGCGGTAGTGCACCATCACGTCGTAACCGTCGGCCGCCAACGCGAGGAGTATGGCCTTCCCTATGCCCTTGGCCGAGCCCGTCACCAGCGCGGCTGGCCGCTGGCCGAACGGCCCGGTGGTAGTCGGTGCGCTCATGCTGGCACCGCCGTTGACCGGTACCGCAGCACGCGGACGGCCTGAACGAGCAACAGGTAGGGCAGTTGGGCCCAAGCGATCATGACGTAAGCGTAAGGCATGCCCAGCGCGAGGGCCACGCCCAGTAGCAGGTACTGGCTGCTTAACCCAAGGTTGACCAGTGCGCCGGTCGAGAACAGGTCGTCCCAGCGCTGGAGCTCGGCGGCACTTGCCGCGCTCGAAGGCTTGCCGGCGGCGGCGCGGAAGAGCCAAGCGTCGAGGGCGGCGTAGGCACGGTCTTGCGGTGCCAAGATCAGGCGGTAGGCGCCGCGCACGAGGGCGAGCGCCCACGGCCACGCGCCTGGCGGTGCGACCGATGGTGCGAGTGAACCGCGAGCCAGCTTGTAGCGCCGCTCCGCGTTGAAGTCGGCGGTTAGTACCAGGGTGACGATGACGAAGGCAACCACGGCGCCGCTCACCTGCCCGTGCCTCGCCAAGGCCGCGAACAGTGCGATGTTCACGAGTAGGTCGCAGACGGTATCGAAGTAGCGGCCGAACTCGCTGATGCGCTGCGTTGCGCGCGCAAGGCCGCCGTCAGCGTTGTCAAGCACCGTCTTCACTTGCAGCAGTACCGCCGCGACGATCCAAGCGGTCGGCTGCCAGGTGGCCACTAACGCAGCCGCCACGAAGCCGATGACGGTGTGCACGGCAACGACGTGCCACGGCTCAACGCGCGTCCTCGCCAGAAGCGCAACCGTGGCGTTCGCGAGGGGCTGCACGACTAGCATCACTACCTCACGGCGTGGGCGCGGCTTGGCTGCTGGCGGCATGCAACTAGGCTAGCAGGCGCGGCCAGGCGGTTATCATCTGCCATCTGCAGTCGTGCGCACCGCAATGCCTGGACGGGAGGCCTCCTAAGATGGACGTCAACTTCAAGCTTGTCACCTCGAACAGCGTCGAGCACTTCGAACGCCGCCTCAACGAGTTCGTCGCTGGGCTGGACCGCAATGATGTCGTCGTGGACGTCAAGTTCTCCACAGCTACTTATGGCGAGGGCGTCGAGTTCAGCGCCCTAGTGCAGTACCAGACGACTTCTGAGTGGCACGAGTAAGGGTGAAGGGGGCCGGGCCTGCTGGGCGCAGCGCGGTCCCGATGCGTGAGGGTCGGGAACTTCATAAATCTCGCGCTTGGCGCGCTGGTAGACTTCGCTCGTGACGGCAACACTGGTGCTAGTCGTCGATGACGAACCAGCCATGCTCAAGGTCAGTGAACTGACGTTGATTTCGGCGGGTTACGCGGTCATAGCGTTCGACGACCCGCGCGAAGCGCTCGCCGAGTTGCGGGACGGCCTCAGGCCCGACGTCGTCGTGTCCGACATCTCCATGCCGCCGATGGACGGTTTCGAGTTCTACGGCAACGTGCGGCAGATACCGGAGCTGCGCAGCGTTCCCTTCCTCTTCCTCACGGCCCTCGAGGACCGCGCTTCCATGCGCAAAGGCATGACCCTGGGCGCGGACGACTACCTAACGAAGCCGGTGCAGAAAGACGAACTCCTGGAGGCAGTCAAGGTGAGGTTGTGGCGCCTGGCCGAGCTGCGCCGCCCACTGACTGGCGTCGTCGCGGCACACGGCTTCGGGCACCCGATGGTGCTGCGTGAGGGCGAACGCCTCGACTGGGACTCCCTCAAGGCGCTCGAACTGCTCTTCTACCTCCTCGAGCACCGTTCAGGCGTCACGACCTTCGAGGTCGCCGAGGCGCTGTGGCCGGGCAAGACGGAGTCGAAGGCGTCCAGCAGCTTTCACACCACGCTTTACCGCCTGCGCAAGGTCATGGGCGGCGAGCTAGTCGAGAGCGCGAACCGCCGTTACTACCTGCACGACAAGTTCCAGATCGACTACGACGTCGACTCGTACCGCAAGCTGGCGCGCAAGGCGCGCGAGAACGGCGAGCTGCGCGACTACATGGCGGCCATCCGCCTCTATTCCGGGCACTTCCTCGCCGGGTTCGACTCGACGTGGGTAGACAACATCCGCCTCAACCTGCAGGCCTCGCACCTCTCACTGCTCGAGATGGCCGCCGCGGCCGCCGTCGCTGACGGCGACCTCCCGCAGGCGACCATGTTCTACCAGTTGATGACAGAGCACGAACCTTACAGCGAGACCGCGTGGGAGGGCCTTGCGGACACGTGGGAGGCGCGCGGCGAACGCGGTCGTGCAGCCGAGGCGCGGGAACGGTTCGAGAGATTCATGGATGAAGGCTGAGCCAGCACCGGTCTGGTCGCGGTAAGCTGCCTCGCCGGTCGGCGTAGGCCACTAGCGAAGGAGTGTTCATGTACAGCATCGACCTCACCGGTAAAACCGGCCTCGTCATGGGAGTAGCCAACCAGCGGTCTTTGGCGTGGGCCATCGCCCAGCCGCTCGCTCAGGCAGGCGCTCGCCTCGCGTTCAGCTACCAAGCTGAGCGGCTGAGGCCAGCTCTCGACAAGCTCACCGAGGACCTGAAAGACCCGCTGCTCCTCGAGTGCGACGTGGGTGACGACGCCGCACTCGACCGCATGTTCGCTGCGGTCGGCGAGGAGTTCGGCAAGCTCGACTACCTGGTGCACGCCCTCGCGTTCGCCCCCGCCAACACGTTCTCCAACCCGTTCGTCGAGACCTCGCGCCAGGACTGGCAGACCGCCATGGACGTCAGCGCCTACTCGCTCGTCGCCTCGACGAAGCGCGCCGCCGAACTGATGGGCCCCGGCGGCAGCGTCGTGACCTTGAGTTACTTGGCGGCCGAGCGCGTCGTGCCGCACTACAACATGATGGGCGTGGCGAAGGCGGCGCTAGAGGCTAGCGTCCGTTACCTCGGTTACGACCTAGGGCCGCGCGGCATCCGCGTGAACGCCATCAGCGCTGGCGCGGTGCGCACCATCGCGGCGCGCTCCATCGCAGGCTTCGGCGACCTCTACACGCAGGCAGGCGAGATGTCGATGCTCAAGCGCAACATCACGCACGAGGAAGTCGGCGGCCTCGGCCTGTCGCTCCTCGTCGAGCAGCTAGGCGGCGGCATCACGGGCGAGACGGTTTACGTTGACGCCGGTTTTCACGCCATCGGGTTGTTCGTGCCACCTAACCTGCAAGACCAGTACTGAAGCGCGAACCTTCCAAGACGGCCCCGGGAGTTGTGAACTACCTCCGGGGCCGGGCTATACTCGCGCCCATGACGTTCCTCCACCGTTGGACAGGGGCCCTTGGCCGATGGCGGCGCTGCTAACGCGCTCCTACAGCCCGCTGCGCCGCAAGTGCGCGGCCGCACGTTATTGACCCCCTAAGTCCACGAACGGAGACCCCCGCATGCAGCACGCCACCCGTACTGGCTCCACGCCTAGTTCGCCGCTTCGCCCTACTCGCCCAGTGTTCCGCGAGGTCCTGGCGGACCTCGAGACGCCGCTAACCGTTTACCTCAAGCTCGCCGGTCACCCTTCCTTCCTCCTCGAGAGCGTCGAGCAGGGTGAGCGGGTGGCGCGTTACTCGTTCATCGGCACGGGCCAGCGCATGCGCTTGGAAGCGCGGGGCTCCATGGTCACCCTCTCTAGACCGAGCGGCACGACCACTTTCGAGTCAAACGACCCGCTGCGCGTCCTGTGGGACGAGGTCGTGCGCGAAACGGAACCGGCTTCCGGCCTGCCTGCGTTCTGGTCAGGTGCGGTCGGGTACGCGGCGTACGACATCGTGCGCCAGTACGAGCGCCTCCCTGACAACAACCCGGACACTATCGGGGCGCCGGACCTGTTGTTCGTCGAACCCGAACTCGTCGTCGTGTTCGATCACCTCAAACGCCGGCTGTTCATCACCGCAGCCGCGGTAGTCGGCGATGCAGCGGACACCGCCCGCGCGCAGTCCCTGGTTGACGCGGCATACGACCGCCTGCGTGGGCCGCTGCCCGGGGTGCCAGGGGACCGCGCCGGGCGCCTGACCGAGTTCGAGGCCAGTGTCAGCCGCGAGGAGTACATGGCGGCCGTTGCGCGCGCCGTCGAGTACGTGCATGCGGGCGACGTGTTCCAGGTTGTCCCAAGCCTGCGCCTCTCGGCTGAGCTTGGCGCCCACCCGTTCGCCATCTACCGCGCACTGCGCACTGTCAACCCAAGCCCGTACCTCGGTTACCTGGACCTGGGAGGCGTGACCCTCGTCGCTAGCAGCCCTGAGAGCCTCGTCCGGTCCGACGGGTCGCGGGTCGAGACCCTACCGATCGCCGGCACGAGGCCGCGCAGCGCCGACGCGCAAGAAGACGACCGACTCGCAGAGGAACTCCTGACAGACGAGAAGGAGCGCGCTGAGCACGTCATGCTCGTCGACCTCGGCCGCAACGACCTTGGGCGCGTGAGCGCGGCCGGCAGCGTCAAGGTGACCGACCTCATGCGCGTGGAGCGCTACAGCCACGTCATGCACATCGTCTCGCAGGTGGAGGGCGTCCTGCAGGCTGGGCGCACGCCGCTAGACGCCCTCTCTGCCACGCTGCCGATGGGCACGGCCTCAGGCGCCCCTAAAGTGCGCGCCATGGAGATCATCGACGAGCTCGAGACCGTTCGCCGTGGCCCCTACGCCGGCGCGTTCGGCTACCTAGCAGCTAGCGGCGCCATGGACATGGCCCTCACCCTCAGGACGATCGTCGTCAAGGACGGCCGCCTTCACCTGCAAGCGGGCGCGGGCGTGGTCGCCGACTCCGACCCAGCGACGGAGTGGCAGGAGTGCATGAACAAGCTCGCCGCATTGAGGCGCGCGGTGGAGATGGCAACGGCGGGGCTCGCCTGATGCCGGCGCCACTCAAGCTGTTGGTGGTGGACAACTACGACTCGTTCACCTACAACCTCGTTCAGTACGCGCTCGAACTAGGTGCGGAGGTCGTGGTGTGGCGCAACGACGCCTTCGACCTGGAAGCCGTCGCGGAACTAGCTCCTGACGCGCTCTTGATCTCTCCAGGACCGTGTACGCCGGCGGAAGCCGGCATGTCGCTCGAGCTCGTGCGCAACCTAGGCTCCAGCTACCCGATGTTGGGCGTGTGCCTAGGCCACCAAGTGATAGGCGAGGCGTACGGCGGGCGCGTGGTGCGCGCCAAGCACCTCGTCCACGGCAAGACGGCGGTGATAGCCAACGACGGCACCGGCGTGTTCGCCGGCCTGCCAGATCACGTCACTGCCACGCGCTACCATTCGCTGGTGGTCGAGGACCTGCCGGACGCGTTGGTCGCCAACGCCTGGACGACCGAGGCCGACACGGGGGAGAAAGTCGTCATGGGCATGCGCCACCGTGATTACCCCGTGTGGGGCGTGCAGTTCCACCCAGAGAGCATCCTCACGGAGCACGGTCACGACATGCTAGCCAACTTCCTGCGCTTCGTAACTGAGCGCAAGGCGGAGGCAAGCGGAGAGTGACGAGCGCAGTACCAGAGATCTCGGTAATAGTGCCAACGCACAACCGCCGCACGCTCCTAGAACGTAAACTCCGGGCCCTCGAGGGTGAGGAGGTCGCCTTCGAGGTGGTGGTGGTCGCCGACGCGTGCAGCGACGATACCGAACGCTTTCTCGCGCGCTTCCAGCCGAGCTACCCGTTGTCGTGGGCGACCGCTCCAGGCAAGCACGCCGCTTACGCCCGCAACCAAGGCGCACGCATGGCGCGCGGTGACGTGGTGCTATTCAGCGACGACGACATGATCCCGAGGCCCGGATGGCTGGCCAAGAACCTCGCCCTGCACGAGCTACCCGGCCGCGTTGGGGTCAGCCGCCAAGTGTTGCCGCCTCACCTTGGGCACGGCGCGACTCTCAGCCGCACCGCGGGGTGGTGGCAGGCGCCAGGTGGATCGTTGAGCATGCGCGCTGACCTGTTCGCGGCAGTCGGCCGCTACGACGAGTCGTTCTCTGGCTACGGCGGCGAGGACGCCGACCTCGGCTACCGCCTCAAGCAGGCGGGTGCGGACTTCAGGTTCTTGCCTGACGCGGTCGTCGAGCACTGGGACGAGCACTTCGACGCCGACTTGGAGGCCAAGGCGCGCTCGGCCGGAGCGGCTCACGTGCGGGTGTGGCGCAAGCACGCCACCCCGGAAGTGGCCTGGGCGCTGGGTGTTCACCCGCTGATGCTTGGGGCGAAGCGGGCGCTGCTTGCGTTGCCACTTGGACTCCTGTTGGGCCGTGAACGATACCGCTACGAAGTCGCCTACGCCCAAGGCGCACGCGACGCCATCAACGGAAGGTGACCTAAAGCGATGAGCGAACTAGCGATAGGCAAGCTGCTCAACCAGATCTTCGAGGGTGAGACCCTAAGCCGCGTCGAGGCGCGCAGCGTGCTCGGCAGGCTCATGGATGGGCAGCTCTCGCAAGTGCAAGCCGCCGCGCTCCTGGCCGCCTTGCGCATGCGCGGCGAGACGGTCGATGAGATAACGGGCTTCGCGGAGGCCATGCGCCAACGTGCCATCAAGGTGCCCGTGCGTCACGCGGGACCCTTGGTCGACACGTGCGGCACCGGCGGCACGGGCGTCGACACGATCAACATCAGCACCACCGCCATGTTCGTGGCGGCGGCAGGCGGCGCCCGCCTCGCCAAGCACGGCAACGTCGGCGTTACGCGCAGGTCGGGCTCGGCCAACGTCCTGGAGGAGCTGGGCGTCGACCTGGAGGCGAGCCCCGAGCGTCTGGCGGAGGGGGTCGAGGTGACGGGCATGGCGTTCGTGTACGCCCGGCGCTTTCACCCGGCCATGGGCTTCGTAGCCCCGATCAGGGCAGACTTGCAGGCTCGCACCATCTTCAACAACCTGGGTCCACTTACGAACCCTGCAGGCGCCGACAGGCAGTTGATGGGCGTCTACGACCCGCGGCTAACTGAGACCCTCGCCGAGGTGCTGCGCGGCCTTGGCCTCACGCGCGCGCTCGTCGTGCACGGTGACGTCATCGACGACTTCACCGTCACCGGCCCAAGCAAGGTCACGGAGCTGGAGGCCGACGGCTCCCTGCACACTTACGTCGTTACTCCAGAGCAAGTCGGTTTGGAGCGCCACCACATAGGGGAGATCGCTGGCGGCGACCCCAAGACGAACGCCCGCCTGTTGCGGGCAGTGCTCGCCAACGAGGCGGGTCCAGCCATGCGTGACGTGACCTTGTTCAACGCAGGTGCGGCCCTCTACCTGGCAGACAGGGCAGACAGCCTCGCTGGCGGGGTCGAACTGGCGCGCTCGGTGCTCGAGAGCGGCGCGGCGGCCCGCAAGCTCGAGGAGTACCTGGCCTTCAATGCGCGCCCAGCGGCCTAGCCGCGCATGGGTACTCACTTGGCTTCCGCTTATACTCCGGGCGCTTGCGGCCGCTGCGAAGCCGGTGCCGCTGTCTCAACCCGTGGAGGAACGTAGATGATTGTCGAGCAGAACAAGGCCAACGTCGCTGACCGTTTCAGGGGCGGCGTGATCATGGACGTCGTGACTGCCGAGCAGGCGCGCATAGCGGAGGACGCGGGCGCCGTAGCGGTCATGGCCCTTGAGCGTGTGCCTGCCGACATCAGGGTGGAGGGCGGCGTCGCCCGCATGTCCGACCCGGGGCTGATCGAGAGCATCATCAACGCCGTGGCCGTCCCCGTCATGGCCAAGGTGCGCATAGGGCACTTCGTCGAGGCCCAGGTGCTGCTCGCCTTGGGTGTCGACTTCATCGACGAGTCGGAGGTCCTCACTCCGGCCGACGACGCGTACCACATCGACAAGCACGCCTTCAGGGTGCCGTTCGTGTGCGGGGCCACCAACATCGGCGAGGCGCTAAGGCGCATCGGTGAGGGCGCCGCCATGATCCGCACGAAAGGCGAGGCAGGCACGGGCAACGTCGTCGAGGCGGTTCGCCACGCCCGCGCGGTGTTGGGCGAGGTGCGCGCGCTGCGGAGCATGCCACGCGAAGAACTGATGACCTACGCCAAGAACCACGGCGCCCCGTTCGACTTGGTCGAGTACGTTCACGAGCACGGCAAGCTACCCGTCCCGAACTTCGCGGCAGGCGGCATCGCCACGCCAGCAGACGCGGCGCTCATGATGCAGCTCGGAGTTGACGGCGTGTTCGTCGGCTCAGGCATCTTCAAGGCCGCCGCGGGCGAGACGGACAAGTCAAAGCGTCACGCCGCCTGGTTGCGCCGAGCAGAGGCCATCGTTAAGGCCACCACGCACTTCGACGAGCCAGCCATCATCGCCGAGGTGAGCAAGAACTTGGGCGACGCCATGGTCGGCATCAACATCGACACCCTCGCCCCTTCCGACCTGCTGGCTAGACGCGGCTGGTGAAGTTCATCGCCGCGCGCAAGCAGCGCGCTGAGCGGCTGGCGTGGCGGCGTCGCGGGGCGGCCGCCTCAACTCATGAGGTATTGCTAGCATGGTCGGCGTGAAGCTCGTTCAAGGCCTGTTCTTGCTGCTACTGACCGGCGTGCTGTCGGTCGGTTCTCTGCTGGCATCATCGGGGCTCAAGTGGTCGCAGGAGCTACCTTCGCTCGAGAAACTAGACGCCCTTGAGTTCTCCGCCACCTCACAGGTGTACGCGCGCGACGGCGAAACCCGCATCGGCCTCATCGTCCCCGTCATGGGTGAGGGTCGCGAGTCGACTAACCGCATCCCCGTCAGCCTCGACGAGGTGTCACCTGCTGCCTTGCAGGCCATCGTCGCGTACGAGGACGACCAGTTCTACCGCCACTACGGCATGGACATCACGGCGTTCATGCGCGCCGTTTACGAGGAGTTCCTCGGCGACTCGTCGCGCGGCGGCTCGACCATCACGACACAGGTCATCAAGAACACCCTCCTCGAGGACATCCGGCTGGAGCGCTCGTTGGAGCGCAAGGTCAAGGAGATCATGCTGGCGCTCGAACTCGAGCGCCGCCTCACGAAACCCGAGATCTTGCAGCGTTACGTCAACATGGTGTTCTGGGGCGGCAACGTCTACGGTATCCGCTCAGCTGCCCAGACTTATTTCGGCAAGGACCCCATCGAGCTCAACTTGGCGGAGGGGCTTTACCTCGCCCGTCTGATCCCCGCGCCTAACGCGCGCCACGACGACTTCACCACCACGCGCCGCAGCATGCGCGAGGTGCTCGACAAGATGGTGCGGCAGGGGACGATCAGTTCCGAGATGGCCGATCGCGCCTGGCGTTACCCGCTCGAGCCGCTCGGTTGGGACGTGGTGTACGACGACAAGGGCAACATCGTCACCGCCGAACGGACCGGCGTCGAGGTCGTGGTGCAGTCGAGCATCAGCTCCGACCTCTCGCGCGCGGTTCTGATAGCGGTGCGCAACTGGTTGACGGAAACGTACGGCGAGAGCGTGGTCTTCGGTAGGGGCGGCTTGCGCGTCGTTACTACCATCGACGTGCAGGCGCAGGTGGCGGCCAACCAGGCCAGCCTCACCGCCGAGATTCCGCCGGGAGCGCAGATGGCCATCGTCGGCATAGACCCCGGCACGGGCGCGGTACTCGCCATGGTTGGGCAGAAGCTGAGTCCAGACGCGCCGGCTGGCGAGTTCAACCGCGCAACGCAAGCGCTGCGTCAGCCGGGCAGTTCCTTCAAGCCGATCGTGTTCGCCACCGCCATCGAACAGGGCGCCATGAACCAGGCAACCATCTTGGTCGACGAACCGACCGAGTTCTTGGCGCGCGGCCAGGCGCCATACGAGCCGAGGAACCACGACAAGCAGTTCGACGGCTACCAGACCATCAGGGCGTCTTTGAACCGCAGCCGTAACATCCCCGCCGTCAAGGCCCTCGAGGCGGCTAGTGCGGAGGCCGTGGCGGAGAAGTCGCGTGAACTCGGCTACGACGTCGCGCCTTACTACTCCCTGGCACTTGGCACGTTCGAGACGACGCCGCTGCAGCACACCGCAGCCATGGCCGCGTTCGCTAGCGGCGGAATCTACACTGAGCCTTACTTCATCGAGCGCGTAGAAGACGCTGACGGCAACCTGCTTTACCAGGCCGCGCCACGCACCGCGCGAGTCTGGAGCGAAGAGACCGCCTACATCATGCTCGACATGATGCACGGCAACGTCGTCGATAGAGAGCCGGCATACGGCCTCTCGAACCGCGCCGTCATCCCAGGGCGCTGGGTGGCCGGCAAGACCGGCACCACTAACGACGAGGTAGACATCTGGTTCGTTGGCATGACGCCAGGGATGGTTGCCTCCGTGTGGATCGGCAACGACAACTCGTCCAGCCTCCCAGGCAGCATGACGTTGTCTAGCGGCGGTAGCGATCAGGTGAACAGCTCGCGCCAGCCCATCTACATCTGGAACGACTTCGTCGAGGCGGCATTGCGGGGTAGGCCGGCAGCGCCGGAAGGCTTCCCCGTGCCTCCGGGCATAGCCTTCCATACCCTCGACCTCAAGACGGGCGCGGTCGATTCAGGTGGCGTACGCGCCGCCTTCCGCGACACCGACCAGCTCTCGAGCACGGGCGTTGGCGGGGCAGTGAAGATCAAGCTGCCGATAGACACGGCCACGGGCCTCCGCGCCAGCGTCGACACGCCGGTCGACCGCCTGCAGATCATCGAGGTGGATCCGGCTGACGTCGCGAAGTACTTGGGAGGCACTTGATGGTCAACACCCTGGAGAACGAGACGTTGACGGCGGTGGCTGGCATCGCGGTTGGGCACTTCACCGACCTCGCCGCGCGCACGGGCTGCACGGTCGTGCTCACCCCGGAAGGGTGCGTCGCTTCAGGTGTTGCCCTCGGGCCGGCGCCGGGCACGCGCGAGTACGTGCTGTTGCAGCCTGACAAGACCGTGCCTGGGGTAGACGCCGTCGTCCTCACGGGAGGCAGCGCCTTCGGCCTGGCCGCCGCCGACGGTGTCATGGGGTGGTTGGAGGAGCAGGGTCGCGGCTTCGACACCGGCGTGGCCCGCGTGCCGATCGTGCCTGCGGCCGTGCTGTTCGACCTGGCCGTGGGTTCCGCCACGGTGCGGCCCGATGCCGCCGCTGGCCGCGCCGCCGCCGCTGCCGCCACGAGCGCGCCGGTGGCGCAGGGCCGCGTCGGCGCAGGCACTGGCGCGACGGTCGGCAAACTGCGCGGGCCCGAGCTGGCTAGCGCCAGCGGCCTCGGCAGTCACGCCGTCAAGATCGGCGGGGCGGTCGTCGCCGCCATCGGCATCAGCAACGCGGTCGGCAACGTGGTTGACCCGAACACGGGCCGGGTCGTGGCAGGGTTGGCAGAAACTGTCGGCTTGGCAGCAGCCGAGGGGTTCGCGGCCATGCCAGGAACCAACACCACGTTGGTGCTGGTCGCAACCGACGCTCCGATCACTAAAGCGCAAGCTAACGCCTTGGCAACGAGTGCGCACATCGGCATCGCCCGCATCACGCGCCCGTCGCACACCGTTTTCGATGGCGACACCGCCTTCGTCGTCTCGACGGGCGCGGGCCCGGAAGTGCCGCTTGCGGCGCTATCGATCGCCGTGCAGGAAGTCGTTGCAGCCGCGCTCCTCAAGGG
This sequence comes from uncultured Trueperaceae bacterium, assembly GCA_937907415.1. The sequence goes on from CALCHY010000197.1 coordinate 30,082, forward strand.
CGTGGCCGCCGGCGGCGCGGGCGACACAACAGACTAGGGAGTCAGAACAACGTGAGCAACCTTTACCACCTGTCCGCCGGCCAGGCCGCCCCTGAGCTGGTCGACGCCATCATCGAAGTGCCTGGCGGTTCGTCCAACAAGTACGAGTACGACCCCGAAGTCGGGGTCTTCCGCCTCGACCGCGTGCTCTACAGCCCCATGCACTACCCCGGCGAGTACGGCTTCATTCCGAGCACTTACGCCGACGACAACGACCCGCTCGACATCCTCGTGCTCATGAACCGGCCGACGTTCACGGGCGCCGTTCTGCGCGCGCGGCCGCTCGGCTACCTCGAGATGAGCGACGAGAAGGGCCGCGACCAGAAGATCCTGGCCGTCCCGGTCGACGACCCGCGCTACGACGGCAACCGCCACCTCGACTCGATCTCACGCCACCGCCTGCGCGAGATCGAGCACTTCTTCCGCATCTACAAGGAACTAGAGGGGAAGAAGACGGTGGTGGAGGACTGGCACGGCATGGACGACACCTACACGCTCATCCGTAACGCCATGGCCGCGTACCAGCGCAAGTTCGCTCAGCCGCCAGCAGGGGAGTGAAGGCTCCCCTTCACTGTCCGACGCGGTAGATGATCCCTGAGTTGTAGTCGGCGATGTAGAGCTCGGCGTCGGCGTCCTCACCGAAGGTGCTGACGTTGAAGCCCGTCTCGAACAGGGGCGTGATCTCCCAGCCGCTCTCCTCGCTGGTCGTCCACACCCGCCCCGACGTGAAGTCGGCGAACACGTAGCGCCCGACTAGCGCCTCGACCGCCTTGCCGCGGTAGACGTACCCGCCCGAGATCGACGTGCCCCACTGCGGTCCGTGTGGGTACTCGACCACGGGCAGGGTGAGGCCGTCCTCGTCGCACGTGGAGGCGTCGTAGCAGTGGGTGGCCTCCATCACCTTCCAGCCGTAGTTCTCACCGCCTGGGGAGCCTGCTGGTTGGTAGTTGACTTCCTCGTACGCGTTCTGCCCGACGTCCGCGATGTAGAGGTCGCCCGTCTCGTCGTCGAACGCGAAGCGCCACGGGTTACGTAGCCCGTATGCCCAGATCTCGGGCTTGGCGCCAGGCGTTGCCACGAACGGGTTGCTGTCAGGCACGGCGTAGCCCTCCGCCACGGAGACGTCAAGTCGCAGCAGCTTCGCTAGCAGCGTGCCGAGGTTCTGGCCGTTGCCCTGGGGGTCGCCGCCGCTGCCGCCGTCACCTAGACCAAGGTAGAGGTAACCATCGGGCCCGAAGGCCAGCTGGCCGCCGTTATGGTTCGCGTAAGGCTGGTCTTGCGTGAGGAGGACCTCCTCCGAACCGGCGTCGGCCCGATCCGGGTTGCCCGGTGTCACCGTGAAGCGCGAGAGCACGCTCTGGCCCTTGGCGCCCGTGTAGTACACGTAGAAGCGGCCACTGGCGCCGTAGTCGGGTGGGAACGCTAGGCCGAGCAGGCCGCGCTCCCCGCCGCTAGTTACGCGGTCGGCGATGTCGAGGAACGGTTCCTTGAGGAGCGCGCCGTCCTTGACGATGCGCACCGTGCCCCCTTGCTGCACCACGAACAAGCGGGCGTCGCCAGCGTTGGTGATGGCGACGGGCTGCTTGAGGCCATCGGCGACCGGCACGAGGCGCTGCGCCACGGCCGACTGCAGGAGGCTGACGAGCATTAGGGTCAAGACGAGCGCCGTTAGGGCGCGGGCCGCGGGCGTTAAGGCGCGCCGCCTGCCTACTGTGACTTCCGGTTCTCTCATGTGTCCAGGTTAGCGGCTTCGCACCATTAGGCTCGTGAGCGTTGGTACTGGACGGCGTTCACTCGCGCGGCTCGAGCGCCTCTGCTTCCGTGGCGTAACGCGGCAGCCACCGCTTCGTGATCTCCCGCAACTCCTCATCACTCAGCCTCACCCGGTCGTACATGCCTGCCGCAAGGCGTTGGCGTTGCGCCTCGAACAAGATGACGGCGGCCGCCACGCTGACGTTCAAAGACTGCACCATGCCGAGCATGGGGATGATCACGTGCTCGTCGGCCAGTGCAGCGGCCTCGCTACTCACGCCTGCCTTCTCGTTTCCTAGGAGGAGGGCGCACGGCTGCGTGTAGTCGACCGCGCGGTAGTCGACTGCCTGTTGTGAGAGGTGCGCGGCGTACACGCGCATGCCGCGCGCCTTCAGCGCGGCTACCGCGCTAGCTACGCCGTCGTGCACGACTAGTTCCACCCACTTGTCGGCGCTGGCGCTGGTGGCGCTGAAGGTGGCCACGCCGCCAGTCGGCCTCACCGCATGCACTGTGCCTATGCCTACGGCGTCGCAGCTTCGGATCACGGCCGAGAGGTTGTGCGGTTTGTGCACCTCCTCGGCCAGCACCGTCAGGTCGGGTTGGCGTTTGGAGAGGACGTCGGAAATGCGCTGCCTGCGCTGCAGGGTCATGGGGGAGAGGATAACCGCCAGCCGCCATGCGCAGGGTTAGCATTGACGGATGTCTACTGCAGCAGTCAGAGAGTACTTGAGGCGTTTCGGCAAGGCGGACGCCGTGATGGAGTTCACGGAGTCGAGCGCGACGGTCGCGCTCGCCGCCGAGAAGGTTGGGACTGAACCAGCGCGCATCGCCAAGACCCTCGCGTTCTACGACCCTGATGAGCCAAGGCGGGCCGTGCTCGTCGTGGCGGCGGGCGACGCTCGCCTACATAACGGCTCTTTCAAGCGCGAGATCGGCGGCAAGCCACGGATGTTGGCTGCCGCTGACGTCGAGGCGTTGACGGGCCACCCAGTTGGCGGCGTCTGCCCGTTCGCTAACCCGGCAGGCACGCGCGTTTACCTGGACGAGTCGTTGCGGCGCTTCGAGACCGTCTACCCGGCGGCGGGGACGGCAGCGTCTGCCGTGCCGATGACCCTCGCAGAGTTGGAGCTGGCTGCGGCCGCCGTTGGCTGGGTGACGGTCACGAACGGGTGGCAGCCGAAGGAAGGCTAGCGGCAGAGCGGCACGGCCGCGGCCGGGTTACCTCCCGATGCGGTAGATGCTGCCGGTCTTGTAGTCGGCCAAGTAGAGTTCGCCGTTGGCGTCCTCGCCGAAGGTCGTCACTTGCATGCTCGTGTTGCTGAAGAGCGGCGTGCGCTGCCACCCGCTAGCTGCCGCTGTGCGCCAGACGTTGCCAGATACGTAGTCGCTGAACACGTAGCTGCCAACGAGGCCAGGTACGGCCGTACCGCGGTAGACGTAACCGCCGGTTATCGACTTGCCGGTCGAGGCGCCGTGCGGGTAGGAGAGGACGGGTAGGGTCAACCCCGCTCCGTCGCAGGCGGGGGTCACGTAACAATTGGCGCCTTCCATGACGTTCCAGCCGTAGTTCTCGCCGCCTCCTGAGGCGGCTGGCTGCACGTCTAACTCCTCGAAGGCGGACTCTCCTACGTCGGCGATGTAGAGGTCGC
>CALCHY010000198.1 GCA_937907415.1 uncultured Trueperaceae bacterium
GCTCATGCTCTGGAGCCGAGATCGCGCCGGCACCATCCAGGCCGCCGTTTCCCACTAGACAGCCTTGCAGGCCTACGGACTGAGCGACGTCATGCCCGCCGAGATCCACCTGAGCGTCCCCAATGGCTTCCGCAAGCAACCGCCCGCCGGCGTCCGACTGCACCGCCACGACCTGTCGACGTCCGACGTGACCGAACGCGACGGCTACCGCATCACCACGCCTCTGCGCACGCTGCTCGACGCCGCCGCTTCCAGCCTCGGCGCCGAGCACCTGGCGACCGCGGTGCACGATGCCTTGGACCAGGGCCTGGTCCGCAAGCGGCGACTGGAAGAAGCGATCAAGAACGCCCCCAATAACGTCAAGTCGCGGTTCGTACACCTCGGGCTGCCATGATCTACCGCACCGCCAGCGACTTCCGCCGAGCGCTCAAAGACCGCCCAACACCCAAGCGCGAACTAAGCAACGGATTTAACCCCCCTATCTAGAGGCTTGGCATCAGCACAACTCTTCTTAGGCTATGGTCGGCGCTGCCCCCTCTATCGGATAAAGGCACGGTATGAGTTATGCTGATGGAACCTAACAACCTTCTACGACTTTTTGGTGGCCTATTACGAACAAAGAATCCCGTTGACTTCATTCGTTAACCCATCACGCTGCGCAGCCAAAGTGGTGTGAGGAATGTCAACGGGACAGAATTGACCTGGCGGCTTCTGGATGTACGTGGAAGAGTACAGCCTTCCTGATGACAAGGGGCTCATGGAAAGGGGATCCATGCAGATTCGGCAACTCAAGATCTCGAACTTCAGGGGGATACATTCGCTGGACTGGAAGCCAGATTCTTCGTTCTGTTGCCTTATAGGTTCCGGCGACACTGGAAAGTCAACATTATTAGATGCCGTCGAAGCTACCCTCTCATCACGTTGGCTCTACTTCACCGAGTCGGACTTCATCCGTGGGGATACCTCCGAACCTATAGTCATAGAAGCTTCGGTCGGCGAACTATCCAAAGCGCTTACATCGGACGAACGTCTTGGCCTCTACATTCGAGGGTGGAGTGATGATGGCCAACTGCGAGATGAACCTGAAGATAACGACGAACCAATATTAACAGTTCGCCTGACAATCGATGCCACCATGGAGCCTGCCTGGGAACTAGTGTGCAATCGGTATGAGGAACCTCGAACGTTATCCAATCGAGATCGCGCCCTGTTCGGCCTCGTCCGGCTGGCCGGCGAAGACGCTCGGCATTTGACTTGGGGCCAAGGATCAGTCCTCGCCAAGCTAACCGGCGATGAAAGCGAAGCCGCAACCCGCTTGGCAGACGCTTATCGAGCCGCCCGCGACAGTGCCAAGTTAAGTGAAATTCAAGCACTTGCTGAGGCAGCGCAGCTAGCTGAAGGTTATGCAAAAGGGTTAGGCGCATACGTCGGAGGTGCCTATGAGCCCGGCTTGGAACTCGGACGATCCGGATTGTCTTCCGGATCAATTGCGATTCATGACAGCGGGGTACCGCTTCGACTTGCTGGTCTTGGCACCAGACGGCTAGCAACCTTGGCCATCCAGAAGTCCGCAATTAAGGAAGGCGCCGTCGTTCTAATCGATGAAATTGAGCACGGCCTTGAGCCACATCGAATCCTTGGTGCTATTGCACAGCTCAAAGGCGAACAATTTAGAGCCAAACGGTCCGGCAATCCCGTAGGGCAAGTCTTGATGACCACTCACTCAGACGTTGCAGTTGGCGAGGTTGGCGCAAACCATCTCAACGTAATTCGAGCTTCCCGGGCGGGTCGGATAACGACGGTAGCTAGCCCGCAAATGCCCGAGCCAATCCATGCTTTGCTTCGTCATACGCCCAGAGCAATGTTTGCGCGCCGCATCTTAGTGGCCGAAGGGCGTACAGAACTCGGTCTTCTTCTCGGGTTGCGTGAAAACTGGCCCGCACGTCACGACAATCGACCTATTGAACAGCTCGGCGCGGCCCTGGCAGACGGAAACGGCAGCGAAGCGCCATCATTGGCTGCTGCTCTCGCTGGCCTTGGGTACTCGACTGCGTTGTACCGCGATTCGGACACGCCGCTAACTCCCGGAGATTCGGCCCGACTGGAGTCAACTGGGGTTCAAGTATTTGAGTACGGCGGAAGCCTTAACACCGAGCACGCCATACTCTCGATAGCTAGTGATTCGCGTGTTCAAGAGATTTTGGATTACGCCCGTGCGGAACGGGGTGACGGCGCCATTGACGATAACATTCGCATCAAGATTCCCGATTTGGACTTGCCGACGGTACAGGGCAACTTTTCCGCTTGGGCCGGCCTGACCAAACTCGATGGGCCCTCACTTCGCACAGCAATAGCCGAAGTGGCTGACAGAAAAAGGTGGTTCAAGGACGAACGAATCGCTCGTGGCTTAGCACCAATAGTTTGGCAAATCTTTCTCGAGAATCCGGCATCGCCCTTTGCATTGACGTTGCACAAAATAGAAACTTGGCTCTATGCCTGAAGCAGCTGAGCTTATCGCCCTAGATAATGCGGCGGTAGTTGCACCCGCCGGCCATGGTAAGACGGAGCTTATCGTCAAACTTGCGGCTTTAGAGAGTCGCGCCCTCATTCTGACCCACACGCATGCGGGCGTACATGCAATACGGGCACGGTTGAAACGTTTAGGCGTTCCTAGGTCTCGGGCTTCTGTCGACACCATTGCTGGTTGGTGCATGCGTTACACTCATGCCTTCCCTGGTATCGCGAATCCACCCAGTGGAGTGCCGCAGAATAGCGCTGAATGGGATCAGCTCTATAATGGAACTATACATGCACTCAGTGTTAGGGCGATTCGCGAAGTGGTTTCCGCCTCATACAGTCGTATACTCATCGATGAATACCAAGACTGTGTCAGCCTGCAGCATCAGCTTGCCGTAGAACTCTCAGGTATTGTGCCGACGCTCGTCTTCGGCGACCCGATGCAAGGAATCTTCGAATTCGCTGGCGCAACACTGAACTGGGAAGACGACGTGTTTCCAAGGTTTCCGTTGTCCCGGACACTTGATACGCCCCACCGTTGGGCACGCACAAATCCGGAACTGGGACAGTGGATTGCCGAAACACGGTCGAAGCTCATGCGCGGCGAAACAATCGATCTATCTGACACTCGGATTAATTTTCGGGAGTCGGATGATGCCTTTGATATGGGAACGCTGTTCGATAAGATCCATGGTCAGGATGGCTGCGTCGCTGCTATCCATTGCCGCAAGGGAGTCTGCTACCGGCTCGCAAAGGCGGCGAACGGCGGATACCAGGCAATCGAAGAAATTGCCGCAAACCGGCTCCGTAAATTTGCATCAGAGTGGGATGACGCTATCGACGGCAGTGGCCGACTTCGCGCGTTTTCCAATCTTATCGATGACTGCTTTAACAAGAAGACAACTGAGACAGGCATGCCAAGTGATTCTGCAGACATCGCCATCCAGGTGCAGATGCGAGCGCTAGTTGCTAGCCTACAGGTGGGCAACGGAGCGCAGGGAGTGGTACGGCTGTTTGCGCTTGCACGTAAACGACCACAGTGGAAGCTTTATCGTTATGAACTTTGGCGTGACGCCGAACGAGTGGCGAACGAAGTTGCGGCTGATCGTGCCGAGACGATGATGGATGCGACTCTCCGTATTCGCCACCGAGTAAGCAACTCAGGCCGGAGGCTCCCCTCGCGCACGGTCTCAACTCCGTTGCTACTGAAAGGGCTTGAATTCGATCATGTGGTGATCCCAGACGCTAGCCACTTCACCAGAGAGAGTCTTGCCCAGGCAAAGCTGTTCTACGTGGCCATCTCGCGGGCTACTCAATCGCTGACGATTTCGGCCCCAAAACGTTCAATTCAGTTTCCTGCGCAAACCCTCTGAGGCAGAGCACTGCCTAGACCGTGGGCCGCAATGACTTACTCTCTATTCGCTTCGCACGAGGGAGCCTAGCATTCATTAGTTTCGATTCCTCCGCAGCATCTGTATAAGTGACCCCTACCTTGTGCTAGCAAGCCGACCTTCAAGATGAGAAAATTAACTATTCCAGTAGGACCCAACCGGTTCATTCCACTACATATGGCAAGCGCAACCGATGGAGCCAGCGTCCGTTAGGGGAACGCTCAACGGACACTCCGGAACACCAGCCACGAAGACGGGAAACGCGGGGCGGGGCGTGTCTCATATAGGTAGTCCGATAACATTCTCAATGACGGGGCGCCATGCATTACAGTTGCAGACATGGTGCCCACTCTCATCGGCTACGCCCGCTGCTCCACCGACAAGCAGGACCTCGCCGCGCAGAAGCAGGCGCTCCTCAACCTCGGCGTGGCGGCCGAGCGCATCTACACCGACCACGGCTTCACCGGCACCAACCGCGCCCGCCCCGGCCTCGACCAGGCGCTCGCCGCCGTCAGGAAGGGCGACACGCTCGTAGTGCCCAAGCTCGACCGGCTGGCCAGGTCAGTACCCGACGCCCGCGCCATCGGCGACGACCTGGCCGAACGCGGCGTGAGGCTCCAGATCGGCGCCAGCGTGCACGACCCCAACGATCCCATGGGCAAACTGTTCTTCAACATCCTCGCCACCTTCGCCGAGTTCGAAGCCGACCTGATAAGGATGCGCACCCGCGAAGGCATGGCCATCGCGCGCGCCAAGGGCAAGTTGAAGGGACGGAGGCCCAAGCTGTCGACCCGTCAGCAGCAGGAGCTCAGCCGCATGCATGCCACCGGCGACTACTCGATCAGCGACCTGGCCGAGCTGTTCTCCATCTCACGGCCGACGGTGTACCGCACGCTCGAGCGGCGACCCGACGCGGTCGCGGAGACAGGCAGTAAAGCCAGTGACGGGAACCCTCCGCTAGCGCCGTCGTGAACCGCGCTCAAGCCATAGCCTTTCCGGCGGAAGCCGGTCGCTCCTAGCGCGCGAGCACAGTCGCCTATCCTTGTCCAGTGGTAATCGAGCTGCTCTACTTCGAAGGTTGCCCCGGCTGGCGCAAGGCGTGGCACGAGCTGGGGGACGCCCTCGCCGCGTCGGGCCTCGACGCCGAGGTCAGGCTCCGGGACGTGGCGCGCCTGACCGAGGGCGAGCTGGTGGGTTTCGCGGGCTCCCCGAGCATCCGCATCGACGGGCGGGACTTGGAGGGCTACGCCGGGCCCGGGGTCATGGCCTGCCGCGTCTATCCCGCCAACGGGGGCCGCGCCTGGCCGAACCGGGACCGGCTGCGCGATGGCTTGGAGCTGGCCGCTAAGGCGGCTCCGTGACGAGCGCGCGCCGTGACCGCATCACCGCCAACCTGCCCAGCCGCGACTTCGGGGCCACCGCGACCTTCTACGAGCGGCTCGGTTTCGGCGTCGCGTTCAGGGACGACGGCTGGATGATCCTGACCCGGGGCGCGCTCGAGCTCGAGTTCTTCCCCTCGCGCCACCGGCCGCGGCGCAGCACCTTCAGCGCCTGCATCCGCGTCGACGACCCCGCCGGGCTGCACGCGGACTTCGCCGCGGCGGGCCTGCCCACGGGCTGCCGCGCCATCCCGCGCCTCTCGCCGCCGACGGCGCAGCACGGCCTGCGGCAGTTCGCCCTCGTCGACCCCGACGGCAGCCTCCTGCGCTGCCTCGAGAACTCGCGGCCGTGACGGGCGAGCGTGCGGCCTCCAGGCCGCCAAGCTTGTCCTGCGGGTAGAGCAGGCGCATGGCGCGGTCGGGCCCCAGGAGCGCCACGGGGTCGGAGTGCGCCACGAGCCCGTCGCCCAAGGCGTTGACGCCGACGTAGAAGCGCAGGGCGGCCTCGGCGATCTCCTGGTTGCTGCCGCTTAGGCCCAGGAAGTCCGGGTGGAAGCCCACCACGTACGCCTGCAGGCGCTCGGGCGTGCCGGTGGCGGGGTCGACGGTGACCATCACCACCTGCACCCGCTCCGGCTCACCCACGCCGCGGTAGGCGCGCGTCAGGCGCGCCGTGGTCAGGGGGCAGACGTCGGGGCAGCTCGTGTAACCGAAGAACACCAGCAGGTAAGGCGCCGCGAGGTCGGACAGGACGGCGCGCGCCCCGCTCGTGGTGCTCAGCACGACGTCGCCCATGGGCGGAGGGTTGTCGAGCAGCACGCCGCGCCACTGCGGCGCGGCGTGCGCGCGCAGGCCGTAGAGGGTGGCGCCGGCGAGGGCGAGGAGCACCGTGAGGCCGATGGCGATGAAGACGGTGCCCTTGTTGGTCATGGCTACCTCCCGCCGGCGAGTTCGCGCTCGATGGCGCTCGCCAGCGTCGCGTAGCCGGGCGCCTCGAAGCCCTGCGTGCCGATCACAATCGAGGGGGTTCCGCGCACGCCGACCCGGTCGCCCAGCTCCAGGTCGCGCTGCACCTCGCTCACGTAGCGCTGCTCGTTGATGCAGGCGCGCAGCTCCTCGGCGTCGAGGGCGGGCACGCTTCGCGCGATGGCCACGAGGTTGCCGGTCGTGGCCTACTCTCCGTCGTGATCGTCCTGCGCCGCGAAGAGGGCGCGCTTGTACTCCCAGAACGCTAGCTAGTTCTGGCGGTAGGCGCACTCGCCGGCCAAGCCGGCAGTGGTGGCGCCCTCGGCGCCCCAGGCGAGGTTGACGTAGTACGCCTGCACCTGACCCGTGTCGATGTAGTCGCTCTGGATGCGCGGGAACACGCTCTCCTCGAACGCCTTGCAGTGTTCGCACAGGAAGTTCTCGAACAGGATCAGCTTCACGGGCGCGTCTTCTCGCCCCAGGGTGGGCTGGCCGGCGTCGCCGCTGGCGGGGGCGCTGACGGTGGCGGCAGGGGCGAATAACTGGCGGTAGGCGAAGAATCGAACGGCGGCTAGGGCGAAGACGGCGAGGGTGACTTGGGTGAGGCGGCGGGAGGTCACGGGCGGGGCTCCAATCGTGGCGCGATTTCAGATCCTAGAGGAGGCGGGAAGGCTGGCCGCTCAGCGCACATCGGCCCTGGCGGCGTCATCGTGCGGCGGCTCGGAAGCGCCGCCCTTGCGCAGCACCGCCACGGTGATGCCCAATCCGGCCAGCAGCGGGATGCCGACCACGAACACCAGCCAGGTCGCCAGGCTGTCGGGCCCGGTGGCGATGGGCGGGAAGACGAAGTAGAGCGGTTCGGACGTCGCGCCCTCACCCACCAGCAGGGTGACGCCGGCGCGCGCCTCCTCCTGGCGGTAGGTCTGGTCACGGAACACCAGCCGCCACTTGCCCTCGTGCGGCAGCGTGAACTCCGTCTGGTACATGGCCGGCGCCACCTCGCGGAAGCGCTCGGTGCTCACCACCGGCTCCGGGATGATCAGGCCCTCCTCGCCTTCGGCGGGCGCGGCCGCGGGGTCGGGTTGCGGGGCCGCTTCCAGGAAGACGATGGCGTCCTCGACCGGCGTGCTTATGGGGTCGTGCATCTTCAAGTTGAGCGTGATGAGCTCGCCGGCGCGCGGCGACGCCGGCTGGGTGGTGACCTCCCCGAACACTAGGGTGGCATGCGCCAGGGCGCCGCTGCCGAGCGCCAGCGCGGGGGCGGCGCGGCGGTACCGTGAGGGCGCCCGCGCGGGCGCGAGGCACCGACGTACTCTACACCTGCTCATGTATACAGATGATAGAGTCCTCGCACTATGAGCGAGCGGCCCGCCACCCCAGCAGCGAACCTCGAGTACTTCGTCTCCGACATGGACTGCGCCGAGTGCGCCCGCACCGTCAGGGGCGCCATCGGCACCCTCGCCGGCGCCAGCGACGTGAGCGTCAACTTCACCACCCAGACCTTGCGCCTGACCCTCGACGAGGCGCGCACCCCGCGCGCGGCCCTGGAGCGCGACCTGACGCGCCTCGGCTACCCGCCGCGCCTCAAGGGCGGCGAGGTAGTGGCGGACGCGCCCGGTGGCGCCGTGGCGGGCGGAGCGTACGGCGGTCCTGAGACGCCCCCCGCCTGGTACCGGACCGCCAAGGGCCGCTTCGTCATCGTCACCGGCGCGCTGCTGGCGGTGAGCGCGCTCCTGGCGCTCACCTTCCCGAGCCTGGCGACCTGGGGGTTCACCGCCGCCACCCTCATCGGCGTGGCGCCACTGGCCAGGAAGGCGTGGGCGAGCGCGCGGCTGGGACGGCCCTTCACCATCAACACCCTCATCTCCCTTGCGGCCTTGGGCGCGGTGGCGATCGGCGAGGCGCCCGAGGGCGCCATCGTGGTGTTCCTCTTCGCCATCGGCGAGCTGCTCGAGACCGTCGCCGCCGGCCGCGCCCGCGCCAGCATCCACGCGCTGGCGGCGCTGGCGCCCAAGGTGGCGCTGCTGCTCGAAGGCGGGAGGGCGCGCGAGGTGCCGGTGGCGGCGCTGGCCGTGGGCGACCTGGTGCGCGTGCAGCCGGGCGGGCGCGTGCCCGCCGACGGCACCATCGTCGAGGGCTCAGCCGGCATCGACGAGGCGCCCGTCACGGGCGAGAGCATGCCCGTCGCCAAGGAACCCGGCGACCCGCTGTTCGCGGGCAGCATCGCCACCGACGCCGTGCTGACCGTGCGCGTCGACAGGCCCGCTTCGGACAGCACCATCGCCAGGATCATCCACTTAGTCGAGGAGGCCGAGGCCAGCAAGGCGCCCGTGGCGCGCTTCATCGACCGCTTCAGCAGCGTCTACACCCCCGCCGCCATGCTGATGGCCGCACTCGTGGCCGTTGTCCCGCCCCTCTTCTTCGGAGCCTCCTGGGAGGAGTGGGTCTACCGCGCGCTGGCGCTTTTGCTCATCGCCTGCCCGTGCGCGCTGGTGCTCTCCGTGCCGGCGGCCGTCACCTCGGGCATCAGCGCCGGCGCCCGCAGAGGGCTGCTCATCAAGGGCGGTGCCGTGCTCGAGAGCATCGGAGACGTCAAGATCGTGGCGTTCGACAAGACCGGCACCCTCACCGAGAACCGGCCGCGCGTCACCGACGTCGTGCCCATAGGAGCGAGCGAGGAGGAGGTGCTGCGCCTCGCCGCGGCGGTGGAGGCGGGCTCGGCGCACCCGCTCGCCAAGGCCATCCTCGAGCGCGCGCAGGGACTCACCGTGCCCCCCTCCGAGAACGCTCGCGCGATTGCCGGCAAGGCCGTGACCGCCACCGTCGAGGGTCGCCAGCACGCGGTCGGGTCGCCCCGCTACGCCGCCGAGCACGCGACGCTCTCCCCACACGTCCAACAGCAAGCCGCGCAACTCGAAAGCCAGGGCAAGACAGTGGTGGCGCTCCTTCAAGAGGCCACGCCCCTGGGCCTCATCGCCATCCGCGACGAGCCCCGCGCCGACGCCGCCGCGGCCGTCAAGCGCCTCGTACGCCTGGGCGTGAGGAGCGTGATGCTGACGGGCGACAACGCCCGCACCGGCCGAGCCATAGCCGACCATCTAGGCCTCGAGGCCAGGAGCGAACTCATGCCGGCCGACAAGCTCGAAGCCATCGACGAGCTGAAGCGACACGGCAAGGTGGCGATGGTGGGCGACGGCATCAACGACGCCCCCGCCCTGGCGCAAGCGGACGTGGGCGTCGCCATGGGCGGCGGCGCCGACGTGGCGCTCGAGACCGCCGGCGCGGCGCTGCTGCGGGGGAACGCCACCGGCGTCAGCGACCTCATCGAGCTCTCGCGCGCCACCATGCGCAACATCCGCCAGAACGTGGCGTTCTCCCTCGGCCTCAAGGCCGTCTTCCTCGTCACCACCTTGCTGGGCATCACCGGCCTGTGGCCCGCCATCCTCTCCGACACCGGCGCCACCGTCGTCGTGACCGCCAACGCCCTGCGGCTGCTGCGCTTCCAGCCGAGCACCACGAAGGAGCGAGCATGACCACCGGCACGCTTCCCAACCCCGCCCTCGACGTAAGTGGCGAGTGCGAGGTGCGCCTGATGCACCCCGACGCCGTCGCGCGCGTCGAGGCCGCCCTGCCCAGCCCCAAGCAGGTGGAGGGCGCCACCGAGCGTCTCAAGCTCCTCGCCGACCCCACCCGCTACCGCGTCCTCAGCGCCCTCGCGCGAGAGGAGCTGTGCGTCTGCGACCTGGCGGCCATCGCCAACGTCAACGAGAGCACCATGAGCCACCAGCTAAGGCTCCTGCGCGCCCACGGCCTCGTGGCCTTCCGCAAGGAGGGCCGCATGGCGTACTACCGCTTGGCGGACGCCACTGTTGAACCACTACTTTCGCTGGCGCTTACCTAGCCGGCGCAGTGGCGCTGGCCGGCTCGCCCGCGACGGGCCGGACGCGCGGGCCGAAGGTCGCCTCGAACACCCGCCCCACGTTGGAGGCGGGTCACGGCCGTGGCGCAGGCCTGCGACGTCCTGCCGACGCCGCCCTTGTCGGTGATGAACACGAACCTGCTCGACCCGCGAACATGATCCATCCCTGCTAGTCCCTGGTTGCACGGCTCAGCAGCAGCCGCACCCCTCGCAGTCGCACCTGCAGCAGTCGTCGGCGGCCTGGCCCCCCGTCGCCCCGCCGGGAACGGCCCCCAGCCCCCAGCCGAACGTCACGTTTGCTTGCGCTACGCCGCCCTGCGCGCTTGCGGCGTCGGGGTCGCAAGCACAAAAGCGCCCACTCGAGTCATTACCTGCCAGGTTCTCCATACGCGCTCCTTTACCTTCCCGGCCGCTATCGGGTCGTTGCCGCGGCCGGGCGGGTGGTGCGATTCGCTCCACACATAGATGGCAATCGAACACTTAGGCGTCTGTCTATGTATGATCGTCCCATGGAGACCTCCCCGCTACCACTCAGGCTGCTGGGCGACCCGACGCGCTGGCGCATCGTGGAGTTCCTCGCCCGCCCCATCCAGAGCTGCTGCAGCCGCGACGACGGCGTGTGCGGCTGCGACCTCGAAGCGTTCTTAGGCCTCACCCAGGCCACCGTCAGCCACCACATGAAGCAGCTCGTCGACGCCGGCCTGGTCAGCGCCGAGCGGCGCGGCCGCTGGGTGTACTACGAGCTCCGGCCGCAGGCGTTCCGCGCCCTGGCGGCGCGGCTCGAGGACCTCGCGAGCGCCACCGAGGCCGCCATCGCGGGCGCGCCCGACGCTACCGGCCCGGCGCGGGAGCCGGCGGGGGCGGTGGGGGCGTGACGAAGCGCCTCTCCCTCCTCGACCGCTACCTGACGGTGTGGATCTTCGCCGCCATGGCCCTGGGCGTGGCGCTGGGCGCGCTCGCGCCCGGCTTCGGGCGCCTCCTCGACGGCATGTCGGTGGGCGCCACCAACATCCCCATCGCCATCGGCCTCATCGTGATGATGTACCCACCGTTAGCCAAGGTGCGCTACGGCAAGCTGCCGCAGGTGTTCCGCAACGGGCGCCTGCTGGGCCTGTCGCTGCTGCAGAACTGGCTCATCGGCCCCGTGCTGATGTTCGCGCTGGCGGTGATCTTCCTGCGCGGCCACCCCGAGTACATGACGGGCCTCATCCTCATCGGCCTGGCGCGCTGCATCGCCATGGTGCTGGTGTGGAACGAGCTCGCCGAGGGCGACAACGACTACGCCGCCGGCCTGGTGGCCTTCAACAGCGTCTTCCAGATCCTCTTCTTCGGCGCCTACGCCTGGCTCTTCATCACCGTGCTGCCGGGCCTCCTCGGCCTGCAGGGCAGCGTGGTCGACATCTCCATGGGCGAGATCGCCAGCGCCGTGCTCATCTACCTGGGCGTCCCCTTCGCCGCCGGGCTCCTCACCCGCGCGCTGCTCATCCCCCGCAAGGGCCAGGCGTGGTTCGACGACGTCTTCCTCCCCCGCATCAGCCCCCTCACGCTCATCGCGCTGCTCTTCACCATCGTGATGATGTTCGGCCTCCAGGGCGGCACGCTACTTGACCGTCCCCTCGACGTGCTCGTCATCGCCGTGCCCCTGGTGCTCTACTTCGTCATCATGTTCCTGGTGTCGTTCCTCATGGGCAAGGCGGTAGGCGCCGACTACTCGAAGACGGCCACCCTGTCGTTCACCGCCGCCAGCAACAACTTCGAGCTCGCCCTCGCCGTGGCCATCAGCGTCTTCGGCCTCGGCTCCGGCGTCGCCTTCGCTGCCGTCATCGGCCCGCTGGTGGAGGTGCCGCTGCTCATCGGCCTGGTGGGCGTGGCGCTGTGGCTGCGCGGCCGCCTCTTCCCGCCGCCCACCCCCGCGCCCGCCGGCGTGCTGGCCGCCGCGGAGGACGCGTGCGCGCCCACCGCCGCGTTAGCCGAACGCCTCGAAGGGGCGGCGCCATGAGAGTCCTGGTCCTCTGCACCCACAACAGCGCCCGCAGCCAGATGGCCGAGGGCTGGCTCAGGCACCACGCAGCCGAAGCCGGGCTCACCGCCGAAGTGCACTCCGCCGGCACCGAGGCCACGCGCGTCAAGCCCGAAGCCATCCAGGTCATGCACGAGGTCGGCGTCGACATCAGCGGCCACGCCTCCAAGACACTCCACGACCTGCCCGACCCCTGGGAGTTCGACCTGGTGCTCACGGTGTGCGACGCCGCCAACGAGGCCTGCCCCGCCTACCCGGCGAGGACCACGCGCCTGCACGTCTCCTTCCCCGACCCCAGCGGCCAGGACCCCGAGCGCTGGCGCGAGGTACGCGACGCCATCGGCAACGCCAGCCGGAAGCTCATCCACGCCCTGAGCGAGGGGCGGCAACCGACCGAAGCCGATCTCAAGGCCGCATCTCATGGGGCGAGCGTGTGAGCACCAGGCCCAGCGTGCTGTTCCTGTGCAGCCAGAACAGCGCCCGCAGCCAGATGGCCGAAGCCATCCTGCGGCGCCGCGCCGGCGAGCGCTTCGACGCCTACAGCGCCAGCCTCGAGCCGCGCGCCATCCACCCCCTCACCAGCCAGGTGATGGCAGAGGCGGGCTACGACCTCTCTACCCACGCCTGCAACGGCGTCAAGGCCTACCTACCTGGGCCTCAAGAACTTCGCCTACGCCATCAGCGTCTGCGCCCACGCCGCCGAGGCCTGCCCCCGCGTGTTCCCCAACGCCCGCACCATCCTGAACTGGCCCTTCGACGACCCCGCCGCGCCCGACCGTCCCGAAGAGCAAGCCCTGGAACGCTTCCGCCGCGTACGCGACGAGATCGAGGCCACTATCACCTAGTGGCTGACGGAACTCGACCAGAGCAGCGCCGGCGCGCTAGAGCAGATCAGCCTGGTGGGCTAATTAGTTCGCGTCCGCCGCCCGCCCAACTGTATGTCCTCCGACACGCGCCGCAATCTCCTCACAGTCCGCAGCGGCTGGCGAGGCGCTGACCTAAGAAGCCAGCACGTGTACGAGCAGGCGATCGCCTGCCGCAAAGCGCTTGAGGAGCTACAGCAGCAGTCCGAGAACAGCGCTGACAAGACGATGCTGACATTAAGCGGCAGAGCACTCGCCCTCTCCCTTACCTCCATTGGCATCAGTTCCACCGGGAGCTAACGCGCGAAGCGCAGGAACAAGACTACAGTTACTAGCCCCGGCCAATTCACCCCTGCGGCGCGCTCGCCGCGCTCACTTGCTATCATCACCTGGAGTCCTGGGGCCACTCCTCTCACGGCATAGCCCGTGATGAATCCCGGGTTTGAGCACCACCTGCGGAACGCCCGGGCGTTCCGCAGTTCTCTCTCCCACCGACGCGCCGATAGGCCGACGAGCACACCGGGAGGAACCCATGAACGACTTTCCCGACCCGCAGGACGAAGCCGACCAACCCGGCCAAGAGCCCGCCGGCACAGCCGAGCCCGAGGCCTACACCCACGAACGCATCCAGGAGTTCCTGAGCGAAGACGCCCTGCCGCCCGTACATCCAGGCGAAATACTCCAGGAGGAATTCCTGGACCCCCTCGAGCTCACTCCCGCGGACCTGGGCGAGCGCCTACGCCTGCCGGCCGAGAGCGTCGAAGCACTGGCTCGCAGCGAGCGGCCCATCGACGCCGACGACGCACTGCGCCTCGCGCGCTACTTCGACACCACCCCCGAGTTCTGGCTGAACCTGCAGGCGCAACACGACCTCGAGGTAGAGCGCGAACGAATCCGCCACGAGCTGGCAGCCATCACGCCCCACGCAGGAAACAGCGACACCTAAGTCCTCACCAGCGCCACCTGCTATCCTTCACGTGGAGTCCCGGGGCATATCCGCTCCCGGCCCTAGGCCGGTGATGAACCTCGGGTATGAATCTCGCAAGAGATAGTGGCCCGCTAGGCTTCGGTCGGCGGGCCACGACCATTCCACGCGGACCCGAACCGGATCCGCCGCGGTCGCGCCACCACCCCATGACCGCCTAGAGTGACGAGGATGCCGCAGCGGAAACCAAATGAAGGAGCCACTACCTGGCGTGACGTGCGCGCCAAGGCCGTCAGGGAAGGCCGCCTGAACGAGGAGGCACTGGCAGCGCACAAGCGCCGCCTGATCGCCGCCAACATCGGCCACGCCCTCGCCGAGCGCCGGCAGGCCGCCGGCCTCACCCGAGCCGAACTAGCAACGCGCCTAGGCGTACCCGAGACGCACGTCGCCCACCTCGAGGACGGCCACCCGGACGAGATACGGTTCGCGACGCTGCGCGCCTACCTGCGCGCGCTCCGCGGTGACCGCGGCTCCCAGGATCCGAGATGAACGACCCGCGGCCTGACACCCCTCACCGGCGCGGCACTCTGCTGGCGGACCACTTCTACCGCGTCGTCCGCCGCGGCCCAGGCGCCCAACAGATCATTCGTAAGGCCACTAGCCTGGACGAACTGCGTAACGCGGTGCGTGCCCTGCTGGAAGGCCTCGAACCGGGCGCCTTCCGCCTGCAACCCAACGCCGTCACCATCACCGGCACCCACAACGGTGAGGAAATGAGGGTCACCGTCCGGTACTTCGTGGCGCAACCCACCGACGTCTGGGCAGCCGCCTCAGGCGGACCCACCACCGACTGGAGCGCCTGGCGCGACACCATCGCCCAGGAAGCCCACCGGCGCGGCTGGTACGTCCGCGGCCTTCACCAGGAGACCAGCGACGCCTAGCCGCCGCCCTCCACCACCGCCAAGAGCCGCGCCAACCGCTCCACACTGAAACCCTTGAGCCTGCCGACCTGAAGCAGTGAAACCTCCACCTCGCTCAACGAGAACGCCTCAGCCACCCGCCCGAGAGTCCAACCACGCGCCTCCACCCCGTCAAGAATTCGGCTCGCCAAGCGCGCCTTGATCAAACGCTCCTCGGGCTCGGGCAGGCCCAGGTCAGCGAAGACGTTGCCGCTGCCTGGGGTGATAACGCCCTCGTCCTCGCTTCGCCTCATGACCCCTCCCGCACCCCCGCTACCGGCCCTAACCCGTCAGTAACGCTCGTCCTCGTGCATCTTGGCTATGAACTCGCCTGCGCCATCGCGCATGGGGGGCACGCCGGCGCGCAGCGGGGCGCGGTCCAAGAAACGCGCCGCGCCCCTGGGCGGCGCCAGGTGCGCCACCGGCTTGCCGTAACGCGTGATGATGACCGACTCGCCCGCCTCCACCGCCGACAGCAGCTTCGACCACTCCCTACGAGCCTCCGTGACACTCACCCGCCGCACCAGCAACCCCCTCCGGGAACCAGCCTACCGGCCACGCCCGCAGCCGGCCGCCTTGACGGAGAACGGCCCGCCGATTCCCACGGCGGGCCGTCACCCTAGAGTATCAGCGAATCCAGCTGCCTTACGGCGGGGCATTCTTCGCCGAACTCCGCCGCCACCAGGCGCCTGAACTCCGCCAGCGGCACGATGCAACCCCCCGGCGCTGGCAACGGCAGGCGCTCCAGCAGGTCCGCGAGCGCCGCGAGCTCGTCCGGCAGCAAGCAGGACACGACACTGTGAGCGATGAGAAGGTCCTCTAGCGACATGTCGCGGCCAATCCAGTACCTGCGGCCTGGTCGACAACTTATATCGAGCCTAGGGAGGCCAGGCAGCGAGTCGGGCGTGTCTGCCAGCTTGTGCCGCACCAGTGCGAGTACGAACTCTCCTTCGTCAGGGTCGAGCAACTTTGGCGGCATGGCGCCGAACCCGGCTTGACTAACCGGAGAGCCCAAGGTCATCCGCTGCCAATCGGCGCGGCCCCCTACGTCAGCCTTAAGGGACCATATGCGTTGCTTACGAGGTAATCGCCCGGCGCAAAGCAGCTTCCTTTTAACAACAAATCGAATCATAACGGAGCGTGCGTTCTAATCCAATACGATGTTAAGGTCGGGTTCCGGACTCGCTGACGCTGTCGTAGCCTACCTCCAGGAGGTGACAGGCCTACCGGTGCGCCGCGACCACTTCCGCGAGTACCCAGGCCGCTACGTGCTCATCGGGGGCACCGCGAGCCACCTGGCCCTGCGGGAACAAGGCTTCGACTTCCGCGCCACCAAGGACCTCGACATCATCCTCTGCATCGAAGCCCTAAACGAGCGCTTCCTAGCCGCCTTCTGATCGTTCGTGCAAGCCGGCGGCTGCGCGCGCCTAGAGCGCGCCGCGAACCCGCGCACCTACTACCGCTTCCAGAAGCCGAGCGACCCCGCCTACCCCTACATGCTCGAGCTGTTCTTCCGTCAACCTGACGGGATCAACGTGCCGCCCGGAACACACCTGGCGCCGATCTCCAGCGACTCGGATCTCTCTAGCCTCTCCGCTATCCTGCTCGACGACACCTATTACCGCTGGGTCATGGCGGGCCGCCGCCAAACAGATGGCTTGGCAACCGTCGGCCCGGAGCACCTCATCCCGCTCAAAGCGCGCACCTACCTCGACCTGCGTGCTCGACCCGAGCGCAACGAACTGGTCAAGGGGACCCATCTCAGGAAGCACCGCAACGACGTCGTGCGCCTAGCGCAGCTGCTTGGCCCAACGCCCATCATGGAGGTCCCCGCGGTCGCGCGCCGACCTCCGCGCCTACTTAGCCGTCCTCAACCTCGACACTGAACGCCTACGAAGCCTCGGGGTCGCGTTCGACACCCCGGAAGCGATCACCCGCCTCCTCGAAACCGCCTACGCACTAAACGGCTGACGCCCTAGCGCTGCGCCCAAGCGCGCGCCAGCCCCTGCGGCGCGTCGCCGTCCAGCAGTGGGTGCGGCGTGACTAACCACAGTCTGACACTCACCTCACCGCCACCCGAGAGCTGCCGTAAACCTCCCTGGTTCTCCTCCATCACGACCACCTCGCCTCTGGCCACGACGGCTGCAAATACACTGGCCTTGTAGACCCCGGATCCTTCCTCTCCGGCCCAAGCGGCCGCGAAGAAGCCCGGGGCTTTCTGATGCAACTCGATACCGGCCGTGACCATCTCTGAGATGATTCTCTTTCGACAATCAACAACCAAGGCACCGCAGCTATCCACAGAAAATGCCCATTAGCGAGCGATGTAGTCAGTGCCTACTGGAGCTGGC